>NZ_CP101125.1:2412934-2714239 GCF_024296925.1 Pseudomonas nunensis
CGAACACCGACAGCGCCGCAATGTTGCTGACGAAGTTCATGCTGCGTGCCACGCCGCTGGCCTTCACCAGGTCGATGGGGTACATGAGCAGGCTGCTGACGGTCCAGAACGCACCCGTGCCGGGGCCGGCCACGCCATCGTAGAAACCGAGGCTGAAGCCTTGGGTCGATTGCCACTTTTTCTTGATCGGCGCGTCGCTGTCCAGCGGCGCTTTCGGCGTGCCACCGAACAACAGGTACACGCCGCAGGCGAAGACGATCACCGGCAGCATCTTGTTCAGCCATTCAGCGGGCAGATAATGCGCGACCACTGCACCGGTCAACGCGCCAACCAGCGTGCCGACGATGGCATGTACCCATTGCTTCGGATGGAACAGCTTGCGGCGGTAGAAGGTGAAACTGGCGGTGGCCGAGCCGAAGGTCGAACTCAACTTGTTGGTGCCCAGCACCAGGTGCGGCGGCAGGCCGGCGGTCAGCAAGGCCGGGGTGGTGAGCAGACCGCCACCGCCAGCGATGGCGTCGATGAAACCGGCAATGAAAGCGACAAAGGCCAGAATGGCCAGGGTGGTGAGGTCAACGCTGAGTTCGAAAGGCATGGAATCGGCTTATTCGGCGGGGCGCCGAAGGTGGGCTGCGGGAAGGGCTCATATCTTACCCACATCCAACTTCTGCGGCGACCCGTCTGGCGCTTTCGCGAGCAAGCCCGCTCCCACAGGGGAACGCATTTCAAAATGTGGGAGCGGGCTTGCCCGCGAAGGCGTCATCCCTGACGACACATCACTTGCGCTGCGGCCCATTCCCGATCTGCCACACAAACGGCGGTTCGGTCCCGTTGATCGCCCAATCCCCGATAATCCGCGCCTTGTAGATCACCGGATTGTGCGACGACACCGTCCGCGCATTGCGCCAATGCCGATCCAGGGATTTCCCCTGGCGAATATCCGAAGCCCCCAGCGCATTGAACAGTTCACTGGTCGCGCGCTGGATCAATTCGGTGACCACCACTTGCGCCTTGGCCGATTCGATTTCCGCCGCGACATTCGCCGCCTGTTCTAACGCATCATCACCCGAGAAGCGTGCCTCATAAGCCCTTTGCGCCGGTTGCGCCGCCTTCAACGCGCTGGCCTCGGCCGCATACACCAACGCCGCAATCTCACCGACCACCTGCTGCACCTGCGCATCCTGGCTGACATGCGGGGCATTGCCATGGCTGTAGATGCGTTTGCGCTCGCGCACCTGATGCGCCACATCGCGTAACGCGGCGCGGCCGATGCCGGCCAGGGACGCCAGCAGCACCAGTTGATAGAACGCAGTCTGGTATTTGAAACGGGTTGCGAAGTCGATGATGTTTTCGGCGTCGACTTCGGCATCGATAAACCGCGACGTTCCGCTGCCGGTGGTGCGCTGGCCAAAACCATCCCAGTCATCGCTCTGCACAATGCCGGGTTGACGGGTGCGCACGGCGGCGATCACGTCGCCACCGGTGTCGCTGCGTTGGGCGTAGACGTCGATCCAGTCGGAAAAGATGCTGCCGGTGCTGTAGAACTTTTCGCCGTTGAGCCGCCATTGATCGCCGTGGGGCGAGACTTTGGTGATCACATCACCGATCGCCACGCTGCCGATTTCGGTCCATGCGCAACCGACGATGTCGCCGGCCACGAAGCGTTTGAACCAGACATCCCGCGCCGGGCCGGGCGCAGCGTTGAGTCGGTCTTCGGCAAAGGCGAAATGCCCGCGCAGGGCCTGGGGCACATTGGAATCAGCTTCGGCCAACTCGATCAACAGTTCGAACAGTTGCGGGACTGACGCACCGCCACCGCCATACTCCACGGGCACGCGCACGGCGCCGAAACCGGCTTCCTTGAGCCACTGAATCGGCTCGTATGGCAGGCTGCGGGACTGTTCGCGCTCGACGGCGCCGGCGGCGATGCGCTGGAAGATCGGCCGAAAACGCGCGGCCAACGCTTCGTAGTCAGTACCGGTGGAGAGAGGATTGATTACCTGGTGTTCGGTCATGGCACAGTTCCTGGGATCGGCAGTAGAGACCGGAGCGATTGCACGGTCCATGCCGAAGTTCGCAGGCCATGGTTTATGGGGTTTTGTCGATTCAGGAGTGGCTTGAACTGTTGCTGCACCAACAGCACAGCAGCAAATTGCCCCTGACACACCCGAATTCCTGTGGGAGCGGGCTTGCTCGCGAAAGCGGTCTGGGATTCAACATCTTCATTGGCTGACATACCGTATTCGCGAGCAAGCCCGCTCCCACAAGGATTTGGCCAGGCTGAAGACAGTAGCGGCCTGCGCGGGATTCGGTGCTGGCACGGTTGCTGCTCTTGTCCAAAGACTTCCCAAAAGTCCTGAGGACAAACCTATGAGTCAGCAAGCCGTCAAATTTGCCTACTGGGTACCGAACGTCAGCGGCGGGCTGGTGGTCAGCAAGATTGAGCAACGCACCCACTGGGGCATCGACTACAACCGCAAACTGGCGCAACTGGCCGAAGAGGCGGGGTTCGAATACGCCCTGACGCAAATCCGCTTCACCGCCGGCTACGGCGCCGAGTTCCAGCATGAATCCGTGGCCTTCAGTCATGCGTTGCTGGCCGCCACCACCAAACTCAAAGTGATCGCCGCGATCCTGCCCGGCCCGTGGCAACCGGCGCTGGCGGCCAAGCAACTGGCGACCATCGACCAACTCACCAATGGCCGCGTCGCGGTGAACATCGTCAGCGGCTGGTTCAAGGGCGAATTCCAGGCCATCGGCGAGCACTGGCTGGAGCACGACGAGCGCTATCGCCGTTCAGAAGAATTCATCCGTTCGCTCAAGGGCATCTGGACGCAGGACAACTTCACCTTCCGTGGCGACTTCTACCGCTTCGACAATTACAGCCTCAAACCCAAGCCACTGGGCCAGCCGGAAATCTTCCAGGGCGGTAGCTCTCGTGCAGCCCGGGACATGGCGGCGCGCGTATCGGATTGGTACTTCACCAACGGCAACACGCCCGAAGGCATCAAGGCCCAGGTCGACGACATCCGGACCAAGGCTGCGGCGAACAATCATTCGGTGAAGGTCGGGGTGAATGCGTTTGTCATCGCCCGCGACACCGAAGAAGAGGCGCGCGCGGTGCTGGCACAGATCATCGACCAGGCTGACCCGGAAGCCGTGAATGCGTTTGGCGATGCCGCGAAACAGGCGGGCAGGGCGTCGCCAGAGGGCGAGGGCAACTGGGCCAAATCAACGTTCGAGGATCTGGTGCAATACAACGACGGCTTCAAGACCAACCTGATCGGCACGCCGCAGCAGATTGCCGAGCGCATTGTGGCGTTGAAAGCGGTGGGGGTGGATTTGGTGCTGGCGGGGTTCCTGCACTTCCAGGAAGAAGTGGAGTATTTCGGTAAGCGCGTGTTGCCGTTGGTGCGCGAGCTTGAGGCCAAGGCACTGAGCCAACAGACCGCCGCAGTCGCCTAAACACCACAAATCCCCCTGTCACCACAAAACCCTTGTGGGAGCGGGCTTGCTCGCGAAAGCGGTGTGTCAGTCAACGATGATCTCGACTGACACGGCCTCTTCGCGAGCAAGCCCGCTCCCACATTAGGTTTGTGTGATCTTACAGACCCAGGTCGGATAGACCCGGATGATCATCCGGACGACGCCCCAGCGGCCAATGGAATTTGCGCTCGCTTTCCTTGATCGGCATATCGTTGATGCAGGCAAAACGATTGGCCATCAAGCCGTTCTCGTCAAACTCCCAGTTTTCATTGCCGTAGGAACGGAACCAGTTGCCCGAGTCGTCGTGCCATTCATAGGCGTAGCGCACGGCGATGCGGTTGCCGGTGAAGGCCCAGAGTTCCTTGATCAACCGATAATCCAGTTCCTTGGCCCACTTGCGGGTCAGGAAGCCTTTGGCTTCTTCGCGGTTGTAGGCGAATTCGGCGCGATTACGCCACTTGGTGTCCAGGGTGTAGGCCAGCGACACGCGTTCCGGGTCGCGGGAGTTCCAGCCGTCTTCGGCCAGGCGGACTTTTTCGATAGCCGATTCACGGGTGAACGGCGGCAACGGCGGACGAACTTCGGCATTAGATGACATTTGAATGTCTCCTCATCAAAGTAAAGTTAAAACACAGTGTCGAGCTTGATTAAGCAGTTACAGGTCCAATAACTTTCGCGCCATGCATTGCGCATTATCGGCGGCACTGTGATCACCCATCACAAGCGCTACGGTAATGGCACCCTCGATCAGGATCAGCAGCTGTTTAGCCAGTGCCTGCGGGTCGGTGGCGCCATGTTCGGTGCAAAGCTCGCTCACGTAGTCGAGCAGTTTCTGTTTGTGGTCTTTGGCGACCAGCCGAACCGGGTCTTGCGGGTCGCCGGTTTCGCCACTGGTATTAATGAAGGCGCAGCCGCGGAAGCCTTCGGAGTCGAACCAGGTCGTGAGCACGCTAAACAGGTTGAGCAAGCGGTCGGCCGGGGTCGGGGCCTTGTCGACTTCGGTCCTGAACCAGTTCATCCAGCGCACATCCCGGCGTTGCAGGGCCGCGACGACCAGCACGTCCTTGTTGGCAAAGTAGCGGTAGATACTCTTGCGGGAGACACCGGCGGTTTTCACCAGAAGATCCATGCCCGTGGCGGCGATGCCACTTTTGTAGATCAACTTTTCGGTGACATCCAGAATGATGTCGCGTGTGTCGTTGCTAGTGATTTCGTTCATGGGACAAACAGTAGAACGATCGTTCTCCTTGGTCAAGTGGATATTTTTATCGCCCATGAAATCGCTTTCGCGGGCAAGCCTCGCTCCTACAGGGGAAGGCGATTGAATGTAGGAGCGAGGCTTGCCCGCGAAGGCGTCATTACAGACAGTAACAAGACCCAAACGGATCCATGGTGTAAGCTCTCGGGTTCTTCGGATTCGACCTTTTTGCGAGCCTTATGCCGTCGCTTTTCAAACGCTCTCTGCTGCCCAAATTGCGCAGTTTTCCGCTGACCGCCGATGCCGTCACCATTCTTTCCGGCGCCGCCGAATATCGTCGTTGCCTGCTGGAAAAAATCGCCCAGGCGACCCGGCGCATCTATATCGTCGCGCTGTACCTGCAACAGGACGAAGCCGGCCAGGAAGTCCTCGATGCCTTGCACGCCGCCAAACTGGCGCGTCCGGAGCTGGACGTGGTCGTCGTCGTGGACTGGTTGCGCGCCCAACGCGGTCTGATCGGTGCCGGCAAGCAGCCGGGCAACTCGGCCTGGTATCAGGAAATGACCCGCACCCATGCCAGCGAAGTGCCGGTGTATGGCGTGCCGGTGCAGACCCGCGAGCTGTTCGGCGTGCTGCACCTGAAGGGCTTCGTGATCGATGATTGCGTGATCTACAGCGGCGCGAGCCTGAACAACGTCTATCTGCACAAGTTCGACAAGTACCGCTACGACCGCTATCACCTGTTGCAGAACAGCGCGCTGGCCGATTCCATGCAGCACCTGATCCAGCACGGTCTGATCGCCTCCAAAGCGGTGCATCGCCTCGACCTGCCGAACCTGCCGACCACCCGCAGCCTGCGCAACGACATCGGCGACCTGCGCAGCCGTCTCAAGCACGCGACCTACGACACCACGGCGGGTGGCGTGGCCAAGGGCGGTCTGTCGGTCAGTCCGCTGCTCGGTGTGGGCAAGAACAACCCGCTGAGCCGGGTGATCTGCGAACTGATCGCTAGCGCCCAGCATCAGCTGACGATCTGCACGCCGTATTTCAACCTGCCGCTGCAAGTGACTCGGGAAATCAACCGCGCCCTGGCCCGTGGGGTGAAGATCGACATCATCGTCGGTGACAAGACCGCCAACGACTTCTACATCCCGCCGAGCGAGCCGTTCAAGGTGATCGCCGCGCTGCCGTACCTCTACGAGATCAGCCTGCGCCGCTTCGCCAAGCGACATCAGCAGAACATCGACAGCGGCCAGTTGAACCTGCACCTGTGGCGTGACGGTGACAACACCTATCACCTCAAGGGCATGTGGATCGACGAGCGCTATACCTTGCTGACCGGCAACAACCTCAACCCGCGCGCGTTCCGTCTCGACCTGGAAAACGCGCTGTTGATCGACGACCCGAAAAACGAGTTGCAGGCGCCGCGGCGCAAGGAGCTGGCGGAGATTTTCGAGAACACCCAGCGCGTCGCGCGCTACCTGGACCTGGAAACTCTGCCGGAATATCCGGGGGCAGTGGCCAAGTTTCTCAAGCGGGTGAGTCGGGTGCGGATTGAGCGGTTGCTCTATCGGATGTTGTGAGGGTTAACACACAGCCTTGATGCTGTGTTGTTTATAAGAATGCCTTCGCGAGCAAGCCCGCTCCCACATAGGTTTTGTGTAGATCACAAATCCAATGTGGGAGCGGGCTTGCTCGCGAAGGGGACAGCCCAGACGCTAAAAAACTTAGTTCAAACCCAACTTCCCACGCAACGTCGACAAATCCTCAGCCAAGGTATTCACCGGCCCAACCAGCGCCTTACGGTCAGCTTCTTTCACTTTGTCGTAAGTCTCGAAACCGCCATCCTTTGTTTTGTACTTGGCCAGGATCTTGTCCACGGTCGCGAAGTTCTTGTCGACTTTGGCGATGAAGGCTTTGTCTTGTTTCTCGATCTGCGGGTGGAACAGGTCGACGATTTTCTTCGCGCCGTCGATGTTGCCCTGGAAGTCATAAAGGTCAGTGTGGCTGTAGCGATCTTCTTCACCGGAGATCTTGGTCGCCGCGACTTCTTCAAGCAGGGCCGCAGCACCGCCAACCACTTTCTCAGGCGGGAAGGTCAGGCCGGCGACGCGGGTTTGCAGGTCCTTCACGTCGCCGTTGAGTTTGTCCGCCAGTTCGTCCAGGCCCTTGGTGCTCTTTTCCGAGAACAGGGTGTATTCGATGCGGTGGAAACCGGTGAAATCGTCGGCTTTCACGCCTTTTTCGTGATCGTCGACACGCGAGTCGATGGACGCATCCAGGTCACTGAACAGTTCGGCAATCGGCTCAATCGATTCGTAGAACACGCGGGTCGGTGCGTAGAGCTTCTGCGCGGTGGCCAGGTCGCCTTTTTTCACGGCGTCGGTGAACTGTTGAGTGTGGCTGCCCAGTTGGTCCAGTTGTTCGGTGACGTAGATCTTGTAGTCCGAAACCGGGCCCACCAGATCCAGCGGCGCCGTCGCCGCGAAAGCTGAAAACGGGGTACTGAGCAAGCCAAGGGTCAGCATTAAAGCGAGTGGCGACTTTTTCATGGGACGGTTCCGTGTTTGGGGGTTGTTATAGAGTTGTTACGCGGTTGTTTTTGGCTGATGAGCGGGTTGTGTAGCGTCGAGCAATGAGCGACCGATGAAGTCCTTGTCGCCCGTCACACCCGGCAAGGTGAAGAAGTACCCGCCGCCCACCGGCTTGAGGTATTCCTCCAGCGGCTCGCCGTTGAGACGGGTTTGGACGGTGATGAAGCCTTTTTCCAGGTCGGCCTGGTAGCAGATGAACAGCAGGCCCATTTCCAATTGGCCGTTCTTGTTCACGCCGTTGGAATAGTTGAACGGGCGACGCAGGATCAGGTTGGCCTGGGTTTGCGCGGTGCGCGGATTCGCCAGGCGAATGTGCGCATCGAGCTTGGTCAGCTTGCCTTCCGGGTCCTTGGCGTAGTCCGGGACCTGGTTTTCGTGCTCGCCGCCCATCGGTGCGCCGGTGCTCTTGACCCGACCGAGGATGCTTTCCTGTTCCTGCAACGGCGTGCGGTCCCAGCGCTCAACGAAATTGCGGATAATCCGCACCGCCTGGTAGCTGCCGTTCGCGGCCCAGGCTGGCTCGTCGCTGCCCGGTTGCACCCAGACAATGCTGTCCATGGCCTTGGCATCGTTGGAATCGGGATTGGCCGAGCCGTCGCGAAAACCCAGGAAGTTGCGCGCACTTTGCGCCGGCACACCGGGTTTCGCCGGGGCTTGCGGCGGCACGCTGCCTTCTTGTTTCCAGCGCACCAGCAGCAGGTCCGGCAGGTTTTTCACGATGTCGCGCAGGGCGTGGATGTTGGTGTCGGTGGTGTTGGAGCAGAACTGCAAGCTCAAGTCACCGTGGCAGCAATCCGCTTCCAGGGCATCGTTGGGGAAACCGACCATGCGGATCAGCCGCTTGGGTTTGGCGTTGGCCAGGCCGAAGCGTTCGTCGAACAGCGACTCGCCGACCGACACAGTGATGGTCAGGTTGTCCGGCGTGACCACCGGGCCGAGAATCCCGGAGTCCACTGGTGGCAATTTCGGATCGACCTGCGTCACGGCGCCGCCCTTCATCAGGAACGCGATGCGCTCGTTGAGGGTGCGGAACAAACGCTCCAGATCATCGCGGTCGGCGGCCAATACATCAAACGACACCAACATGCCCGACGCCGGGCGCGGCGTGACGATACCGGTCTGGTGCTTGCCGTAAAAGGTGTGGCGGTCTTCGGTCTTTTCGCTGCTCGGCGCTTCGGTCACCTGGCTGGAAGCGGCCATCGCCGGGCAGCTAAGGGAGCTGCCGGCCAACGCGACACCGGCGGCGCCCATGCCCATCAATACACGGCGGCGCTGGGCGGAAAACTGTTCCAAGTCTTTCATCTAAATGTCGTCTTCTGCTTACAGGCCGGAAAGGCCAAGGGCTGGGTCGATTTCGTCGAGTACGGTGGCCAGGGTCTTGGCCTTGTCGGCGATCTGTTTGCGCTGCTCGGCACTGACCGTGTCGTAGCTGGCGTAGCCGTCCTTGACCTTGAATCCATTGAGTTCGGCGTCGAAAGCGCTGATGGCGCTGTCGATTTTTGGCAGCAACTCGGCGGCAGATTTGCTCAGCAACGGCCGCAACAGGTCGACAACCTTGCGCGCCGCGTCGAGGTTGGCGGCAAAGCCGTTCAGGTCGGTGTGGCTGTAGCGTTCTTCTTCACCGCTGCTGGCGCGCACGTCGGCGATGCTGTTGAGGTTGCGCACCACAATGCTCACCAGTTGCTCCGGCGGCAGGGACTGGGCGAGCAATTGCTGTTTGAGCGTGGTGATGTCGATGATCAGTTGCATGGCCACCGGCGCCAAGGCGTCGAGTTTGCGTTGCTGGAACAGCGCGTATTCGAGGCGATGGAAACCGGTGAAGGCCGAATCCTGTTCGCGCTTTTCAAAGTAATCGGCGCGGGCGTTGACGGCGTTATCCAGCTCGGCCAGACGTTGCGCGGCCGGGGCAATTCGTTGATAGGCAGCGCGAGCCGGCACATAAAGCGCTTGGGCCTGGGCCAGGTCGCCAGCTTCAATCGCCTGCTTCAGGGCGGTCACGGCTTTGATCAGCGCATTGCTTTGGCTGCTCAGGTACACGCGAAATTCCGACAGCGGACCAATGAACGCAACCATCGATGGCCGGGCCTTGGCCGCCGCATCGGACGCCGCCGTCGGGGTCACGTGCAAGGTGCCACGCGGGTTGCTGAGCAAGCCGCAAGTGATCGCATAGTCACCGGGCGCCAGGTTGGCGTTGATCACCTGGCTCAGGCCGGGGGCGATATTTTCCCGTTCTTCGACCACCAGCACGCCGTCGAGGATTTCCCATTCCACCGCCCGGTCGGAGCGGTTGACGATTCGGAAACTCGCGTGCCCGGCCGGGACCGTCAGCGCATTCGGTTCGCAACTTTTCGGGTGGATATTCACCACCACTTCGTCATGGTTGGTCTGGCGCTTGGCGGCGGCCATTTTCGACGCGTAGTAGAACAGGCCACCGGCCGCGATCATCACGATCACCGAACCGGCCACCGCCCAGCGCAACGCGCGGGGAGGTGAAGCCACGGGAGGATTAGGCGTTGACATGAATGCCCTTATTGGCTGGAAACGGAAGAAGATTGCTTGACGGGCGCGGCGGCCGGGAGGAAGAACATCACCAGCGCCACCACCAGATAAATCAGATACGCGCCGAGGGTGCTGACGGTTGGTGCGTCCTGATAACCGAACATGCCGGCCAGTACCGAGCCCAGCGGGCCATCCATCGGCAGCGTGGCGCTGAAGTCGAAGAGCACGGTTTGCAGGTGATTCCATACGCCTGCTTCATGCAGAGCCTGCACAGAATTGGAGAGGATGCCGGCGGCGACCACGAGGATGAACAAACCGGTCCAGCGGAAGAACGCACTGAGGTTCAGGCGCATGCTGCCGGTGTAGATCAGGAAGCCGACAATGATCGCCAGGATCAAGCCGAGCAGGGCGCCAATCGGTGCCGCCGCGCCTTCGCTTTGCTGGAACACCGCCAGCAGGAAAAACACGGTTTCCAGACCTTCCCGGGCCACGGCGAAAAACACCATGGCGATCAGCGCCGTGACCTGATGCTTGGAGCCGGCCAGCGCGTGATCGAGGGAAACGTGCAGGGAATGCTTGATCGAACGCGCCACTTTGCGCATCCAGAACACCATCGAACTGAGAATGCCGACGGCGACCAGGCCGACGATGCCTTCAAACAGTTCCTGTTGCTTCTGCGGGAACTCGGCGCTCATCAACTCCAGGCCACCACCGACCAACAGCGCCAGAGCAGCGGCGAGGAACACGCCAATCCACACGGCGGGCATCCACTGGCCGCGGCCGGTTTGCTTGAGGTAACTGGCGATAATGCCGACGATCAACGCCGCTTCAATGCCTTCGCGCAGCATGATCAAAAAGGGAACAAGCATTCAGCACCGTGTCGAGTTAGTTAGGTTGCTAAGTTGTAACATAATGACACTCATTCTCACATGAGATCGATTGACTTTAGCTGAACCTTAGCTGAACGACCCAAAAGATCACCCCAATCCCTGTAGGAGCGAGGCTTGCCCGCGAAGGCGGCGTGTCGGTTAGTAGAGATGTTGAATGTGCCGGCCTCTTCGCGAGCAAGCTTCGCTCCTACAGGTTTCCCGGCGTTCCACAAATATGTGATCGACTCAAATCCATTGTAGGAGCGAGGCTTGCCCGCGAAAGCGGTGTGTCATTCAAATAAATGCTGGCTGACACGGCCCCTTCGCGAGCAAGCCCGCTCCCACAGGGCTCTGCGCTGGGCTAATATGCCCGCCACTTGAACAAGAACAGGGCTCACCCCGCGCGATGTCGGAAAAAGACACCATATCCATTCAACTGGTGCGTGAAGCGCTGTTGCAAAGCTGTGCGCCTGGCGCTGCCACCGAAGAGGTGTTGCACAAAGTCGGGATTGATCCGGCGTTGCTGGACGCTGTTGACGCCCGAGTCCCTGCCACCTCGTACGCACGACTGTGGCGTTTGCTGGCCCGGCGCGGTGACGACGAGTTTTTCGGCATGGACCTGCGCCAGCTCAAATCCGGCAGTCTTGAATTCCTGTGCCGCTGCGCCATGGTCCAGCCCAACCTCGCCGCAGGTCTCACCTCGGGCCTGGCCTTTCTTTCGTTGATGCTTGAACACTTGCCCGCGCAACTGGTGCGCCAGCAAAGCCTGGCGGAAATCGTCTTGCTCGAAGACGACCAGGAACCGCGCCGCGCCTTCACCTATTTCACCTACTGGATGATCGTCCACGGCGTCGCCTGCTGGCTGGCGGGGCGGCGGATTCCGATCCTGGCCATCGAATTGCGCTGCCCGGAGCCGGACTTTTGTGATGACTATCAGGTGATGTTTTCCGAGAACCTGCGCTTCGACCGCCCGCGCACGCGGATGATTTTCGCCGCCGATTGCCTGGACTTACCGATCAAGCGCAGCCCGGAAGAACTCAAGCGCTTCCTGGCCCATGCGCCGGCCAACATCCTGGTCAAATACCGCGACCCGGAAAGCCTGGCCAGCCGGATCAAACACGATCTACGACAACTGCCCGCCGAGCAATGGCCTGAAACCGAAGCCCTGGCGCAGCAACTGTGCATGTCGGCCTCGACCCTGCGCCGGCGCTTGGCCGAAGAAGGGCAGACCTGGCAGGGTTTGAAAGACAGCGTGCGCAAGGAATTGGCGATTGTCTGGCTGGCGGAACCGAGCATCAGCTTTGCCGAGATTGCGGCGCGGTTGGGATTTGCTGACGCGAGTTCGTTCTACAAGGCGTTTCGCAAGTGGTCGGGGACCAATCCGGGGCATTATCGGAGTTTGATTCTTAACGAGGCGAGCTGATCCAGATCTTGCGTTGATTCGCGTGGCGCCTTCGCGAGCAAGCCCGCTCCCACATTTGGAATGCGTTCCCCTGTGGGAGCGGGCTTGCTCGCGAAGAGGCCAGGCCAAACAACATATCTCCTGAACCTTGGCCAAACCAGTCAAACAACTTGATAGCTTTGACCATTGCCCCACACCCCGCGCGGCGCGAGTATTCCTGTGTTGATTACGGTTCCCCCAACCTAATAAAAATACAGAGGGATTCTGGCAATGCGCGATTACTTGTCTGCCACTTCACAGTTCGATTACCAGCACACCGTGGATGCCGCGCTCGCCGGCGATTTGACGGCGCTTAACGCCTGCGTCGAATGTTGCGACCGTCACGCGTTGCCAGGTCGCATTGCGCTGTTCTGGGAAGGGCGCGATGGCGCCAGCGCGACGTACACCTTCACGGATTTGCAGGACAAAGCCGCGCGTCTGGCCAATTTTCTTCTGGCCCAGGGCGTTCAGAAGGGCGACAAAGTCGCTGGCCTGCTGCCGCGCAACATCGAATTGCTGATCACCGTGTTCGCCACTTGGCGCATCGGCGCGGTCTACCAGCCGCTGTTCACCGCGTTCGGCCCGAAAGCCATCGAACACCGTTTGAGCAGCTCCGGCGCCAAAGTTGTGGTCACCGATGCGGTCAATCGCTCGAAACTTGCGGAAGTCGCCGATTGCCCGACCATCGTTACCGTTGGCGGTCCCAAAGGGCAGGGCATCGTGCGTGGCGACTACAGTTTCTGGGCCGAACTGCCCAATTATTCCCCTGTATGCGAACCGCTGCTGCTGACCGGTGAAGACCCGTTCCTGCTGATGTTCACCTCGGGCACTACCGGCCCGTCGAAAGCGCTGTCGGTGCCGCTCAAGGCCATCGTCGCCTTCCAGAGCTACACCCGCGACGCCGTCGACCTGCGCCCGGAAGACGCGTTCTGGAACGTCGCCGATCCAGGCTGGGCCTACGGCATCTATTTCGGTGTCACCGGGCCGATGTCGATGGGGCATCCGATCACCTTCTACGATGGCCCGTTCACCCTCGAAAGCACCTGCCGGGTGATCAACAAATACAACATCACCAACCTGACCGGCTCGCCGACGGCTTACCGTTTGCTGATTGCCGGGGGCGAAGAGTTCGCCAAGTCGATCAAGGGCAAGCTGCGCATCGTCAGCAGCGCCGGCGAGCCGCTGAACCCGGAAGTGATCCGCTGGTTCGCCGACAACCTCGGCGTGGTGATCCACGACCATTACGGCCAGACCGAACTCGGTATGGTGCTGTGCAACCACCACGGCCTGGCACACCCGATCCACATGGGCGCCGCCGGGTTTGCCTCGCCTGGGCACCGCATCGTGGTGCTGGATGAAGAGTACAAAGAACTCGGTATCGGTCAGCCCGGCATCCTCGCCATCGACCGCACCCAGTCGCCGATGTGCTGGTTCAACGGTTACGAAGGCGCGCCGACCAAGGCCTTCGTCGGCAACTATTACCTGAGCGGCGACACCGTCGAGTGGAACCCGGACGGCAGCATCAGCTTCGTCGGCCGCAGCGACGACGTGATCACCACTTCCGGCTACCGCGTCGGCCCGTTCGACGTTGAAAGCGCGTTGATTGAACACCCAGCGGTGATCGAAGCCGCAGTAGTTGGCAAGCCTGACCCAGAACGCACCGAACTGGTCAAAGCCTTCGTGGTGATCTGCGAGCAATACCGCGCCACACCGGAGCTGGCCGAAGAGCTGCGCCAACACGTGCGCAAGCGCCTGGCCGCGCACTCGTACCCGCGTGAAATCGAATTTGTCAGCGAATTGCCGAAAACCCCAAGCGGCAAATTGCAGCGCTTTATCTTGCGCAACCAGGAAATCGCCAAGGCTCAAGAGGCCGCGGCTCACAAAGCTTCTGCTTGAATCGAAGGAAATAATGATGCAGATCGAAAACAAGGTTTTTCTCGTCACCGGCGGTGCGTCCGGCCTGGGTGCCGCGACCGCTGAAATGCTGGTGGGCGCGGGCGCCAAGGTGATGCTGGTGGACATGAATGCCGAGGCTGTCGCGGCCCAGGCTGAACGTCTCGGCGCGCAAAGCGTAGTGGCCGACATCAGCAACGAAGCCGCTGCCGAAGCCGCCGTCGCCGCCACCGTCAAAGCCTTCGGTGGCTTGCACGGTCTGGTGAACTGCGCCGGCATCGTGCGTGGCGAGAAGATCCTCGGCAAGACTGGCCCGCACGCACTGGCCAGTTTCAGCCAAGTGATCAACGTCAACCTGATCGGTAGTTTCAATATGCTGCGTCTGGCCGCAGCGGCGATCGCGGAAACCGAAGCGGACGCCGACGGCGAGCGCGGTGTGATCATCAACACCGCATCGGCAGCGGCTTACGACGGCCAGATCGGCCAGGCTGCTTACGCTGCATCCAAAGGCGCGATTGTCAGCCTGACCTTGCCCGCCGCCCGTGAACTGGCGCGTTTCGGCATCCGTGTGATGACCACCGCTCCCGGCATTTTCGAAACACCGATGATGGCCGGCATGACCGAAGAAGTTCGCGCATCCCTGGCCGCTGGCGTGCCGTTCCCGCCGCGCCTCGGTAAACCGGGTGAGTACGCCGCGCTGGTCAGGCATATCATTGAAAACAGCATGCTCAACGGCGAGGTGATCCGTCTTGACGGTGCCTTGCGTATGGCCGCCAAATAAGGAGGATTTGTCATGACCCTTTCCAACGATCCGATTGTTATTGTCAGCGCCGTTCGTACCCCGATGGGCGGTTTCCAGGGCGAACTGAAAAGCCTGACCGCACCTCAACTCGGTGCTGCAGCGATCAAGGCTGCGGTTGAACGTGCCGGTGTCGCCTCCGACGCGGTTGACGAAGTGCTGTTCGGTTGCGTGTTGCCCGCCGGCCTCGGCCAGGCGCCTGCACGTCAGGCTGCACTGGGCGCCGGGCTGGATAAATCGACCCGCTGCACCACCGTGAACAAGATGTGCGGTTCCGGCATGGAAACCACGATCCTAGCCCACGACATGCTGGTCGCTGGCAGTGCCGAGGTGGTGATCGCCGGTGGCATGGAAAGCATGTCCAACTCGCCGTATCTGCTGGACCGCGCACGTAGCGGTTACCGCATGGGCCATGGCCGGGTGCTGGATTCGATGTTCCTCGACGGCCTCGAAGACGCCTACGACAAGGGCCGCCTGATGGGCACCTTCGCCGAAGATTGCGCCGAGACCAACGGCTTCAGCCGCGAAGCTCAGGACGCGTTTGCCATTGCCTCGACCACCCGCGCGCAACAGGCGATCAAGGACGGCAGCTTCAAGGCCGAGATCGTGCCGCTGACCGTTACCTTGGGTAAAGAACAGGTGCTGATCAGCAACGACGAACAGCCACCGAAAGCCAAACTGGACAAGATCGCCTCGCTGAAACCGGCATTTCGTGATGGCGGCACCGTGACGGCGGCCAACTCCAGCTCGATCTCCGACGGCGCAGCGGCACTCGTATTGATGCGACGTTCCGAGGCCGAGAAACGCGGCCTCAAGCCATTGGCGGTGATCCATGGTCATGCGGCGTTTGCCGATACCCCGGGCCTGTTCCCGGTGGCCCCGGTCGGCGCGATCAAGAAGCTGATCAAGAAAACCGGTTGGTCGCTGGACGAAGTCGAGTTGTTTGAAATCAACGAAGCCTTCGCGGTGGTCAGCCTGGTGACCATGAGCAAACTTGAAATCCCCCACGAGAAGGTCAACGTCCACGGCGGCGCCTGTGCGTTGGGCCATCCGATTGGTGCGTCCGGTGCGCGGATCATCGTGACCTTGCTCTCGGCCCTGCGCCAGAAAGGCTTGAAACGCGGCGTTGCGGCGATTTGTATTGGCGGCGGCGAAGCAACGGCCATGGCCGTGGAATGCCTGTACTGAGGCCTGTCGCCAATCCCCCTGTGGGAGCGGGCTTGCTCGCGAATGCGGTGTGTCATTCAACATTAATGTCGACTGACACGGCCTCTTCGCGAGCAAGCCCGCTCCCACAGGGGGTCAGCATTTCAGCCAGACATTTGGTGCGTAAGGTTCATTTTTAAGGATTCACCATGATTCCCAATGACGAACAACTGCAGATCAGCGAAGCCGCCCGGCAATTCGCCCAGGAGCGGCTGAAGCCCTTCGCCGCCGAGTGGGACCGCGAGCATCGCTTTCCGAAAGAAGCCATCGGCGAAATGGCCGAGCTGGGCTTTTTCGGGATGTTGGTGCCGGAACAGTGGGGCGGTTGCGACACCGGTTACCTGGCCTACGCCATGGCCCTGGAAGAAATCGCTGCCGGCGACGGCGCCTGCTCGACGATCATGAGCGTGCACAACTCCGTGGGTTGCGTGCCGATCCTCAAGTACGGCACCGACGAACAGAAAGAACGCTTTCTCAAGCCGCTGGCCAGCGGTTCGATGCTCGGCGCGTTCGCCCTGACCGAACCCCAGGCCGGTTCCGACGCCAGCGGCCTGAAAACCCGCGCCAAACTGGATGGCGACCACTACGTGCTCAACGGCTGCAAGCAGTTCATCACCTCCGGGCAGAACGCCGGGGTGGTGATTGTGTTTGCGGTGACCGATCCGAGTGCCGGCAAACGCGGGATCACCGCGCTGATCGTGCCCACCGATTCGCCGGGCTACAAAGTCGCGCGGGTCGAGGACAAACTCGGTCAGCACGCGTCCGACACCTGCCAGATTCTGTTCGAAGACGTGAAAGTGCCGGTGGCCAACCGCTTGGGCGAAGAGGGCGAAGGTTACCGAATCGCCCTGGCCAACCTGGAAGGCGGGCGCGTCGGCATCGCCTCGCAATCGGTGGGCATGGCCCGCGCCGCGTTTGAAGCGGCCCGGGATTACGCCCGTGAGCGTGAGAGCTTTGGCAAGCCGATCATCGAACACCAGGCCGTGGCGTTCCGCTTGGCGGATATGGCGACCCAGATCGCCGTGGCCCGGCAGATGGTGCATTACGCCGCTGCGTTAAGAGACAGCGGCAAACCAGCGCTGGTCGAAGCGTCGATGGCCAAGCTGTTCGCCTCGGAAATGGCCGAGAAGGTCTGCTCGTCAGCGTTGCAAACCCTCGGCGGTTACGGTTACCTGAACGACTTCCCGCTGGAGCGGATCTACCGCGACGTGCGGGTGTGCCAGATCTACGAAGGCACCAGCGATATTCAGCGCATGGTTATTTCGCGCAATCTTTGAAGGAGTCTCCGGTAGGAGCTGCCGAAGGCTGGGATCTTTTGACGTTGATTTTAAAAAGCAGGATTAAAAGATCGCAGCCTCGTTGCACTCGACAGCTCCTACCGGGGGATCGAGCCTTATGCAAAACAGGAGTTATTTATGAGTTACGAAACGATTTTGCTGGAAATTCACGGTCGCGTCGGCCTGATCACCCTCAACCGTCCGCAAGCCTTGAACGCGTTGAACGCGCAGCTGGTCAGCGAAGTGAACCACGCTCTCGATGGCCTGGAAGCCGATTCGAACATCGGCTGCATCGTGCTGACTGGCTCGAAAAAAGCCTTCGCCGCCGGTGCCGACATCAAGGAAATGGCCGAGCTGACCTACCCGCAGATCTACCTCGATGATCTGTTCAGCGACAGCGATCGCGTGGCCAACCGCCGCAAGCCGATCATCGCTGCCGTTAACGGCTTCGCCCTCGGCGGTGGCTGTGAACTGGCGCTGATGTGCGACTTCATCCTGGCCGGCGACAACGCCAAATTTGGCCAACCGGAAATCAACCTCGGCGTGCTGCCGGGCATGGGCGGCACCCAACGCCTCACTCGCGCCGTGGGCAAGGCCAAGGCGATGGAAATGTGCCTGAGCGGGCGTTTAATCGATGCCGTGGAAGCTGAACGTTGCGGGATTGTCGCGCGGATCGTACCGGCGGATGAGCTGCTGGAAGAAGCGCTGAAAGTCGCGGCGCTGATTGCCAGGAAGTCGTTACCGATTGCAATGATGGTCAAGGAAAGCGTGAACCGCGCGTTTGAAGTCAGCCTGTCCGAAGGCGTGCGCTTTGAGCGTCGGGTGTTCCATGCGGCGTTTGCCACGCAGGATCAGAAAGAAGGGATGGCGGCGTTTATTGCCAAGCGTGAGGCCGAATTCCAAGGCAAGTGATGTAGCGTTTTCGAGGATGCCTTCGCGGGCAAGCCTCGCTCCTACAGGTTATCGGTGTCCGTGTGACCGATACAAAACCTGTCGGAGCGAGGCTTGCCCGCGAAGCTTTTAAGGCATCACACCAGATAGTTCTTCAATTCCCGAGCAATCACCATCCGCTGTATCTCACTCGATCCTTCATAAATCTGGGTAATCCGCGCATCCCGGTAGTAACGCTCCACCGGATAATCCTCCAGATACCCATACCCGCCATGAATCTGCATAGCCGACGAACAGACCTTCTCAGCCATCTCGGACGCAAACAACTTCGCCTGTGAAGCCTCCGACAGACACGGCTTGCCCGCACTGCGCAACCGCGCGGCGTGGAGGATCATCAAGCGCGCAGCGTTCAGTTGCATGTGCATGTCCGCCAGCATGTTGGCGATGCTCTGGTGTTCGATAATCGCCTTGCCGAACTGCACCCGATCCCGCGCGTAAGCCAGCGCCGCTTCGAACGCTGCCCGAGCAATGCCCAGCGCCTGGGCGGCAATGCCGATGCGCCCGCCTTCAAGGTTGGAGAGGGCGATGGCCAGGCCTTTGCCGCGCTCGCCCAGCAGGTTGGCTTCAGGAATGGTGCAGTTGCTCAGGGTTACCGCACAGGTATCGGAAGCGCGGATGCCCATTTTGTGTTCGGTGCGATCGACGATGAAACCCGGGGTGTCGGTCGGCACCAGGAACGCCGAGATACCGCGCTTGCCCAGATCGGGATCAGTCACGGCAAACACAATCGCCAGTTTCGCTCGCTTGCCGTTGCTGACAAATTGCTTGGCGCCGTTGATCACCCACTGGCCGTCCCGCAGTTCGGCGCGGGTGCGCAGGTTGTGGGCTTCGGAACCGGCTTGCGGCTCGGTCAGGCAGAAGCAGCCGATGGCCTGACCGCTGGCGAGGTCCGGCAGCCAGGTCTGTTTCTGTTCATCGGTGCCGTAGTTCAGGACTGGCCCGCAACCCACGGAGTTATGGATGCTCATCAATGCGCCGGTCGCGCCATCGCCGGCGGAAATCTCTTCCACGGCCAAGGCGTAGGCGACGTAATCGACATAGGTGCCGCCCCATTCTTCCGGGACCACCATGCCCAGCAGGCCCAACTCACCCATCTTCGCCACCAGACCGTCGTCGATCCAGCCAGCCTTTTCCCAGGCCTGCGCATGGGGCGCGATTTCACCACGGGCAAAATCCCGGGCCATGTCGCGGATCATCACTTGTTCTTCGCTCAATTCGATATCGTGCATGGCTCAGCTCCCGCTCTGCTCAAAACCGGTGAAGAAACTCTCGACATGCTCGGCGTGCAGCGCCTGCAAGGTCGGCGGGTTCCAGCGCGGTTGCTTGTCTTTGTCTATCAGCAAGGCGCGCACGCCTTCGATCAGGTCGCCGCGTTCGAACCACTGGCGGTCCAGGTGCAGCTCAAGGGCAAAGCACTGTTCCAGGCTCAGCTTGCGACCGCGTCGCAGCATTTCCAGGGTCACGCCCATGGCCAGCGGCGAACGGCTTTCCAGCAGGTCGGCGGTGGCTGTCGCCCATGCGTGGCTGTCGGCGACGGTCACTTCGCGCATTTGCTCCACCATACTCGCCACGTCGGGGAGGGCGAAGAAGTGGTCGATGGCCGGACGCAACGCAATCAGCGGCGCATCGGGAAGTTGTTGCACGGCGAGTTTGGCCAGCACGCCTTGCAGGTCCTTGAGCGGCGAGTCGTGCCATTCCAGATGATCAAGTTGCTCATCCAGGCTGCCCAGTTTGTCACTTTCCAGATACCAGTCAGCCAAACCGCAATACAGCGCATCCGCCGCGCGAATCTGTACGCCGCTGACGCCCAGGTAAATCCCCAGTTCGCCAGGAATCCGTGGCAGGAAGTAGCTGCCGCCAACGTCCGGGAAATAGCCGATGCCCACTTCCGGCATCGCCAGCCGACTGCGCTCGGTGACCACGCGCATATCGGCGCCTTGCACCAGGCCCATGCCACCGCCCAGGACGAAGCCGTCCATCAGGGCCAGGACCGGTTTGCAGTAATTGTGGATAGCGAGGTCGAGGGCGTATTCCTCGACGAAGAAATCTTCATGCAAGGTGTCGCCGTTTTTGTAGCTGTCGTACAGCGAACGAATGTCGCCGCCAGCGCAAAAGGCTTTCTCGCCGGCACCGCGCAATACCACGGCATTGACCTGCGAATCTTCGGCCCAGGCATTGAGCTGGTTTTGCAGGCGACGGACCATGTTAAGGGTGAGGGCGTTGAGACCGGCGGGGCGATTGAGGGTCAGGTGACCGATGTGATTGCGTACCTCGGCCAGCACTTCATTTTGCATGGCATCCATGGCGGTAGTCTCCTGGGATGAAACCTGAGCAGTCATCGATAACTCCCTGCTTTTATTGTTCTTTATAGACAAGCTCGCGCGCGAGCGATGCTCGATCGTAACAGTGCAAATTTGTGATGTACAACCCACATACGTGCAGGTTCTGTCTGCATTTTTACCTTAGTGCAAAATCCAGCGGCCACAAAAAAACCTGTGGGAGCGGGCTTGCTCGCGAAGGGGCCGTGTCAGTCAACATTAATGCTGGATGACACACCGCATTCGCGAGCAAGCCCGCTCCCACAGGTGGATCTGTGTAGTGTCAGGTTCTGCTGCTAAGCACTTCGCCGATGCTGCGCCGCTTGGCGTGTAATTCACTGGCATGAATCAACTGCTCAAGGTCTTCCGGCGTGACGTCGAAAAACGCCTCCATGTCTGCCAACGCGAGTTTGAGATCCTCGGCAGTAATCGCCTGGCTGTCCGCCGAGGGCATGACTGGCACCGGGTCAGCGGGGCGTTTTGGGTAGCGGATCTGCGTCAGGTTGTTATACGCCAACGCACTGAGCAGCATGGCTGAGGCGCTGAGCATCACCGGGCCGAGGGCTTTCCAGTCCAGGGCGATGGTCGCCGGGTCGGCCAGCACCAACAACAACGCCAAGGCCCCGGCCGGTGGGTGCAGGCAACGCAGCCAGCACATCAGGATCAGCGCCATTCCGGCTGCAAGGCATGCGCTGCCCAGGGTGCGGCCGAGTACATGAGCGACCAGCAGCGAAACCACCCCGGCGCTCAAGTAGCCACCGAGGATCGACCACGGCTGGGCGAGGGCGCCTGAGGACACAGCAAACAACAGCACCGCCGAGGCGCCCAGCGGCCCGACCAGGTGTTGCGCCACTTCGATGCCGAACACCTGACTGCACAACCAGACGCTGAACAGCGTGCCCAGGGACATGCCGATGGCGGCGCGGCTCCATTCCGAAGGACGGGTGTTGACGGCGGCGGGTAACCAGCGTGCAAGCATGATGATTCCGTAGACAAAAAAACTAGGCAAAAAAAAGGCTTAGCTGGGATACCCAGAAAGCCCTTGAAGGTGTTCCAACTATTGGGGGAGGAACGAGGCACAGTGTGCCGTTGATTTCAGGTGCTGACAAATTCATATTAATGCAGCTTAAGTGCATTATTTTTGAAGTAAAGCCACCCGGCGACCGGCCATGAAACACAACGATCCGCCCATCGCAGTCAGCGCACACAAGGCGTAGAACATCGTCGGCGCCGGGGTGTGCATCAGCAGGAAACCGCAAATCACCGGACTCAAGGCGCCACCAAGGGCCGCGAGGTTCTGTGCGCCGTAGTAACTGCCACGCAGTTCTTCCGGGGCCAGGGTGTCGACGAACAGGAATTCCGCTGGATAGATGATCATTTCGCCGAGGGTGAAGATGAACATCGCCACGCACCAACTGACCAAGCCGTCCGCCAGGCTGAACCCGATCAACCCGACGATGAACAGGCTGGTGCCGCCGGCAATCCAGTAGCGCAGTTGTTCGCGCTTGAGGAAGCGGCCGATCTGGTATTGCAGCAGGATCACGCTAATGGCGTTGCAGGCGAGCAGGGCGGCCATGGTTTCCAGGGCGCGCTTGGAGTCGTGGGTCACCAGCAGGTATTGCGACAGGTACAGGGTGAAGCGGCCGTGAACCACGGTGCTGAACAGGCAGCCGCAGGTGAACATGATCAGCGTGCGGTCGTTCTTCAGGGTGGTCAGGGTCTTGAGAAAGCTTTGCGGCTGGCCGATGGCGGGCACTTGGGCCGCGTCTTTTGGAATTCCGCTCATCAAGAAGATACTGAAGAACGCGATGCCGCCAGCGATCAGGAACGGCGCAATCGGATACACCCCGGCGATCACTACGCCGAGCATGGGACCGGTGGCGTAGCCGATGTTGGTCAGGGTGTAGCGCAGGGAAAACGCCTTGGCCCGTTGGCCCATGGGCAGGTTTTCGCTGAGGATCGCCTTTGAACCGATCAGGAACAGCGCCGAAGCGGTTTCGGTGATTACCAGGGTGGCGGTGGTCAGGTAGAGGTTCTCGGCGAAGGTCAGCAGCACGAAGCCGATGGCGCTGGAGAGCATGGCCAGGATCAACAGCCGCCGTTTCTCCAGTCGGTCGATGATGTAGCCGCCGTAGAGCGCGAGCAGGGTGGCGATAAACACCGCGATGCCCAGCAGCAGGCCAACGTCCTGTTGGTTGAGACCGAGTTTGTTGCTCAGGAACAGCGTGAGCAACGGGCTGGTGATGGCGCGGCTGACGACAATGGTCAGCGAGCAAATCATCAACCGGCGGATAACGAGCGAGTAAGTGGCCACGGTGGTGCGGATGTCCTTATTCAGATGTTGTGGGGCTCGGCGTCATACCGAGTCGCTGCCATTCGCGGGCAAGCCTCGCTCCTACAGGTGTGCGCTAACCCCGTAGGAGCGAGGCTTGCCCGCGAAGAGGCCAGTGCAGGCAGTACAGATTTCAAGTCAGCCACCGATCCAGCATCGCAACAGATTCCAACTCTTCAACCCGCCACAACTGAGCAAGCAATTCCTCCGCTTGCCCCTGCGGCAAAACCCGCCCGGCCAGACTGAAAAACTTCTCCTCCAGCGCCGCATCACTCAGCGGATTCCCCGGCGCGCCCAACGGTACTTCGACGCAAAGACTCACCTGCCGACCGTCCACGGTCCGCACGCTCACCACGGGCTCGCCATCCTCGGACAATCGCGGGTCCACCTCAAGCCGAATCCGCGACATCCAGTGCGCGATTCGCGGGTCACTGCGTTGTGCATCGTCATACGCCTGCAACCGGCAATGCCCCAGCACCAATCGCGCAGCGAGGGCATAACGCAAACTCATCTGCGCCGCCGCCAGACTCGCGACTTCCTGGCCGCCGCACATGTCCTGCAGAAACACGCACAGTGAAACCTGGATGTCCTCGACCTGATCGGCATCAACCTGCAACTGCGCGAGCAGCAAACCGAGGGCATCAATCGCCGAATGGGTCCCACGGCACGCGGCGTAAGGCTTGATCGAGCAGCGGGCGAGTTTCCACACCCGACCCAACTCCGCGTCCAGCGCCTCGGGCACGGCGGTATCGCCGGCGAGGGTCTTGAGAAAACCGCCCCAGACATCATCGAACAGTTTGGTCGGCCCGGTGATGCCGCGCTGGGCAAACCGCGCCGCGAGCAAACCACCTTCGGCAGCACGACCGCTGTGGAGTTTTTTGCTTTGGGAGCCGTCATGAATAAACGCCCAAAGCCCGCCGCTGAAACTGCCGGCGATGCCGAGCGCGGACAAGGTTTGCGCAGCATCGAGGCCGAGAATCCGCGCACTGGCCGCCGCCGCACCGAACACACCACAAGTGGCCGTGGAGTGCCAACCGGCGCCGTTATGCGCTGAGTAGCTGCCGCAGGCTTCGAGCACCCGACGGCCGATTTCGTAGCCGATGACCACGGCGGTGATGAACTCCCGGCCACTCACGGTTCTGCCCGACATCGACACGGCGGCCATGACTGCCGGCAGCACCACTGCGCCGGAATGATCGCAACCGCCAGTGTCGTCCAGTTCCAGCGCATGGGCGGCGATGCCATTGAGCATCGCCGCCTGAGCCGCGCCGACTCGCCAATCGGTGCCCCAGACCAGCGTGCTGCCGGTTTCGCCTTCGAACACCAGACGCGCCTGTTTCGCCACATCACTGCCAGCCCCGGCCAGGGTTGCGCCGAAGGTGTCGAGAATGTGTCGTTTGGCTTGGGCCACCAGCGCCGTCGGCAAATCCTCAAAGTGGGTATCGACGCAAAACTGCGCCAGGTGCTCCATGCGCATCACGCCCTGGTAGGCGCTGCCGAACTCGTTCATACGCCGTAATCCCGATAATGCCGCTCATACACCGCCGCTGGATGATCCTCCGTCACCTGAACCGCCGAATCCGACCACCATTGCGCGACTTCGCCCGCCGTGGCGATCCACACGTCCTTATGTTGCTGAATGCCTTCGAGCAACTCGCGCAACACGCCAATCCGCCCCGGCGTCGCGATGATTTCCGGGTGCAGCCGCAGCACATAGCAGAGGCCAAAGCGATGAAACCCGGCGAAGTCCATTTGCAGGTTGCCGAGGGTGTGGCTGTAGGACGCGATCCGCGATTGCGCCGGCGGCACCGCCGGGCTGAGGTTGAAGGCGAAATAGGGTTCGTCTTCCAGTTCGTAATGCAATGGCAGTTCGATCACTTCGGGCGCCGTCGGGTGAGCGAATGGCAAATCATCACCGCGCCAGGATGAAGACCAGCGGATGCCTTGATCCCGCAACGCTTCGATGAATCCTGGTGCGCCATTGCCCGCCGGAATGCGAAACCCGGTTGGACGCACGCCGGTTAACGCGGTCAGGGCTTCGCAGCCCTTGGCGATGTCGGCGCTCTGCGCGGCTAAATCGAGGTTGTCGTAGTTCTGGTGCCGATAACCGGCGCAGGCGATTTCATGCCCGCCAGCGAGTATTGCCTTTATGTGTTCAGGGTTTTCCTCGGCGACGATGCCGGGAATGCACCAGCTGCTGGACACGCCCAACTCTGCGAACAAATCCAGCAGACGATTCACGCCGCGCTGGCTGCCGTAGCGCCAGACTGACAAGGTCTTGTCGCGCCCGGCGACTTCCGGGGCCTGAGTGAGGATGCCGTGGATGTCGTTGTAATCGACGGTTAATACGACGGCGCAGCGGTAGCCGTTCGGCCAGACGTTGGAATCAGCCATGGTGATGCTCCTTCAGCCACCACTGGGCGACATCGCGGCAGGTGGCGAACCACACGTCATCGCGCTGGCGCATGTGTTCGAAGAGTTTTTCCAGCAACAGGATGCGCCCCGGTTTGCCGGTGATCTTGGGGTGGAACAGGGTGGTCAGGCACAAGCCTTCGTCCATGGCGCCGTCGTATTCGCGGCACCAGTTGTCGAGGGTCAGCTCGTAACTGGCGGTGCGGTCGAGCCCGGAAGGGAAGTCCGGGGCGCGGGTGTAGGCGAGGGAGGCGTAGTCGTCCATTTCCCAGCGCCCGGGGATTTCCACCAGTGGCGTGTCGAAGCCGGGGACGTTGACCAAGTAAGGCCGGTCATCGCCGCGCATGCTGCTGGAATAGGTCACGCCGGCTTCCACCAGCATCGCCGGGGTTTCGGCGCGCCAGTCACCGGACGGCGTGCGAAAACCTTCGGCGCGGATGTTCAAGTGCTTCCAGAACACCTCGCGGGATTTCTTCATCACATCCTTCTGCTGGTCCAGCGTCAGGGCGTAAAAGGATTCGTGTTTGTAGCCGTGATACGCCACTTCATGCCCGCGCTCGACAATCGCCTGGCATTGTTTCGGCCAGTTCTCCACGACCCAGGCCGGGACGAAGAACGTTGTCGGGATCTTGAACGCATCGAGCAAATCGAGAAGACGGGGCAGGGCACGGTAAGGGCCGTAGCCGCCGAAGCCGAAGTACTCGGGCTTGTGCCAGATCGAGCCATTGAGCATCGCATCGCCGGTCGGGCCATCGAGATCAAAGGCCAGGGCGAGGCAGGCCTTGTGCGGGGCGGGCCAGGTGGGTTGCAGCGAGGAGGACATCAGTAGATCTCCAGTGATTTATTGCTGAAACGCCCGTAGCAGCTGCGGAGCCCGCGAGGCTGCGTCCGGCGGCGAAGCCGTCGTAAACCCTACACGCGAGGTGTTCCTGACACACCGTGTCGTCTGGTTTAACGACTGCTTCGCAGTCGAACGCAAGCTTCGCCAGCTGCTACATCGACCGTAATTGCGCGAGCTACGGGGTTTATTTGCCGGCGTTAATCGTCACAGTCTTGATCGCGCCCAGCTCCAGGTCCCACTTCTTCAGGATGGTCTGGTACGTGCCGTCATCAATCATGCTCTGCAACGCCACCTTCACCGCTTCACTCAACTCAGGCTTTTTCTTGCTCAAACCCATGCCGGAGAACTGCACGGAAATCGGCTGGCCGACGGTTTTGTACATGTCCTTTTCCTGAGTCTTCAGGTACGACAAGGTTTCGCTACCCTGCATCGCTGCGTCGATGCGGCTCTGGCGCAGTTGCGCACGGGCATCTGCCGAGCCTTCGGTACCGACTACCACGATCGCCGGTTTGCCGGCGGCTTCGCAGTTGGCCTTGCTGTACTCGGCAATTTCCGCCGGGAACGTAGTGCGGCGGCTGGTGCCGACTTTTTTGCCGCACAGGTCGGTGATCTCGTTGAAGTCCTTGTTCTTCTGCAAGGTGTAGAACTGCGGACCGCTGGTGAAGTAGTCGACGAAGGTCACGCTGGCCTGACGCTCTACGGTGTCGGTCATGCCCGACAGCACCATGTCCACGCGGTCGGTGGTCAGTGCGTTGATCATTTGCTCGAAGCCGGTTTCCTGCCATTTGATCTTCACGCCCAGTCGCTCGGCCAGGGCGTTGCCCAGGTCATAGTCGAGGCCCGTCAGCGTGTTGGTCGCCGGGTCCTTGAAATCCATCGGCGGGTAGTTCGGCATGATCGCAACGACGATCTCGCCCTTGGCCTTGATGCTGGCCGGCAATTCGGCGGCGAAGCTGAAGCTGGAAGCCATCAGGCCGGCGAGTACTGCTGGAATTACGAAGTTCTTCATGGTCGTTCTCTTATGAGTGTTGTGAGCGCCAAGCGGCGCTTAGGTTCGAACGGCAGAAATGAAGCTTTGGGTGCGTGGGTTTTGCGGACTTATTAGTATTTCTTCGGGGCTTCCAGCCTCCACGATCTGCCCGCCGTCCATAAACACCATGCGGTTGGATACTTCGCGAGCGAAGCCCAGTTCATGGGTGACGACGATCATGGTCATGCCGGTTTGCGCCAGATCGCGCATCACCGACAGCACCTCACCGACCAGTTCCGGGTCGAGTGCCGAAGTGGGTTCATCGAACAACATCAGCTTGGGCCGCATCGCCAACGCGCGGGCAATCGCCACCCGTTGCTGCTGGCCGCCCGACAGTTCAATCGGGTAGCTGTTGCATTTGTCGGCCAGGCCGACGCGAGCGAGCAGTTCCAGGGCTTCCTCATGCGCTTCTTTGGGCGAGCGCTTGAGCACCTGGCACGGGCCTTCGATGATGTTTTGCAGCACAGTCATGTGCGGGAACAGGTTGAATCGCTGGAACACCATGCCGGTGGCCAGGCGTTGACGGGCAATCTGCGACTCGTTGAGTTCGTGCAGTTTGTTGCCGACGACCCGGTAACCCACCAGTTCGCCGTCGACCCAGAGGCCGCCCTTGTCGATTTTTTCCAGCTGATTGACGCAGCGCAGCAAGGTGCTCTTGCCCGAGCCGGACGGGCCGATGATGCACAGCACTTCGCCTTGCTCGACCTCGATGTTGATGTCCTTGAGCGCGTGGTACTGGTCGTAATATTTGTTCAGGCTCACGGCCTTGACGATGTTTCTCATGTCGGACTCCTCAAGAACGCTTGCCGGCGCCGCGAGCGAAACGACGCTCCAGACGGCTTTGACCAAAGGACAGGACGGTGACGGCGACCAGGTACCAGATACCGGCGACGATCAGCAATTCCATGACCCGGGCGTTGGCGTAGTAGATGTTCTGGGCGTTGTAGAGCAGTTCCGAGTACTGGATGACGCTCGCCAGCGAGGTCATTTTCACCATGCCGATGAATTCGTTGCCGACCGGCGGAATGATGATCCGCATGGCCTGCGGCAGGATGATCCGGCGCAGCGCTTGCAGGCGCGGCATGCCGATCGACTTGGCGGCTTCGTACTGTCCGGTGTCTACCGACAACAGGCCGGCGCGCACCACTTCGGCGGTGTAGGCGCCCTGGTTAATGCTCAAGCCGAGCAGGGCCGCCACGAACGGCGTCATCAGGCTCACGGTGTCCATTTCGAACAGGCCGGGGATGCCGATGGTGGGGAAGATCAGCGCCAGGTTGAACCACAACAGCAGTTGCAGGATCAACGGCGTACCGCGGAACAGCCAGGTGTAGGTAACCGCTACGTAGCGCAGGATCGGGTTGGCCGACATGCGCATGATCGCGGTGATCACCCCGAACACAATGCCCTGGGCCATCGCCAACACCGCCATGACGATGGTGTTGAACAATCCCCACATGATCGCCTGGGAGGTGACGAACTGGCCGATGTACGACCATTCGATCTTGCCTTCAGCGAAGGCGCGCACCAGGCCGAGAATCGCGATGACAATCACGGTGGCGAAGAAAATCCGCCCGTAATAACGCCGTGGCACATGGTGGTACTGGGTGATATCAAACTGGTTGTCCGCCAGGTTGCGCTCCGCCTGGAGACGTTCTGCCTGAGTCTGGCTCATGATGTTTCTCCGTACACTGGTGTTTCAGGTCTAGCCCAACCCCTGTGGGAGCGGCGGTGCGACGATTCGACTTGCTCGCGAAGGGGCCGGGCCAGTCGCCATTCATGTTGAATGACACACCGCGTTCGCGAGCAAGCCCGCTCCCACATTGGTATTGCGGTGCCCCATGTATCAGAGGCGGAAGCCCTGATAGTTCTCGGTCCACTGTTGCTGCGCGGCGAGGGCGGTTTTCAAGCGGCCAATCTGTTCGCGCACCTGTTGCGGCGCGGTGCCGCCCCAGCCACTACGGGCAGCGATGGCGGCTTCCAGGGTCAGGCTGTCGCGCACTTCCGGGGTCAGGCGTGGATCGATCTCGGCCAGTAGCGCCGTCGACGCTTCCCACAGCTCAATGTCATGTTTCTCACAGGCTTGCACCAGTGCACCGGTAATCTCGTGGGCTTCCTTGAACGGTACGCCACGCATGGCCAGCCAGTCGGCGACTTCGGTGGCGAGGGTGAAGCCCAGTGGCGCCTGACGCCGCAGTTCTTCAACGTTGACCTTCATGGTCGCGACCATCCCGGCCATCGCTGGCAGCACCAGCAACAGGGTGTCGACACTGTCGAGCACGCCGTTCTTGTCTTCGCTCAAGTCGCGGTTGTAGGACAGCGGTAAGGATTTCAGGGTGGACAGCAGACCGGTGAGGTTACCGATCAGGCGACCAGCCTTGCCGCGAGCGAGTTCGGCGATGTCCGGGTTTTTCTTCTGCGGCATGATCGAGCTGCCAGTGGCGTAGGCATCGTCCAGCGCGACCCAGCGAAATTGCCGCGACGACCACAGGCAAAACTCTTCAGCGAGGCGGGAAATGTTGATCCCGAGCATGCTGGCGATAAACAGGAATTCGGCGACATGGTCACGGCTGGCGACGGCGTCGATGGAGTTTTCGCACACGCCGCTGTAGCCCATTTCCTTGGCCGACTGCTGTGGCAAACGAGCGATGGCGGAGCCGGCCATGGCCGCTGCACCGAGTGGCGACAACGAGGTGCGCACGTCCCAGTCCACCAGGCGTTGCACGTCACGCAGCATCGATTGGGCGTGGGCCAGCAAGTGGTGAGCGAACACGATCGGTTGCGCCTGCTGCAAGTGAGTGAAGCCAGGGCAGATGCTTTCGATGTGCTGTTCGGCCTGATCCACCAGCGCTTGTTGCAGGGCCAGCACTTCAACGGCCAGGGTGCGCACGTGATCACGCAGGAACAGACGCAGGTCGTTGGCGGTCTGGTCGTTACGCGAACGACCGGCGCGCAGCTTGCCACCGAGGGCGCCGAGGCGTTCGGTCAGCAGGCGTTCGATAAAGGTGTGAACGTCTTCGTCGTCCAGGGTCGGGGCGATGCTCCCGGCCTTGAAGTCGGTGCCGATGCGCTCAAGGGCATCGAGCATGGTCAGGGTTTCTTCTTCGCTCAGCAAACCGGCGCGTTGCAGTTCCCGGGCATGCGCCTTGGAGCCGGCGAGGTCGTAAGGCGTGAGGCGAAAGTAGCGCTCAGGGCAACGGGACAGGGCCGCCAGGGCTTCGGATGGGCCGCTTTTGAAGCGTGCACCCCAGAGACGGTCGGTGGTTTGAGACATTGTTGTTTTTCCTCGTCGTTACGCGAAAGTCAGAAAGTGATCTGGTGTTTTGCGAAGAGCTTCGCGGGCAAGCCTCGCTCCTACAGATCGGTTTGCCAGGCCTCGAAACACCCGCCGCAAATCAATGAGGCGTGGTCAGGCCAAAGCAGTTTTCAAAGGGGCAGTTGCGAAGGGGCGAGAGCTGATCGAAGTGTCAGCTTTTAATAGTGCGAAATCAGTGAGTTGGCACTCAGGTACGGATTTTATTAACGGTTGCCAAGCCTTGTTTTCTGTGTTCATTATTATTGGCCAGCTATGTTTTTTGTTGTTGGACACAGATTGTTTGCTAGAGCGCCAGAGGTAAATAAGCATTATGGAAACCCCACTTTCCAATTCCGGAAACCCGCCGCCAAAACCGACTCAGCGGGCTCCGTTGGCGCTCAGCGGCCTGGACTTCAAACTGCTCAAAGTGTTCAAGGCGGTGGTCGAGGCCGGTGGCTTCAGTGCCGCGCAGAACGAGCTGAATGTGGGCTTGGCAGCCATCAGCAAACAGATTTCCGACCTGGAAATCCGCATCGGCATGCGCCTGTGCACCCGTGGGCGAGAAGGCTTTCACCTGACTGAAGAAGGACGCCTGGTGTATCAGGCGTCGATTGATTTGTTTGCCTCGGTCGATAACTTTCGGGATCGGCTTAGTTCGGCGCAGAATGAACTTATCGGTGATTTGGGTGTGGGGATTATTGATAACACGATCTCCGACCCTAATTCCCCGTTAGTTGCAGCGCTTAGAAGAATCAACACAGAGTCACCCAAAGTAAGGTTCCAACTTCAGGCGTCGCAACTGGATGAAGTAGAACGAGGGGTTGTGGAAGGGCGATTAGTTGCGGGGATTGTGCCGGTTTATCAGAAGCGCGAAGAGTTCGATTACTACACGCTTTACGAGGAACGCTCCGAGGTTTACTGCGCGGTCGGCCATCCGTTGTTCACAGTGCCGGAGGCAGAAATCAGTAGTAACGTGCTCAAGGATTACGAGTGCGTGAACCATCGCTACGCGATCCATCGGGACAAACTCAACTTTGCCCGCTATGACAGTTTTTCCGCCTCAGCGACCCAGGTTGAAGCCGTGGCGCTGTTGATCAAGACCGGATGTTTCGTGGGTTTTCTACCGCAGCATTACGCCGCGAACCTGGTGGCCCAAGAGCAATTTCGTGCGGTGCGTCCGGACCTTATTCATATCGTCACGCCGTTCAATCTGATCCTGCGCCACAACACCGTGCGCAGCCCGCTGGTCAAGGCGTTTGCCCAGGCGTTGGGTGTCGATTTGAAGGCACAAGGTTAACAACTAGTTGCAACCTGGAACTGCGCACGAACATGTAGGAACTGCCGAAGGCTGCGATCTTTTGATCTTGAAAATCAACGTCAAAAGATCGCAGGCTTCGGCAGCTCCTATAGGTGACCGGTGTTATGGCTTGAGGTGCAGTAAGACGTAATCGTTTTTATCGAAACGCCCGATCAACGCGGGTTCCAGCGAACCCAGTGAAGTGCCTTTCAGGACTTTGTAGTCACTCTGATCCAGCATCACCCAAACCGGCGCCTTGATGGTTTCCAGTTCCTGGACCGATTCCGTGAACACCGGTTGCAGATCCTGCTCGATATTGACCATGAACTTGATTGCCTTGGCGTCCTTGCCCATGCCGAACAGCACCAGCGGCGCCGGGTCTTGTTGAAGCTTGGCGAAGGCTACGCGACTGAAACTGCGCGTGTCGTAGAGCTGTCGTTCCACCGGTTCGAACACCAGGATGTACACCGACCACAACCCCAGCACTGCACCGAACGCCAACATTTGCGCCCGCCAGGCCGGCCGGAAAAGCGCAGCCAAAGCGATCACTTGCAACACGCCGAGCACGATCAATATCGGTGTCAGTGAGCTCAGCATGTCGGGAAAGCGCCGCTGGCCAACCAGCAAGCCGACAATCAATAACCCCGGGATTACCAGCCACAACCCTTGCATCAAACCACGCAACAGGCCAAACAACCGACCGTGGATCACCTGGAACGGATAAGCCGCGATGATCGCCGCCATGGGCAACATCGGCAGCAGGTAGCGGGCCTTTTTTGCCTGGGGAATCGACAGCCCGAGCATCACGATCAACCCGGCCGCCGCGCAGTACTGCACCAGCCGCAACGACGGCCCGGCTTCACGCGGGTTGGTCAGAAAGATCGCTGCCAGCGCCAACAATCCCAACGGATACGCCAGCGCATAGTTGCCCATGGAACTGGTGAAGTAATACAGCGAACCACTGACACCTTCACTGCCGTCCATGCGTCCCATGAACTGCATGCGAATCACGTCTTGCATAAAGGCTGGGCCACCACTGGCCTTGGCCAGTAGCAACAGCACACCGATGCACAGCACCAGCAACCCGGCGGCGACCAGCCCGAACGCCAACAGCCGGTGCCACTGGCGATTGAGCAGGAAATAACTGCACAGCATGCCGGTCGGCACCACCAGCCCAATTGGCCCACGGATCCCGAAACCCAGCAGCAAAAGGGCAAAGATCAGCAGCCAGCGGCGTGGCGCACCAAAGTGGTCGGCGGCGTAACCCAGGTAGAACACCGCAAACGCCACCGCTGCGAGCATCAAATCCAAAGACACGGCGCGGGTTTCGGTGATGAAGGTGTTGGTCAGCAACAGGAGGGCGATGCTCAACAACGCCCAGCGCGTGGAGTAGGGCGCCAGCAGCCGATACATCAACGTGACGATCACCGCGCCGGCCAGCGCACTCGGCAACCAGGCACTGAAAGCGTTCACCTGCCCGAATGGCAGCGACAGCAACCAGACAAACAGCGTGCTCAGTGCCGAATAGTCGGCATAAGGCTGGCCATAGGTGGTCGGGAACACCGTCGGCCCATGGCGCAGCATTTCCTGGGCAAACAACACGAACCGCGAATCGAAACCGATCGCGGCCTGCTGATAAACCCCGGCCATGAACAACAGCAGCGCCAACAGCCCCACACCGAAGGACTGTCGACGGACAGTGTCATTCACGCTCAGGCTACCGACGAGATGGCAGACCATTGCTGATACGGAATCGGCAGGTTGCGCGAATCGCCACGCCCCATCGGGAAGTACAGGAACCCGGCGCGTGACAGACGCTCGGCGTCATACAAGTTGCGCCCGTCGAAGATCACCGGCGCGGCCAGGCGCTGGCGGATCAGGTCGAAATCCGGGGCCTTGAACTGCTGCCATTCGGTGCAGATGATCAGCGCATCGGCGCCGGCCAGTACCGATTCCGGGGTGCCCATCAGCATCAGCTTCGACTCGTCCGGGTACAAATGCTGGGTTTCCTGCATTGCTTCCGGGTCGAACGCCCGCACGTTGGCACCGGCCGCCCATAACGATTCCAGCAACACCCGGCTCGGTGCATCGCGCATGTCATCGGTATTCGGCTTGAACGCCAGGCCCCACACGGCAAAGGTCTTGCCCGCGAGGTCGCCCTTGTAGAACGCTTTCACGCGCTCGAACAGCTTGTGCTTCTGCCGCTGGTTGATGGCTTCCACCGCTTGCAGCAGATCGCTGGAGCAGTGCGCCTCTTCGGCGCTGTGGATCAACGCGCGCATGTCCTTGGGAAAGCACGAACCGCCATAACCGCAGCCCGGGTAGATAAAGTGGTAGCCAATGCGCGAGTCCGCGCCGATGCCCAGGCGCACAGACTCGATATCAGCCCCTAAATGCTCGGCCAGCTCGGCAATCTGGTTGATGAAGCTGATCTTGGTCGCCAGCATGCAGTTGGCGGCGTACTTGGTCAGCTCGGCGCTGCGCAGGTCCATGAACATGATGCGGTCGTGGTTGCGGTTGAACGGCGCATAGAGATCGCGCATGACCTCGCGCACTTCGTCCCGCTCGCAGCCGATGATGATGCGGTCCGGGCGCCGACAGTCAGCCACCGCCGAACCTTCCTTGAGAAATTCGGGGTTGGAGACGATATCGAACTGCAACAGCCGATTGGCTTCCTGAAGCCTGCGCTCGATGTGAGCACGCAACGTGTCGCCTGTACCAACCGGCACCGTGGATTTCTCCACCAGAATCACCGGTTGCTCACGATGACGGGCCACCGCATCACCGACCGACAGCACGTATTTCAGGTCGGCCGAGCCGTCCTCGCTCGACGGCGTGCCCACGGCGATGAACAACACTTCGCCATGCTGCACGGCCAACTTCTCGTCGGTGGTGAACTGCAGGCGCTTGGCCTCAAGGCTTTCCCTGACCAGACTGGCCAGCCCCGGTTCGAAGATGCTGACATGGCCCTGCTGGAGCAATTCGACCTTTTTGGCATCGATGTCCATGCAGATCACATCGTGGCCGACTTCAGCCAGAACGGCAGCCTGTACCAGGCCAACGTAACCACTACCAAATACACTGATTTTCATGGGTCATTCCTGAGAACGGAGACGCGAGCAGGTCGAGAGTTGATGGTGATGACACCCAGGATGACCAGGGCCACCCCGAGGCTTTTTGCGAGACTGAAATGTTCGTTGAACGCCGGCAGGCTGGCGGCCAGCAGGTACACCAGCGCGTAGCTGATGCTCAGCAGCGAATAGGCGCGACCCAGCGGCACGTCGCGCAGGGCGAGTAGCCAACTGAGCATCGACAGGGCGTAGGCGAAGATTGCCGCCAGCACCACGCCGACGGCGGTCAGATCGACGCTGCCATCGCGCAACGCCGTCAGCCACTGATCGGGTTGCGGCAGCCGGCTCATGCTCCAGCGCATGCCCAGTTGCGCGGCGCTGGCCAGGGTTACGCTGCCCAGGGCAAAGGTGATTCCACGGCGCAGGCTCATGCGTGTTGCCCCAGTAAAACTACGCCGCCGATCACCAGCGCGACACCGAGCCAATGACGCCGGTCGACGGGTTCGTGAAAGATGAAGCGCGCGACCAAAGTGATCATCACGAAATTGAGGCTCAGCATCGGGTAGGCGATACCGACTTCCAGGCGCTGCAACACCAGCAACCAGACCAAAAGCCCCAGGCCGAGAGAGAACAGCGCAAGCCACAGCCATGGCGAGCGCAGTTTCTCGCCCCAGCCTGTGTCCTTGCCGCGCCAGCTCTCCACGGCGTATTTCTGGGCAATCTGGCCCAGGCATGTCAGCAGGCACGCGGTCAGCAACAAAAGCAGGCTCATGCCGCGTCCTTGGGGATGATCAGAATCACCAGGTTGCCTTGCTCATAACGCTTGCCCTCTTTAGGCAGCAGATCCACTTCCTGCAGTTCGTCGTCACCCTTGACCCGCATGACCACGCCCACGGAACCCTGCTTGCGAGCATCGCGCATCCACTGTTGCACTTTGTCGAGGGTGATCCGCCGATTGCGCGATTCGGGGAAATTAAGGCCGTATTTCAGCTCGCCGACGGTGTTGAACAACCCCACTTGCGGACGTTTCAGGCGCCAGGCCAAGGCCGATGCGGCGCCGAGGTCGTTGCTCATCAATTGGCTGGTCTGGCTGAGCTCCTCGACGTGTTCGAGGATGAATTGGTCAGGTGTCTTGTTCGCCACCACCGAGTTGGGCAGCCCGGACGGAATCAGGCCGATGAACAGCAAGCTGCCGAACGCCGGTGCCGCCCAGCATTGCAGGGGTCGAAAGGCTTGCAGCAGGTTGGCCATGATCCAGCCGATCAGCGCGATAAACACCAGCACCAGATTGTGCAGTTCGAGTTCGTAGAGCGGCTTTTTTAGTTGCAGGTAAACCAGTGCCAACAGCACCGTGAGGCCCAGCACCAGATTCAGCAGGCCGTTCAGCCCCAGCGCCCGGCCTTGCTCAAGGCGCAAACGGTCGGCCACTGCATTGCCCAGCAACAGGGCCAGGGGCAGCAGGCACGGCAGGATGTAGGTCGGTAATTTACCGTTGCTGAAGCTGAAGAAAATCAGTGGCATCAGTAGCCACAACAGCAGGAAAGCCACGCTGGTCTGGCGGCGAGACTGCCAGGCTTGTTTAAACGCGGTTGGCAGCAACACCGCCCACGGCAAACTGAACGCCACCAGCAGCGGCAGATAAAACCACCACGGCGCGTCATGCTGGGCATCGTCGCCGGCAAACCGCCGAATATGTTCGTGCCAGAAGAAGAACCGCCAGTAATCGGGCTCCTGGGCATGCACGGCCAAGGCCCACGGCAGGCTGACCGCGACGGCCACGACGATCGCTAGCGGGCCATAGACCAGCAGTTCACGCCAGCGCTTCTGCCAGATCATCCATGGCAGCGCGACCAGCACTGGCAACACCCAGGCCAGAAAGCCCTTGGTCATGAAGCCCATGCCGCAGGCCAATCCCAACGCGGCCCAGCTCAATAGCCGCTGGCCACGAGTGACGCTGTCGAGCGCAAACCACAGCGCCACCAGACTCAAATTGACCCAGAGCGTGAATTGCGGATCGAGGTTGGCATAACCCGCCTGGCCGGCGACCACGGTGAAACTCATGTACAGCAATGCGCAGGCAAAACTTTTGCGCGGGTCGTTCCACAGGCGCCGGGCGATCAGGTAGCAGAGCAACACGCTCAGCCCGGTGCTCAGGGCCGAGGCGAACCGCACGCCGAACAGGTTCTCGCCAAACACTGCCTGCCCGAGGGCAATCATCCAGTAGCCGGCCACCGGTTTTTCGAAGTAGCGCACGCCCATGAAATGCGGCGACACCCAGTTGCCGCTCAGGAGCATGTCCTGGCTGATCTGGGCGTAGCGGGTTTCATCCGGAATCCACAGGCCATGGGTGCCCAATGGCAGCAAGTAGGCCAGCAACATGACGACCAGCAACACAGGCAGGGCCCAGCGTTTACTCATGCGCCTTGCACTCCCAGCCAGCCTTCGCGGCCATCGAGGGCGCCGCGTACCACACGCCCGGCCGGCAGGCTGGCGAATGACTCGGGCAACAAGTCGCCCAAGGGTTTGAAACAGATGTCACGCTGGCGCGCATCGGCCAGCAACTGACGAAATTCGTTAGCCATCAGAATCCCTTCTACTTCGGCGTGGATTGTGTAGACGTTGAGTTTTTCAGGGGTGAAACGGTCGAGAATGAAAGCGTTGAAATCCTTGGCAGCCACCGTCGGCCCGACCACCTCGTCGAAGGTCGGCAAGTCCACCGGGATTTGCGGAGCGCCCAACAGGCCATTGGCCAAGGTCGGCTGGAACAGACTCTGGCCCCGACAATCGCTGTTGTAGCGAAAGCCGAACGCCTGCTTGGCTTCGATCACGCGCTCGTCGGCCCGCCAACCGGCGGAGGCCGAGCAGTCGACTTTTTCCCCGAGAATGTCGCTGAGGCTGTCGACGCCCCGGCGAATCTGCTCGATCAGTTGCGCATCGCTCCAGCGCCCGGTATTGGCTTGCCAGCCGTGGTGGTCCCAGGCGTGCAGGCCAACTTCATGACCGGCTGCCTTGGCCTGACGCATCAGGTGCCCGAGATCGCGACCGATGGGTTTGCCCGGCCAGGCAGTCCCGGCCAGCAAAATGTCCCAGCCATACAGGCCGGCGGCGTTGGAACGCAGCATTTTCCAGAGGAATTGCGGGCGGATGAGGCGCCACAAGTGGCGCCCCATATTGTCCGGCCCGACGCTGAAGAAAAACGTCGCTTTGACCTGGGCCTCATCGAGGATTTCCAGCAACCGGGGCACACCGTCACGGGTGCCTCGGTAGGTGTCGACATCGATCCTTAGGCCTGCCTGCATTAGCGCTTGTCCGCGATTTCGAGCATGGCTTCACGCAGGAAGAAGTCCAGCGTGTTGCCGATGGTCTCGCTCATCTCGACGGTCGGCGTCCAGTCCAGCAGGCGCTTGGCGTTGTCGATGCTCGGTTTACGGTGCGACACGTCCTGGTAACCGGTGCCGTAGAACGCCTTGCTTTCCACGTCGCGGAAACCGGCGAACGGCGGGAAGTTGCTGCGCAGCGGATGCGCTTCGAACTGACGCAGCAGCTCTTCGCCCAACTGGCGGATGCTGGCTTCGTTATCCGGGTTACCGATGTTGATGATCTGGCCGTTGCACACGTCATTGTCGTTATCGATGATCCGCGCCAGTGCTTCGACGCCGTCAGCGATGTCAGTAAAGCAGCGTTTTTGCTCACCGCCATCGAACAGACGAATCGGCGTGCCTTCCACCAAGTTGAGGATCAGTTGGGTGATCGCCCGGGAGCTGCCGATACGTGCCGAGTCCAGGCGATCAAGACGTGGGCCCATCCAGTTGAAAGGACGGAACAGGGTGAAGTTCAGGCCTTTCTGGCCGTAAGCCCAGATCACGCGGTCGAGCAGTTGCTTGGAGACCGAGTAGATCCAGCGTTGCTTGTTGATCGGGCCGAGCACCAGGTTCGAGGTGTCCTCGTCAAAACGCGCGTCCTGGCACATGCCATAGACTTCGGAGGTCGACGGGAAGATCACGCGTTTGTTGTACTTGACGCAGTAGCGCACCAGTTTCAGGTTTTCTTCGAAATCCAGTTCGAACACGCGCAGCGGGTTGCGGGTGTATTCGATTGGCGTAGCGATGGCCACCAGCGGCAGGACCACGTCGCACTTCTTGATGTGGTACTCGATCCACTCGGAGTGAATGCTGATGTCACCTTCGACGAAGTGGAAATTCGGATGGCTGCGTAGGCGCTCGATGGCGTCGGAGCCGATGTCCAGGCCGTAGACTTCATAACGGTCGTCACGCAACAGGCGCTCGGACAAGTGATTGCCGATAAAGCCGTTGACCCCGAGGATCAGCACGCGAGTGCGGCGGGGTTTGCGACCGGATTCAGCACCACGCAACACCGAACCGTCCACCAGACCCAGCTCATTGGCCAGTTGCGGGCCGCTCAGGTACAAACCGTTGTCATTGCGCTGACCGGCAGTGATCACCAGCGAGTCTTCGCCACACGCAATGCGCAACGGATCGACGCTGATCACACGGCCCGGGGCCTGGCCTTCATTGCCTTTGGCCACTTGCGCGCCCCAGACAATCAGCTTGTGTTCGCCGACATCGCAAAACGCGCCCGGATACGGCTGGGTTACGGCGCGTACCAGGTTGAACAGTTCTTCCGCCGGTTTTTTCCAGACCAGTTTGCCGTCGGCCGGGGTACGGCGACCAAACACGGTGGCCTTGGATTCGTCCTGCGGGGTTTCGCTGACTTTGCCTTGCAACAGCGCCGGCAGGGTGTCGCGCAGCAGCGAACTGGCGGCGTCGCGCAGCTTTGCGTGCAGGCTCAGGGCAGTGTCGGAACGCTCGATCCCGACCTTTTGCTGGGCGATGATAGCGCCGGCATCGGCGCGCTTGACCATGCGGTGCAGGGTCACGCCGGTTTCGGTTTCGCCGTTGACCAGCACCCAGTTGGCCGGCGCGCGACCGCGATAGAGCGGCAACAACGAGCCGTGCAGGTTGAACGCACCTTTGCTGGCGGTGGCCAGCAGCGGCTCGCTCAGCAGGTTGCGGTAGTAGAACGAGAAAATGTAGTCCGGGTTGAGTTTGCTGATGCGCTCGATCCACAGCGGATGGTTGGCATCCTCCGGGGCGTGCACCGGAATGCCTTTATTGGCGCACAGTTGTGCGACGGAGCCGTAGAACGCGTTTTCCTTCGGGTCATCGGCGTGGGTGAACACGGCCGCAATCTCAAAACCTGCGCCAAGCAGGGCGTCGATGCCGGCACAGCCGATATCGTGATAGGCGAAGACAACAGCTTTTTTGCTCATGAGAGAACCTGTTCTGAAGAGTTGGAAGTGAGACCGTCGACAGTGACAACGGGAGCAGGGGAGGCGGGTTGGCTACGCAAGACTTTTTCGATAAAGAACCGCGGGCGTGCCCGGACGTCGCTGTACATGCGGCCCAGGTATTCACCCAACAGGCCCATGCCGATGAATTGCCCGCCGGTAAAGACGAACAGCACGGCGAACAACACGAACGTTCCGCCACCGGCCCAGCCGGCACCAAAGGCCAGGCGCAGGACGATCAGCGCAATGGCAAACAGCACACCAAGACCGGCCATACAGAAGCCGACAATGCTGAGCAGGCGTAGCGGGGTGGTGGTCATGCAGGTGATCAGGTCGAACATCAGGTTGACCAGGCGCATCGGGCTGTACTTGGATTCGCCGTGCTCGCGTTCGGCGTGGGTCACGAGGATTTCCGTGGTGTGGCGGGCGAAGCTGTTGGCCAGGATCGGAATGAAGGTGCTGCGTTCGCGGCAGGCGAGCATCGCGTCGACAATGGTGCGTCGGTAGGCGCGGAGCATGCAGCCGTAGTCGCTCATGGCGACGCCGGTGGAGCGCTGCACGGCAAGGTTGATCAGTTTCGACGGCCAGCGGCGCAGGGCCGAGTCCTGACGGTTGTTGCGCACGGTGGCGACCACGTCATAGCCAAGTTCGGACTGGGCCACCAAACGCGGGATTTCTTCCGGCGGGTTCTGCAGGTCGGCGTCGAGGGTGATCACCACGTCGCCCTTGCACTGTTCGAAACCGGCCATGATTGCCGCGTGCTGGCCGTAGTTGCGGTTGAGAATGACAGCGACCACCCGGCTGCCTTCACGATGGGCGGCCTCTTCGAGGATCTGCGCCGACTCATCACGGCTGCCATCGTCCACCAGCACGATTTCGTACTCGTAGTGCAATTGGGCACAGGCTGCTTCGGTGCGCCGCAGCAACTCGGGCAGGCTTTCTTCTTCGTTGTAGACCGGAATAACGATCGACACGCAGTTGATTGGGTAAGGTTTCAAAGGCTTCTGTCCGTAATGTTGGCAATGGCACCGACGACTCGTTCGACGTCGTCGGTGGTCATGTCGGGGAACAACGGGATCGAACACAGCCGCGCCGAGTTCCATTCGGTATTGGGCAGGTAGATGTCCGGGAAACGCTGGCGGTAGTAGGTGTGCAGGTGTGTAGCGATGAAGTGGATGCCGGTGCCGATGTTCTGCTCCTGCAAGGCTTTCATGAACGCTTCGCGGTCGAGGCCGCAGCGATCGGCATCGATGCGCAGGATGAACAGGTGCCAGGCGTGCTGCTGCGCATAGGCCGGGATCGCCAGCGGTTGCACTGGCAGACCTTCGAGCTGTTGCAGGTAGGTCTGGGCCAGTTGCGTGCGCTTGGCGTTGATCTCGTCCAGGCGCTCCAGTTGCACCAGGGCGATGGCGGCGTTGATGTCGGCCAGGTTGTACTTGAAGCCGGGCTCGATGACCTGCGCCTGGGGTTTGCGGCCACCGGTCAGGCGGTCGTAGGCGTCAACGCCCAGACCGTGAAACTTGAGCATGCGCACGCGACTGGCCAGCGCTTCATCGTCGCTGACAAACATCGCGCCTTCGGCGCAGGTCATGTTCTTGATCGCGTGGAACGAGAAAATCGCGGTGCCTTGTGAACCGACGTGGCGGCCCTTGTAAAACGTGCCGGCGGCATGGGCCGCGTCTTCGATCACGGCAATCCCGTGTTTGTCGGCCAGCGCATAGAGCGGATCGAGATCGAACGCTGCACCGGCGTAATGCACCGGGATGATGGCCTTGGTGCGCGGCGTGATGGCGGCTTCGATGCTGTCCAGATCGGTCATCAGCGTGTCGCGATCGACATCGACAAACACCGGCGTTGCCCCCAACAGGCAGATCATGTTGGCGGTGGACACCCAGGTCTGCGACGGGGTGATGACTTCATCCCCGGGACCGATGCCCAAGGCCAGCAAAGTGATGTGCATACCCCCGGTGGCCGAGGACAATGCCACCGCATGCTTGCAACCGACATAGTTGGCGAAGTGCTCTTCCAATGCCTGGTTTTTTGGCCCGGTGGTGATCCAGCCGGAGCGCAATACTTGCTCTACGGCTGCAATTTCTTCATCGCCGATACTGGGGCGCGAGAATGGGAGAAAAGCCTGACTCATGGGGACCTCGGGGCTGGCACAACAATGAAATTTTGGCTGCAAGGATTGGATCCACACTGAAGCGTAGACGCTAAAAAACAAAGTGCATCAATGAGTTGCTACATAAATATTACAAAATGCTTAGGTTGACTTTTAGCGGCGGCCTCGTCAGGTTGTGCTGACTGATTGCTGGCGGCCTGTTTGAATTAGAGTAGGCTCGAAAATGTGAAAGGGACATGAAAAACCGGTCGGCGATTCGTTTATCTGAAGTTCAGACAGCTAGAGTTCAGACTTCGACCGTTTATCGCGTTAATCCCAACGTTTGCTACTCCTTACAGCAAGTAGCCGAACTCTTTAGTTGTTATGTTGAACCGTTTTCATTCAAGGCTTTTTCGTTTGATTGACTTACCCGTTAATGAATCCAGGGCTGCAAAAGCCAATCCGTTGACCCTGTATCTGGCGCGACTGGCGCCGTCCAGCCAACTGACCATGCGTTACGTATTACAGGACGCGGCTGATCGCCTGGGCTTCGAAGACATGAACATCGAGGAGATTCCCTGGTACGAACTCCAGCCCGAAGATGTCGTCGCGTTAGTCGCCGCTTTGCGCACTGACGGGTACGCGCCGAATACCTCTTCGCTGTATGTGAATGCGGTGCGCGGGGTCATGAATGAAGCCTGGCGCATGAGCCTGATCAGCCAGGAACACTTGCTGAAAATGCGCTCGGTCAAAGGCATTGCCGGCACGCGGCTGTCTCAGGGACGCAATCTCAAGCGCACGTTGATTCAGGAGTTGATGGAGGTCTGTGCGGCGGATCCGCGCCCCCAAGGCCTGCGGGACGCGGCGATCATCGCGGTGTTGTACGGTTCGGGCATGCGCAAGTCGGAGTCGGTGAACCTGGACCTGAACCAAGTGGACTTCCACGAGCGTAGCCTGCGGGTCACGGCCAAAGGCAACAAGCAGTTGATCAAGTACGCGCCGGCCTGGGCCTTTGCCAAATTGGACGCGTGGCTGGAACTGCGGCGTTCGCAGTTGGGAGAAGGGCAGGAGGACGATCCGTTCCTGTTCAACCGTATCCGTCGCGGCAGCCACATTACCCGCGAGCGCATCACCAAGCATGCGATCTACTACATCGCCCGGCAGCGCGGCGCGCAGGTCGGGGTGAAGATCATGCCCCACGATTTCCGCCGCTCGTTTATCACTCGCGTGATTGAAGAACATGACCTGTCGATCGCGCAGAAACTGGCGCACCACAGCAACATCCAGACCACGGCCAACTATGACGTGCGCGATGACAATGAACGGCGGCGCGCGGTTGATCGTTTCGATTTGTGAAGGCTGTCAGTCGCTGAGCACATGAGCGTTGCCGAGGGTGGTGACGTGAACCGCGCTGCCGGCGGGTGGCGCGTGCATGCCGGAACTGCGCACCAGCAAGGACCGTCCCGGTTCAAACTCGCCGGGGAGTAGTTCCACGGTCAAGGTGCAAGTGTTGCCACCAAAATCGCGCTCGGTGACGACCCCCGGACAACCGTGGGCATCTGTCACCGAATCGCCGATCTGTAATTGCTCGGGCCGCAGCATGATCTGCGCCGAGCCGTTTCTGCCCTGATCGTTGACCGGAATTCGGCCCAGGTCGCAATGGGCCCAACCGGCCTCGATTCGCGCCGGCATGACGACGGCATCGCCAAGAAATAGCGCAGTTTGTTCGTCGTCGGGGTAGCGGTACAAATCCATCGGATGCCCCGATTGCACCAACCGGCCCTGGCGCATCACCGCCAATTGATCAGCGAACGACAACGCTTCGCTCTGGTCGTGGGTCACCAGAATTGTGGTGACGCCAGCCGTTTCCAGCAGTCGCGCAACCATCTTGCGCATGGCCGCGCGCAAGCCGGTGTCGAGGGCCGAGAACGGTTCATCCAGCAGCATCAATCGCGGCTGTTGCGCCAACGCCCGGGCGAGGGCCACCCGTTGCTGCTGGCCGCCGGACAGTTCGTGGGGCCAACGCTTGGCCATGTTCGCATCCAGATTGACGCTGTCCATCAACTCGGCGATGCGTTCATGCCGGGCCGGGCCTTTGTCGGTTAAACCGAAGCCGATGTTGGCGGCCACGGTCATGTGCGGAAACAAGGCGCCATCCTGAGGCACGTAACCGATCAAACGCTGGTGCGCCGGCACCGAGTGCGTGCTGTCCACCAGGGTCTGGCCGTTGAGCGAGAGGCTGCCGGTGTCGGGGAATTCGAAGCCGGCGATCATCCGCAGCAAGGTGGTTTTGCCCGAGCCGGACGGGCCTACGATTACCGTACGGCTGCCGGTTGGCACCGACAGGCTGATGTTCTCCAGGGCTTGTTGAGCGCCGAAGGATTTGTAGATCGAGTTCAGTTCGAGGGCGTTCATCGGCCAGCCGTGCGTTTGGATTGGTGATAGAGAAGTCCGGTCAACGGCAGCGACAGCAGGATCATGACCAGCGCGTAAGGCGCAGCTGCGGCGTAGTCGATTTCGCTGGTCAGGGCCCAGAAACCGGTGGCCAGGGTCCGGGTGCCGTTGGGCGCCAGCAGCAGGGTCGCGGTCAGCTCGTTGGTGATCGCCAGAAACACCAGCGCAGCGCCCGCTGCCGCACCCGGTGCGGCCAGGCGTAGAGTGATCAGCCACAGCGCGCGACCGGGGGAACGCCCGAGGCTGCGGGCCATGTTTTCCAGCTCGACCGGGGCCTGGGCGATACCGGCGCGCAAACTCACCAGCGCTCGCGGCAGGAACATCAGCAAATACGCGAGCAGCACGGTGATGGTGGTCTGATAGATCGGCCGGGCGAAATGAATTGTCACCGTGACCAAGGCCAGGGCCACGACGATGCCGGGCAACGAACTGGTGATGTAATTGCAGCTTTCCAGCACCCGTTGCAGACGCCCCGGCGAGCGAATCGACAGCCAGGCAATCGGGATCGCGGCGCAGGTGGTCAGGGCGGCGCCGGCAACCCCGAGCAACAACGTCTGCTCCAGGGCGGGCAGCAATTCGTCCCATTGCCAGACCTCGCTGCCCCCGGCGATCAGCCATTTACCCAGGGTAATCAGCGGCACGCCGAGCGCCAGCAGGCAGGTGAAGATTTGCAGGGCTAGGGCGAGCCGGGTGGTGTTGCGGTCCAACAGGACAATCCGCTGCTCCCGAGCACTGCCCGAGCCGACCCGGGCGTAACGGGCACTGCCACGCGCCGCCGATTCGACGGTCAACATGGCCAGGCAACACAGGGCCAACACCCCGGCCAGCATGTGCGCGGCCGGGCCGTTAAAAGTCGATTTGAACTGATCGAAAATCGCCGTGGTGAAGGTGTCGAAACGAATCATCGCGTACAGGCCGTATTCCGCCAGCAGGTGCAGGCCGACCAGCAACGCACCACCGCAAATGGCCAAACGCAGTTGCGGCAGCACCACCCGGAAAAATACCGCCCAAGGCTTGAGACCCAGGGATTCGGCGACGTCTTCGATGGCCGGATCGAGCCGACGCAATGTCGCGGCCACCGGCAGATAAAGGAACGGGAAATACGCGATCACCGACACCAGAACACCGGCCGGCAACCCATGAATCGATGGCACCAGGCTGACCCAGGCGTAACTGTGCACGAACGCCGGCACCGCCAGTGGCGCGGTGGCCAGGAGCGACCATGCGCGTCGTCCCGGCAGGTTGGTGCGTTCGGTCAGCCATGCCAGCGCCACACCCAACGCGATGCACAAGGGCAGGGTGATCACCACCAGCAACACGGTGTTGACCAGCAATTCGCCAACCCGTGGCCGGAACACGAGTTTCTCGATGCCTGCCCAACCGGTTTGCCAGGACACGCCAATCACGAAGGCAATCGGCAACAGCGCCAGCAACGACACCAGCACCGACAAACCCGTCACCCACGCGCCACCGCGGCCGATGAACAGGCCGCGAGAGCGCCGGAATGAATTCGCGGGTATCGCCGCAGCGACACCCGACGGCAGGGTTTCAGGCATCAATTAGAGCAGTCCGGCCTGGGTCATCAGTTCCACCGCTTTTTTGCTGTCGAGCTTGGAGGCGTCGACGGTCGGGGCGTCGAGTTGCGCCAGCGGCACCAGTTTCGGGTTGGATTCGGCATTCACGCCCACGGCGTATTCGAACGAGTTGCCGTTCTTCAGCACCGCCTGCCCTTCCTTGCCGGTCACCCACTTCAGGAAGGCCTGGGCCTGGTCCTTGTGTTTGCTGGAGGCCAGCACGCCACCACCGGAGATGCTGACAAATGCGCCCGGATCCTTGTGCTTGAAGTAGTGCAGTTCGGTGTTCTTGCTGTTTTCGCCAGTCTTGGCCTGATCGCCGAAGCGGTAGTAGTGGTAGATCACACCGCTGTCGATCTGCCCGGCATTCACTGCTTTCAGCACCGCGCTGTTGCCACGGTACGCCGTGGAATTGGCTTTCATCGCCTTCAACCACTCGAGGGTGGCGGCCTCGCCTTTGAGTTCGAGCACGGCCGCGACGATCGCCTGGAAATCCGCGCCGCCCGGCGATGCTCCCCAGCGACCTTTCCAGCTTGGCGAGGCGAGATCCAGCAGCGACTTGGGCAGATCAGCTTCCTTCAGTTTGCTCGGGTTGTAGACAAACACCGTGGAGCGCGCGGCGATGCCGACCCATTTTCCGTGCGCCGGACGATACGGCGCGCCGACTTGTTCGAGCGTTGCGGGCGCCACCGGGGCGAACAGTCCGGCGTTATCCACCAACACCATGGCTGGCGAGTTCTCGGTCAGGAACACATCCGCTGGCGAGGCCGCGCCTTCCTGGACGATCTGGTTGCCCATCTCGGTGTCGTCGCCATTGCGCACGGTGACCTTGATGCCGGTCTCCTTGGTGAAGCCTTCGATCCAGGATTTGGTCAGGCTTTCGTGCTGCGCGTTGTAGACAACGATGCCGTCGGCGTCGGCGGCGTACACGTGCCCGGCGCTGACCAGTGCGGCGGTCAGCAGCGCGGTTTTAAGAAACGAAGGGATACGGGAAGTCATGCGATGCGTGCTCCTGTTTTTTTTGATTTTTGCCTGCGCCGTCCACAGTGTTGACGAGGAAGGTTCTCAATAACTGTAGATCAATAGGAATCATTTGCATGTTTGAAGCGCGGGGAATGTAGAGCGCGGAATGAGAAAAAAACGTTAAAAAAATAGTGAATTCGTGTGATTGGCTACGATGAAATGGTCTGCGCAAAAACTGTGGGAGCGAGCTTGCTCGCGATGGCGGTGTAACAGTCAGCAAAAGTGTTGAATGTTATGCCCTCATCGCGAGCAAGCTCGCTCCCACAGGGATTCGGTGATGGTCAGGACTGTGGGATGAACGCCACGCTCTGGTCTTCCCGGCCATGGAACATCCGCTCGCCATTGGTAGGCGTGGTGGTAATCACCTGATGGTCAACACTCAGGTAATGCAGCGGCAGCGCATCGCCATTGCGGTAGTGCGCCACGATGATGGTGCGTTGCGGATCCCAATGCTGGCCGCTGGTGGTGTCCAGCCACTTCATCAACGCGGCGCTGTCTCCTGTGCGTGGGAAGTCCTGGTTTTCCTGCACGTAGTAGAACGGCGCACCGCCGGTTTGCAGGTACATCGGCACTTTGTTATCGACTTCGACCATGACCATTCGCCAGTCCTTCAGCGGTGCACGCTTGCTCGCTTCAAGCTTGACCGACTCACCGAAGCGGATCACGCCGCCACCGCCATTGGTCCACGGGTAGAGCACGCCCAGCACCGCGAGCAACAGCAGCGTCGCGGCGCCAAACCCGATCTTCCAGCCACGACTTACCACGTTGTGCCGGGTGATCCACCAGGCACCGAGCAGTTGTGCAAACGGCACCAGCGGCAATACGTAATAACTGCGCCGGCTGCCGCTGGCGGTGAAGAACAGCATCAGCAAACCCAGGCCCCAGATCAGCCAGCGGGTATTCGGTTCGACGCTGCTCCAGCGCCGCACCGCGACCCACAACGCGATGATCCAGACAGGCGTCCAAGGCAGGGTGTAGACCGGCAGGTAAATCAGGTAGGTGTAAATCGGCCCGATATTGTCGAACGGCTGGAAAAACCGCACGACGTTTTCCCGCAGCACCAGGCCCAGGCCACTTTCGCCATAGGTTGGCGCGCCGTAGAAATGCGACAGGATAAACGGCGTCATATAGAACCCGCCGGCGATCAGCAGCGCCAGGCACATGCGCAGATTCAGGTGACGCTTCCAGCGACCGTCCTGCAACACATGCGGCAACAGCAGCAAGCCCGGCAGGATGAAACCGATCAGGCCTTTGAACAGTGAGGTCAGCGACAGCAACAGGAAAAACCCGAGGTAACGGCCGAAGCGGGTGTCGTCGGGTCCGCGCCAGTACCACCAGACGGCAGCGAGTACACCGCAAACGGTGAGGATGTCGGCCGTGGCCACCCGAGCCCAGAACACGAAATAGAAGGTGGTCGCCAGCATCCAGCCGGCAACCAGCCCGGTGCCTTTGCGAAACAATTGCTCGCCGAGCGAATACACCAGCCACACGCTCAACCACGCCGAGATCACCGAGGGCAGACGCAATGACCAATTGCCGAGGCCGCCAGTCAGCCAGGCGGTGGCGGTAATCAGCCAATAGGACGGCAGCGGCTTGTCGTAATACGGCCCGCCCTTGAGGTACGGGTCAAAGTAGTCACCGCTTTGCAGCATTTGCAGGGCGATGTTGGCCCAGCGAGTTTCCGCGCCCCACAGCTCCCGCGCGCCTAATCCTGACAACAACATCAGGGCGGTTGCACCCAGCAGCAGCCATAGCGCGGTCCTGTCACTTGTTTGGAGCTTCATGGAGGGTTTCCTGGTGCTTTAAAGGTCACCACAATCCCCTGTGGGAGCGAGCTTGCTCGCGATGGCGGCGGGTCAGTCACTATTGATGTTGGATGAACTACCGCATTCGCGAGCAAGCCCGCTCCCACAAGGGTTCGGTGTTTAAGGTTGGGTTTGCGGGAATATCAGGATTTCCAGGTTGCCGCGCTCATAGCGCTTGCCATCCACCGGCAGCAACGCGACTTCTTCGACTTCCTGCACGCTGTTGACCCGCATCACCACCCCGACCGAGCCCTTCTTGCGCGCTTCAGTCATCCATTGGCCGACGCTGTCCTTGGTGACTTTGCGCGAGTCCATGGCCGGATCCTCCAGGCCATATTTCAGCTCGCCGACGGTGTTGAACAGATCAACCTGCGGCCGCTTCAAGCGCCAGGACAAGGCCGACGCCGCGCCCAAATCATTACTGAGCAACGAGGTGGTCTGACCCAACGCATCCAGGTGTTCGGCAATGAACTGGTCAGGCATCTTGCTGTTGACGATCGTCGCCGGCATCGCCGCAGGCAGCAGCGCCACCAGCAGCCAGCTCCCCAACGCCGGCGCGGCCCAGAACTGCAGGGGCCGCGAGACTTGCAACGCGTTGGCGATGATCCAGCCGGCCAGCACGATGTAGGCCAGGGACAGGCTGAACATCTCGGTGTTTTCGAAGATTTCCTTGGTCGCCTGCACGTAAATCAAGGCGATCAGTCCGACGCTGGCCAGCAGCACATTGAGCACACCGTTGCAGCGAATCGCGCGGCTTTTCCCCTGGTCCACCAGACCCACCACGGTATGCCCCATCAGCAATGCCAGCGGCAAAAGGCACGGCATGATGTAGGTCGGCAACTTGCCGCTACTCAGGCTGAAAAACCCCAGGGGCAACAACAGCCACAGCAGCAGGAAACCCATGGCCGGTTGACGTTTGTTTTTCCAGGCTTGAATGAAGGTGGACGGCAACAACAATGCCCACGGCATGCTCGAAGCCACCAGCAATGGCAGATAGAACCACCACGGACGGGCGTGTTGCGCATCGTCGGCGGCGAATCGGCGAATGTGTTCATTCCAGAAGAAGAACCGCCAGAAGTCCGGTTCCTGATGATGAATCGCAAGCACCCACGGCAGGCACACCACTGCCGCGATAACCACGGCGAGCGACCCGTAGCGCAGCAGTTCACCAAGCCGTCGCTGCCACAGCATGTAGGGCAGGGCGATCAGCACCGGCAACAGCCAGGCGAGGAAGCCCTTGGTCATGAACCCCATGCCGCAAGCCGCGCCCAATATTGACCAGGCACCGAGTCGGCGTTTACCCGAGGGGCTGTCGATGGCAAACCACAACGCCACCAGACTCAAATTTACCCAGAACGTGAACTGCGGATCGAGATTCGCATAGCCGGCCTGACCGGCAATCAATCCGAAACTCATGTAGAGCAACGCGCAGGCGCCGCTTTTACGCGGGTCGTTCCACAAACGGCGAGCGATCAAGTAGGTCAGCCACACGCTGAGCCCAGTGCTCAGTGCCGAGGCGATCCGTACGCCGAACAGGTTGTCGCCGAACACGGCTTGGCCGATGGCGATCATCCAGTAGCCGGCGATGGGTTTTTCGAAATAGCGGATGCCCATGAAGTGCGGGGCGATCCAGTCGCCGCTCAGGCGCATCTCCTGGGCGATCTGGCCGTAGCGGGCTTCATCGGGAATCCACAAGCCGTGGCTCACCAGCGGCAGTAAATAGAACAGCACGAAGGCCAGGAGCAAACCGGGAACGATCCAGCGTTCGACGGCAGATGGGGCAGGGCGGCGGGATATTTTCACCGCTGGGTGTTGCAACACATTGTTGTGGGACGTCATGACTCGACCTTAACGCAGGGACGCAGTGGATCCAGAGAACTATCAACCTTCCCGACTGAACAGTTCCTGAAGGAATTCAAACCAGATAGCTTTAATAGCGCGCGCGACAAATCGGCAAACTAAACGTTTCAACTTTAGTTATCTAACGACAGAGCTGATTATTTCAGGGTTTTATCGCTCAACAACGAATGCCAATCAGCGTCATTCAGTACGCCCAGCACTTTAAGTTGCCCATCGGCGCCGATGCTGGCAAACAGCGAACTGCTGTATTGGCTGGCGGCCGCATGCTTGAAACCGGTCTGCACTTCGAAGTCGCTGATACAGCCACTATGGGTGACGAGGACGGTATTGCGATGAGCAACTTTGTGCGCGACCACATCGTTGCGCAGGGTTGTGCCACAACTGGCCAGCCATTCCTGGGTCAGCGCTTCCTTGCCGAACATGAAATGCGCGGTTTGCTCCGTACGGGTCACCGGGCTGGTAAAGACATCGGTTTGCGCCATGCCGAGTTGCTTGAAACCTTGGCCCACGGCGCTGGCAGACTCACTGCCGAGCCGGGTAATGCCGTCGGCCGGACCCAGGCACGGGTTGCTGGAGCGGTCGCAACGCTCGGCATGCCGCACCAGTACCACCACGTCACCAGCGCGCCAGTGCTGGATCAGTTCGGCACGCGCTTGGGCATTCGCACTGCCCAAGTCGGCTGGGGATCGATGCCACACGACAAAACCCGTCACCAATGCAGCTGCCATCAGCAGCGCTGACAGGCTGATAATCCGGATGAGTCGCGATGGCAGCCAACGACGAGTCGGCATGGCGGATGAGACTGATTCGAACACGATGCGGCCCCTTTAACGACATTATTGAAAGTTGCTGATTCGAACTTCCTGCAATGCTCGGCACACTAAGGGGCGGTACGTGTGAGCGTGGTGAAACGGATGTGAAAAATTTGCGCGGATAAAACGACTTCGTTTATTAGTTTGAATGTCACGCAGTTGTCATTATTAAATGCAGTATTTGATATTCGATATCAAACACACTTGGTGGGGGGTTATATCTTGTAGGAGCAAAGCTTGCTCGCGATGGCGCTCTCAAAGACGCCATCGCGGGCAAGCCATGCTCCTACAAAGGTGTGTCGCTCAGAGGGATGCGGGGCAACCCCTTTGCGAGGCGGCCGCTTGGCTGATCACGGCGGCCAGGCGTTTGACGTTGTTCTGCTGCGCGGTCACCAAGTCTTCGATGGACGGCCCCGAAGGCGTCTGCAACGTGCTGCGGCAGGTAACCAGCGTGTTATCGCCCGCGCCAAGCGGCCGCAAACGCCATTTGACGTCGATCAAGCCGTACTGGCCGGGAATCGAGTCGAAGCGCTGCACGTCAACCCGCAACGACACTTTGCGCTGGGTGTTGCTGTTGGACAGTTGATCCACCAGCGCACTGCGCAATTCATCCGACAGGCTCGCGCCCCACCAATCGGTTTCGAGGATCGACAAGCCGCTGTTGCCCTGGCGAATGACAATCTGCGGACGATCGACCTGGGGCGGCACGCTGATGCCTTCGATCTTGATTTCGTCGCCGCTGGTGCGGGGCGGTTGTGCCGGGGTCAGGGTGTGAAAGTGAATCGGGTCGCTGCGGCACGCCGCGAGCAGCACCAACGCGGCGACCAAGGTAATCTTCGGCGAAAAAGCCATGGGTGTTGCTCCTGTGGTCAGTTGCGCGGTGGTCCTTGCAGATCCGATGGCGCGGCATTTTCGGGACGGCCGCGAATCAACGATTCCGGGTGACGACCGAGGTAATCCGAGAGCTCACGCAGGGATCGCGACATGCGTTTGAGTTCGTCCAGGGTCTGGGTCAGTTGTTCGCGCTGCGGCGAGTCTTCGGCCAGGGTCGAACTCGCCGAATTCAGGGTCTTGCTGACATCCGCCAGGGTGGTCTGCACGCCGGGCAGGGTCTTGGCATTGAATTGCGCCAGGCCTTTACGCAGTTCGACCAGGTTGCTGTCGAGGTTGCTGGCAATCCGTTCCACCGGCAGTTGGTTGATTTTGTTGACCATGGCCTCGAGTTTTTCCTGCAATTGCTCGAGGCTGCCAGGTATGGTCGGAATGCTGACCGGCCGGTCGTTCGGATCGAACGCGACTTTCTCTGCTTTCGGGTAGAAATCCAGCGAGATATACAGCTGGCCGGTCAGCAGGTTGCCGCTGCGGGCCTGGGCGCGCAGGCCGTTTTCGATAAAGGTGCCCATCAGGCGCACGCCGGCGGCTTCGTCATTCGGATCATGCATCAAGGCCTTGATCATTTTGGTGTGGGCCTGACCGAGCCGTTGCGGGTAGATCACGATGCCGACGTTGACCGGGAAGCTGCGTTTCTTCTCGTCGAAATCCAGATTGATCGCCACCACCTTACCGATTTCCATGCCGAGGAATTCCACCGGCGCATCGACCTTGAGCCCGCGCAGGGCCTGGTCGAAACGCAGGCTCAGGTATTGCGCCTTGCCATTGGGTGGGGCGAGGGCGGTGGTCTGGTCATCGAACAGCTCGTAGGTTTTTTCCTCGGTGGCCGGCTGATCGTTGGGGCTGTATTGCGGGGCGAGAAAGGCAATGCCGCCCACCAGCAACGAGGACAGCGACTCAGTCTTCACCGCAAAGCCGTTGGCGCCGATGTTCAGGTCGATGCCGCTGGCGTTCCAGAACCGAGTGTTTTCGGTGACATACGTGTCATTCGGTGCGTGGATGAAGACCTCGAGATTGACGCCTTTGCCGTCGGCATCCAGCGCATACGCCACCACTTGGCCGACCGGAATCTTGCGGTAGTAGACCGGCGATCCGATATCCAGCGAACCAAGGTCCTGGGAATGCAGGGTGAAGCGTTTGCCCGGCTCGCCGTAGGTGATCGGCGGCGGGTTCTCCAGGCCTTTGAAGTTCTTCGAGCGCCTGTCGGCGTGACCGATATCCGCGCCGATGTAGTCGCCGGACAGCAAGGTATCGATGCCCGAGACACCGCCGGCTCCGATCCGTGGGCGCACCACCCAGAATTGCGAGTCTTCGCGGGTGAAGGTTTCGGCCTGTTTCGACAGCTTGATCGTGGCGTCGACACTCTTCTGGTCGTTGCTCAATTCCACGTCCGAGACTTGGCCGATCACCACGTTGCGGTATTTGACTTCGGTCTTGTTGGCGGTCAGGCCACTGCCGGTCTTGAAGGTCACGACAATGGTCGGGCCTTCCTGCATCAGGCTGTGCACCACTAGGGAAATCCCCACCAGCACTGCCACAATGGGCACGATCCACACCAGCGATACGCTGAAACGGCGCGTCTTTATACTGGCCTGGCCTGGGGCCTGAGGCCCGTCAGTGGCTTGCGACTTCATCCATGTCCTCCTCGTTTTGTGATTGCTTCGGCGCTTTATCCCAAATCATCCGGGGATCGAAGCTCATCGCCGAGAGCATGGTGAACACCACCACCAGGCCGAAAAACAGAATGCCCGGGCGCGGTTCGATATCCGCCAGGGCCTGGAATTTCACCAAAGAGGCGACCAGCGCGACCACGATTACGTCGAGCATCGACCAGTAGCCGATGACCTCGACGAAACGGTACAGCTTCGAGCGCTCTTTACGTGCCCACAGGCTGTCGCGGTGCACGGTCACCAGCAGCAGCGTCAGCGCGACGAACTTGATCCCGGGCACCGCGATGCTGGCGATAAAGATGATCAGGGCAATGTCCCAGGCCCCGGCCTCCCAGAATTCCAGCACGCCGCTCATGATGGTGCTGTCGGCGCCGTTGCCGACCATTTTGGTGTTCATCACCGGCAACAGATTGGCTGGCACGTAGAACGCCAGGGCGGTGAACATGTAGGCCCAGGTCCGGGCGAGGGCGTTGGTCTTGCGCCGATGCAACGGCGCACCGCAACGCTCACATTCATGCGGTTCGTTGGTCATGTCGCAGGCCATTGCGCAGCTGTGGCACAGGCACAGGCCGAGTTCGCTGGCGACCGGAGGCGTTGTCATAGGATGTCCCACAGATCACGGATATCGCGCCCGGCGATGCGGATCATCATCAGACTGAGCACGGCGAGGGCGAACAGGCCGATGCCGGGCAACACATCCAGCAACCCCGCGAGTTTGATCACGGCAACCATCGCTCCCAGCAGGCAGACTTCGAGCATGCTCCAGGGCCGCAGCGTTTCCAGCCAGCGCATGCAGAACCGGAAACCCGGCGAGCGCTGGCCCTTGAGGGCGAAGCTCAAGACCCAGATCAGCAGCAATAATTGGAAGATCGGCGCGATGATCATCGAAATCGCCGCCACCAGGGCGATGAACGTGATCGGCCCCAGGCTCAGGGCCAGCACCGAATCCCAAAGCGTGGCGCTGTTTTTCAGGCCTTTGAGGCTGATGCTCATGATCGGGTAGAAGTTGGCAAAAACCCACAACATCAACGCGGTGAGGGTCAAGGCCAGGCGCTGCTCGATCGTCAGGCCGTTATAACGCTGGAGCACGCCGCCGCAGCGTGTGCACAGGGATTTCTGATGTTTGGCGAGCGTGACTTTTTCATACACGCAGTCGCAGTGCTCGCAGATGATCAACTGGTCAGTGGTGGCCATGGGTCGCATTCGCAAGGAGGCAGAAAGTCAGAGCACCTCCTCAATATAGAAGTGCCTCGCGATAGAGCAAATTAAAAGGCTGTTCAATGAGATGCACGCCCGACCTGTGGGAGCGGGCTTGCTCGCGAAGGCGTCATGTCAGTCAATGCCGATGTCGACTGACACACCGCCTTCGCGAGCAAGCCCGCTCCCACAGGGGTAAGGTTTTTGCCGGGAGAGGGGAGGGTTAGCCGAGCATTTCGCGCAGGCGATACCAGAACATGCCGAGCGCCAGCAGCGGTGAGCGCAGGGCGCGGCCACCGGGGAAGGTCATGTGCGGCACGGCGCTGAACACGTCGAAACCTTTGCTGTGCCCGGCATGGATCGCTTCGCCCAGCAACTTCGCGCACCAGTGCGTCACGTTCAGGCCATGACCGGAATAACCCTGGGCGTAGAACACGTTGGGGTGCTGGCTCAAGCGGCCGATCTGCGGGAAGCGATTGGCCGAGATGCCGATCTTGCCGCCCCATTGATAATCGATGCGCACGTTGGCCAGTTGCGGGAACACCTTGAGCATCGCGGGGCGCATATAGGCGGCGATGTCCGATGGATCGCGCCCGGAATAGTGGCAGGCACCGCCGAACAGCAAACGCCGATCCGCCGAGAGCCGGTAGTAATCCAGGCCGACTTTCTGATCGCACAAAGCGAGGTTGTGCGGGATCAACTGCGCGGCGAGCTCGGCGGACAACGGTTCGGTGGCGATGATGTAGCTGCCGGCTGGCAGTACTTTGCCGCTGAGCTTCGGTTCCAGTTCTTCGAGATGCGCATTGCAGCCCAGCACCACGCTGCCGGCGCGCACCGTGCCGCCGGCACAACGAACCTGCACGGTGCTGCCATGGATGATCTCTAGCACCGGGCTCTGTTCGAAGATTCGCACCCCAAGGGATTCGGCCAGGCGCGCTTCGCCGAGGACCAGGTTGAGCGGGTGCAAGTGGCCCGAACCCATGTCGATCAAACCGCCGGCATACACACCGGAATTCACCGCTTGCTGGCGGATCTGTTCCGGGCCGACGAGCCGGGTTTCATGGGCGTATCCGGACTCAATCAAGTCAGCTTGCTCAGCCTGGAACGCGGCGAACTGCGCCTTGGTGTTGGCCAGTTCGCAGAAGCCCCAGCGCAGGTCGCAGTCGATCCCGTTTTCGCGGATGCGATCGCCCACCAGCGCCACGGACTCAACCCCGGCGCGCTCCATATAACGCACACCTTCTTCGCCGACATAACGAGCGAATCCGCTGACGTCATGGCCAATCCCCCGGATCAACTGCCCGCCGTTGCGCCCGCTGGCGCCCCAGCCAATCCGCCGGGCCTCCAGCAGAATCACCGAGAGCCCACGCTGCGCCAGTTCGATGGCGGTGTTGACGCCGGTAAACCCGCCGCCGATCACACAGACATCGGCATCCAGGTCCGAGGCCAGCGTGGGGTAGGGCGCCAGACTTTTCGCCGTGGCGGCGTAATAGGACTGGGCGTGTTCATTGCTGTACTGATTCATTTGTTGGACTTCACTTTGCTCCAGGAACGGGTCATCAGACGCATGATCGCCTGGGGCGGGGTGGTCGAAATGTAGAGTTTGTCGAGGACGGTCTGGGGCGGATAAACCTCAGGATTGTTCACCAGCGCCTCGTCCATGTATTGCTTGGCGGCCGGGTTCGGGTTGGCGTAACCCACCGAGGCACTGACCTTAGCGATCACTTGCGGATCGAGCAGGTAATTGATGAAGGCATGGGCTTCTTTCGGGTTGGCGGCGTCGGCGGGAATGGCCAACAGGTCAAACCACAAGTTGCTGCCTTCCTTCGGGATGGCGTAGGCGATGTTCACACCGTTCTTGGCTTCCTTGGCGCGGTTGGCGGCCTGGAACACGTCACCCGAGTAACCGAAGGCCACGCAGATATCGCCGTTGGCCAGGTCCGACACGTACTTCGAAGAGTGGAAGTAGGTGATGTACGGGCGGATGCTCAACAGCTTGGCTTCGGCTTTCTTGAAGTCTTCCGGGTTTTCGCTGCGTGGGTCCATGCCCATGTAGTTGAGGATCGCCGGGAACACTTCATCCGCCGAGTCCATCATCGACACGCCGCACTGGCTGAGCTTCTTGATGTTCTCCGGTTCGAACAGCACGGCCCAGGAATCGATATGGTCGATGCCCAGCACTTGTTTGACCTTGTCGACGTTGTAGCCGATACCGTTAGTGCCCCACAGGTACGGCACCGAGTGCGCATTTTCTGGGTCGTTTTTCTCCAGCAGCGCGAGCAGTTTCGGGTCGAGGTTCTTGAAGTTCGGCAGTTGCGAGCGGTCCAGTTTAAGGAACGCGCCGGCCTTTACCTGGCGAGCGAGGAAGTGGTTGGACGGCACCACCACGTCATACCCGGTGCGACCGGCGAGCAGTTTGCCTTCGAGGGTTTCGTTGGAATCGAAGACGTCGTAGATCACCTTGATCCCGGTTTTAGCCTGGAATTCAGCGAGGGTGGTTTCGCCGATGTAATCGGTCCAGTTGTAGACGCTGACCTGTGGCTGGGCCTGGGCACCGGCACTGAACATGATCGCCAGCGCGACCGGAACCACGGATTTCAATAGACGCATTCGACACCTCTTTGAGTTGTTGGATTTTTCAGGCGTTGGCAATTTCCCCTTGTGGGAGCGGGCTTGCTCGCGAAAGCGGTGTGTCAGTCGACATCTCTATTGACTGTGCCGCCGTCTTCGCGAGCAAGCCCGCTCCCACAGGGGATGCGGTTTAGACGCTCAGCAACAGGAACTCCCGCTCCCAGGAGCTGATCACGCGCTTGAAGTTTTCATGCTCGGCGCGTTTCACCGCGACATACCCGCGCACGAATTTGCTGCCCAGGTAACGGCCAACGGTTTCGCATTCTTCCATCTGGGTCAGGGCGTCTTCGATGGTGATCGGCAGGCGCAGGTTGCGACGTTCGTAGGCGCGACCCTGCACTGCGGCGCTCGGTTCGATCTTCTCGACCATGCCCAGGTAACCGCACAACAGACTCGCGGCAATCGCCAGGTACGGGTTGGCGTCGGCGCCCGGCAAGCGGTTTTCCACGCGCATGGCGTCCGGAGTCGAGGTCGGCACACGCAGGCCGACGGTGCGGTTTTCTTCGCCCCATTCGACGTTCACTGGCGCCGAGGTGTCCGGCAGGAAACGGCGGAACGAGTTCACGTTCGGCGCGAACATCGGCAGCACTTTCGGGATGTACTTCTGCAGGCCGCCGATGTGGTGCAGGAACAGCTCGCTCATCTTGCCGTCGGCATCCGCGAAAATCGGCTGACCGGTGGCGATATCGACCACGCTCTGGTGCAAGTGCATGGCGCTGCCCGGTTCATCGCCGATCGGCTTGGCCATGAAAGTCGCGGTCACGTTGTGCTTGAGCGCCGCTTCGCGCAGGGTGCGCTTGAACACGGTGATCTGGTCCGCGAGGTCGAGGGCATCGCCGTGACGGAAGTTGATTTCCATCTGCGCCGGGCCGTCTTCGTGGATCAGCGTGTCGAGGTCCAGGCCCTGGAGTTCACACCAGTCGTAGACGTCTTCGAACAGCGGATCGAATTCGTTGGCGGCGTCGATCGAGAACGACTGCCGTCCGCTTTCCGCGCGACCGGAACGCCCCAGCGGTGCCTTGAGCGGCAGGTCCGGGTCTTCGCAGCGCTGGGTCAGGTAGAACTCCATTTCCGGCGCGACAATCGGTTTCCAGTCCTTATCGGTGTAGAGCTGCAGGACTTTCTTCAGCACGTTGCGCGGCGACAGCTCGATCGGGTTGCCGAACTTGTCGAAGGTGTCGTGAATCACGATGGCGGTCGGCTCGATGGCCCATGGAATCACGTAGACCGCGTCCGCGACCGGGCGGCAGATCATGTCGATATCCGCCGGATCGAGCAGGTCGTAGTAGATGTCGTCGTCGACAAAATCCCCGGTTACTGTTTGCAGAAGCACACTTTCCGGCAGGCGCATGCCTCGCTCATGCAGGAACTTGTTAGTGGGTGCAATCTTGCCGCGAGCGATGCCGGTCAAGTCGCTGACCACACACTCGACCTCAGTAATCTTGTGATCTTTCAGCCACGTGAACAGCTGATCGAAAGGGACATTCATAAAGACCTCGTTATTGGTTTTAGTAACGCCAGGGTGGGTGGTCGCATCCGACAGACACTTCCCCTGAAGCGCGTTGACGACTATCTTGGGCGAGCCTTGCAGTTCCATCTATCCACTTTAAGCAGCACCAAAACGCACCAAACGAGTGCGTAAGGTCACCCCATGACAGTGTGCAATCCGTTACAAGTCCAAGCGTTCAACACCGCCGATGTCGCCGAGCAAATCCGCGCCACACCGGGTTGGGTGCAGCATTACCAGCAGATGTCGCCGGGGCATTTCGCCGGGCTGGTGCGCTACTTGGACTTGCAAGGCGTGGAGATTTACGAAGAGCACATGAACACTCGGGTCGAGCAGAATTTCAGTGCGCCACAAGGCTCGCTGGCGTTCTGTTTTGATCGCAGCGATAACTCGCTGTATGTGTTGAATGGCGAAAGTCGCAACATCTGGATCACCCCGGAGAACTACCAGGAAATCGCCGTGGTGTTCGGTCCGGAGTTCGTCCAGCGCCATGGCTTGAACGTGGCGCGGCTGGAAGGCCTGTTCATGTCGCCGCTCAATTGCCAGCAAAACGCGCTGTTCAGCCGTTGGCTTAGCACCACACTGACGCGACTCGCGCAGACGTTCGATCCGCCCAGCCGCGAAGCGTTGACCCTGCAACTGCTGGAGGATTGCCTGTACATCCTCGACAACGCTTGCGTGCGCCTGGATCGCGGCGGCCTGCAGCGGCGTTCCGAAGAGCGAATGATCATGAAGCGAGTAGGGGAGTGGGCGGCTGATGCGCCGGAAGAAACCCTCAATCTGCTGGAGCTTTCCCAGGTCGCTGGAGTTTCACTGCGTCAGTTGCAGCATGCGTTCAAGGCCTTTACCGGCATGACACCGACCCATTGGTTGCGCCTGCGTCGGCTCAATAGCGCACACCGAGAATTGCTCAGCCGGACAACAATGGACACGACAGTCGCCGAAGTGGCGATGCACTGGTCGTTCTGGCACTTGGGGCGGTTTTCCAGTAGTTACCACGCGTTGTTCAAAGAGTTGCCGAGTGAAACGCTCAAGCGTGGAAGCCGAGTGTAACTAATGGAATGATTAATACTTGACTGTAGGATTTGTCCTGCATATGTAGCGTCATGTTTCCAGTTGTAACAGTTTTCCTTATTAATCAATTGCTTGTGATTCTTTAAAGTCTTCAGGTTGTTTGACGCAAAACCAGCCTCGTCTAGCTTCTGTTCATCGACACAAAGGGTGTGTCGATCTTATTGAACAGAGGCAAACGTGATGGCTTTTCAGTTGAAAGATGCAGACAGCAGTAATGATCTTCCCAAAGCTGTTCTCCATCTGATTTCAGGCGAGTATCCCGGTGTAGCGCGCAGCGCCGGGGTATTTACCAAAGAAGATGTGATCAAGATCAAACAGTATGTGAAGAAGGGTCTGGCACTGCCGGGTGAATTACCGGAAGTCGAGTCGTACCTGAAATACACCAAGTTGGATATTCCCGGGTTGGAGCCCAGTGACGTTCAGGTCTTATTCAAGAAAATCCGGATTCATGCGTCCAGTTGGGATGCGGTAGAAAGCAAGATCGTCCAGCAAAGTATCGACTTGAGTTCCGCGGCCAAAAACATTGTCAGCAGCGGTGGCGAAATCATTTCCGTGATCAAGGAAATGCCGATCATGGACCGGGTCAGAACCACGCTGGGTCAGTTAAGCAACAGTGATCTGGAAGGCATCCGATACACGTCCGACGATGGTGAAGTGGCATCTGCAGTAACTGAAATCATCGAGCTGATGAAGGTCGATATCAAACGCCAGCAAAGCGCGACGCAAGAGCTCAAGGACCGTATTTCCAACTTCAAGATCGAGCTGGCTGGCGGCGAATTGTCGAGCGGTAAACGGGTCTTTGGTTTGCAGTCCGAGGTCAAGAGCAAGTATGACTTGATGGAGCGCAACAGCTTGCTCGAATCCATCGCCAGTACCAGGGAAACCATCCGCACCAAGAAAGACCGGATCATGCAGTTGGACAAGGACTACGACTATTACGTCGGCATGTCGTTTTCCGGTGGCTTGCCGATTTTCTGGCCTATTTCAGGATCGATCTTTGGCCCGAAAGCAGAGACAGCCCGCAAAGAACGCAATGCGCTGAAGACTGAAGTTGATGAGCTGGAACTGTCCGTCAGTGGCAAGGAAGGCTTGCAGAGCGCCATGGAAAGTTCCCTGTCGAACTTTGGCGATATAGGTATCCGTATGGCTGGCGCAGAAGCCGCTCTTAATATCTTGAACACCATGTGGCAGACGATCCTGAGCAAGATTGAAGCTTCGGCCGAACAGTTCGGGCGTATCAACAATGCCTTGCGCCTGACCTCATTTGTCGCCGAGTTTGCGATGGTGATTGATCCGTGGCGCGATGTGAAAAACACCGCCGGCGAATTGGTGGCCGTGTTTAACGAGGCGCTGGAAGAATACAAGAAGAGCTTTAACTGATTGCCCGGCGACCAAAGGATGACTGCCATGAACAAAGTGACACCGATCGACACCCAACTTATTCCCCCAATTGACGTTAAAAAGATCATTCAAACCATTCGCGACATTTCGAGGCTGGCCAATTTTAGACAGGAGCGATCCGATGTATTGCAGGAGAGGGCGCAGAGAGCTTCCGCGTACCTGAATAACCTGGATAAAACCCTGCGCGAATCCTTACCGGTGCTGCTGACTGCACTGAACAGCGCTTCCGGGCAAAGCTATTTCGATGCGCTAGCAGAACTCAACGACGCGCTAGCCAGGAATGACCTGACGGCACAGGATCGAGACATGGTCAGCGCAGAGGTCTCGAACATCAAACGTAATATCGAGTCGATGCTCGAAGGCGTCGAGGCGAAGTTTACCGATCGCTCGCGGTTTCTTGAGAACGAAGTTCGCAGCTTATATAGAGTTGAAATCGGCGAACGAGCCGACGAGCCGCTGAAAGTGGCGCGGTCGCGCAAAGCCAGGATTCTGCTGGACTTGAACGATCACACCCTGACCAAAGCGAAACGCTCGGAGCAGCGAGACGCACTGATCAAGGCTCAGGACGTGATTCGTGAATTCAACCTGGCTGACCTGTATAAAAACTACATTCCCGAAGGCAAGGAACTCGACAGCCTCGACATGCAGAACCCGAAAAAAGAGGCGGTGAAGCAGGGGATTGAACTGGTCAGGAAGGTGCTGGGCGTAGTGTCCGATGGCATTAAATACAGCGAACTCGCGACCTCTCGGAACAATCTGGACAAGGAAATCCAGAGCATGACTTTATTGATGGAAGGGCTGAACCATGAGCTTCAGATCGCCGAAGATGCGTTGTCCGATATTACCGCCGTCGTCGACATAAGCCGCCAACGTCGCGTGGTCGGTGAGGAAATCATTACGGTGGCGGGCGTGTGGCTGGGGTTTTCATTGAATCTGGATAACCTGAAACGTACGGATTACACCCAGGCGGAGTTATCGAGATTGCTGAATCGGTACAAAATCCATCTGGAGACGTTGAGTGCTGACTACAACAGCATCATGATTCATTGATGTAAAGGTGCGGTTGATCATAGCGATTGACCGCACTTTAAGCGTCACGGCGGAGTGTGGAGTTGAGGCTGAATATGCGAAATAATAATAACTACACTAAATGACCGTTTAGTTTAGTTATATTGATAGTGACTGCAAAATGATCAGGGAGGAGTCAATGTCAATGCAATTGTCGCTGACGTAGAACTTTGTTTGATCGTTTCGAAGTAATGGGGCTTCATTATGCTGTTGTTTTGGATGCCATTACACCACCCGATACTTCCTGCGCCCCAAAGAAACAGGGATGGAGTACTGATCGTAATGCCATGACCAATTTGCACCCGGTTATCAGGGAGGAAGGTGATTTTTGTGATCGCAGGGTTTAGCTCTGGGGTTACGTCCAAGTAGTGACCGTCTTTCCTCCAGATTGCGTGATGCTGGGCAACACAGTATGTATTCCCTTCGATCACGCCCGTCAGCAGATTCCAGCCGTAAATCACTTCACCTTGATTATTGAGTTGATGAATCCGGCAGTTGTGGTGACATTGCAGTACGGGGTAAATAGGGGCCAGGATTTTTTTACCTCGAAACACGATCCGTCTATTGGCTCAGGATTCCCGAGCGGCAAGGCATTCCCTGTGATTTTCTCAGACATTATCTTCTGGATGAATTTCGGCAAATTTCCATTGCTCATGCCATGGGTAACATTAAAGACTCCTTTTTTGATTGAAGACATAGCCTGCGGCAGCGGCAAAGAGCTGACAAGGCCAGAGCGTGTTCAGTTGAGAAGAATCCATTGGTAAGCCTAGTTCCAAGATTGCCAGGCTAAGGCTATTCCCCAGAAATCTGAACCCCGAGCCTCAGCCGTGCTGTCGTAATTTCTTAAAAAAGATAAATTATAAGTATTTGTTTTTTATGGTTTTTACTGGGTTTCGGAGGTTTTTGCCGATTGCTTTCAGAGGGGTTATTTTTTTAAACGGCAAATATGAAGGTTTATTTTTTTTTTATGATTTCTGATGGTGACCACACAGCTTGTTTCTTTCAAGTGTCTGTAACGATGCCAACCTATTGGATTGATTGCAGGTCGCAGCGATGAGTTACAGGGGCGAAATAATAGGTGTTACCCCTAGGCGATGAGCCATCTGCTTGCTAGGTAACTGACCTCTCGGTACAAGGGCGCCAAGCACACTTCCATAAAGATTATTATTTGATCTGGAAGGTTAGCCCAAAATACCTCGTGATCGTCGTTGGTTCGTGCACTTAAGGTTGGCGAGTCATATGGGGCCAAAGTCTTTTTTTTCGGTTGAGATAAGTTGCACTTTGAAATGTTCTAAAAGGGACGCTTGTAGCTTTTCATTCTTCTCGTGGAGTTGGGCATAGTGCTGTTCCAATTTTTCCAGGTTCCGGTTCGTTGCTTCAAGTCGCCCCCTGAGCTCTGCAGCTTCATCGCTGGCTTTCGATCGGAGCAGTCGAAACTGCTCTTTTTCAATACTTTCTTTTTCGAGCTCTTTGCTCAATTTTTCGGTTTTTGACTTGTGCTCATCACGGACCCGAACAGTCTCCCGCATCAGGAAGTCTTGCGTCTTAACCAGTTCGTTCTGATGGCTTTCCGCAAGCGCCGTAAACTCTTGCTGTGAGCTGGACCTAAGGTCAGTGAGCTGCTGCAGTAATCTATCGATGAGCCCTTGTAACCTTTGTTGTTCCTGGGTATGCACAGCTTGCTGTGCAGTTGCCTGGTCACTTATCTCCTTAATCCTGGTTGTTAGATTTTTTCGCTCGACGTCATTCGCTTGTAATTGCTCTATAAGAGAAGCCTTGTCCATCCTGAGCCCTTCAATCTCTCTAGTTTGTCCAAAAAACTTATCGATGGCAGCCTGTTCATTGGCCCGGGCTGTCACAGCCGATGCTAACGCGGAGTCCGCCTGCTGCTGGAGTTGAAGCCGTTCGGTGTCGTGCCCGGCAACGGCGGCATTTAGGGCGACACCCCAAATATTATCGAAGCTTTCACATACATCGTCGGGAATCCCAGGGCGGCGTAGTCTCGCACTTAATGTTGGGCCGGCTTTGGCCCAGAATTTTTTGATCTCATCGGTAACTAAATTGGGTGATGCAGTGATGCCATGTTCGGCGGCTATTAACTCACGAATGGCTGACTGACGAACCTCCTCTCCATGCTCGAGCAGACGGGTTGCGTAATCATGAACCCATTGGCGAGTGCTTTTGAGTTGCGCGCTAGGAGAATGTTTAGGCATGGTTTCCAACCCTTCATGGTGATGCGGAGTAAAATGCGCAGGATGTGCAGGACGAAGTACGCTCAACGGAATAATCCAGTAGGAATGTGCATTATCAGTATAACACTAAGCCATTGAGCTTCTGGTTATCTATCGACCAGAAAACTGACAGCTCACGATCTAAACAGATGGGCACTCTATTTTTTGAAGTAATGTTTACATGCATTTTCGAAGCTAGAGGTTGGCGAAGCCCAATGCCCACACGCCAACAGAAAGCAGACTTTTAAATTTGTTGTATGAAAAACCACGAAGTAAGCTAATGATAAATTGAAGGTTGTGCGTTTTTATAGGTGCGTTAAACGCACTAGTTGGTGTTTGTGTCGAGATCGGTGTATGTTATGAGAGCTATCAGTAAGACTATTTATAGTTATTAACATCGTATTTGGCCCTCACTGAGGTGTGACGATGGAAAAAATAATCAGTCGAGAAAAAGTTTTATACCAAGGCAGAATATGCGAGTACGCTCGTTCGGTTTCAGTTGATAAAGTCCAGATTTACGACATAACCAATAGGAAATACGAGGTCGTAGAGGTTGCCGAACTGCAATCGATTTCACAGGATTCGATCATCCCTGATATCAACAAAAAAGAAATCAATCGGGATGAAGAAGAACTCTCTGCAGAAATGGATGAAGCAAAGCGTAGGTTTGACGTGATTAGGCAGTGCATGGCAGAGGGAGGCACCTTAAAAGAGATAGTAGTAAAGGTAAAAACACGCTTGGAGTTGAGTCAGCCTTATTGCTACCGATTAGTGGGAAACTACGATGTCAATGCTGGTCCTGGATCCTTGATGCGTTTCAAGCGAGGCCAGAAAAGGGGGGCGCGCAGATTGAGCCAAGTGATCGAATCAATCATCCTTGACTGCATAAAAACTGAGTGGAAAGGCCCAGGCGCTGATAGAAAAAAAGTTCATAAAGCAGTTAAAGAGATGTGCCATGCCGCCCATCTCCCCACTCCTTGTGTCAACACAGTGGCCAAGAGAATTAACAGAGAAAAAAGCGCGAGGGAGTTGACGCGCTTAAAGTCAGGGAGAAAGGCAGCAGACGATAAGTACGCCGCCAGGTCGAAACAGATCAAACTTAAAGTACCGCTTGAGTTTTGGCAGATGGACCATACAGTCGTCGATTGTATTATTGTGGATGAAAAAAACAGGAAGCCATTGTGCCGTCCCTGGGTGACATTGATTATAGACGTCTTTACAAGAGTGGTCATGGGCTATTATTTGTCCATTCATGCGCCTAACTCACTGAATGTTGCGATGGCCATTATGCATGCTGTGATGCCCAAGCGTGACTGGCTCAAAAGCCTTGGCGTAGACGATATTGCTTACCCTTATTATGGAAAGCCCCACGCTATTGGCATGGATAACGCAAAAGAGTTTAAGTCTAAGAGTTACCGTTATGCAGCAAACAAACACCGTATTGACCTGCACTGGAGGCCGCCAAGAACACCTCATTGGGGAGGACATATAGAGCGACTAAATGGGGTGCTGCAGATGGGTTATGTAAAATATTTACCCGGTGCAACCTTGTCTAACGTGGTTTTGCGTGGAGACTACGACAGTGAAAAAGAAGCAGCCATGACGTTTTCGGAGTTTAATGTTTGGTTTGCACGCTCATTAAATATATATCACTTGGAAGAGCACCGGATGCTGGGCATGAGCCCGCATGAAAAATGGCTTGAGTATTATACCGAGGCTACCGGGGTGTTGAGTCATCCACCGTTACTCAGTGACGCCTTCGAGTTTTTTATAGATTTTCTTCCGGAAGTACCGCGCACTATTTCCCACTCCGGGTTAGTGTTGAACAAAATCTGGTACTGGTCCGACGACTTCAAGCCGTTAGTGGGGAATAAAGAAAGCTATGTCGTCAAGTACAATCCCCTGTCGCTGCGGCAAGTGTGGGTCCGTGATGGCGAGGGTCGATACATGCAGGCTCCTTATTCAGATGTGGGTTTGCCGGATATTACTTTGCAAGAACTTAGGCTTATACGGGAGAAAGGCAAGCCGCCACCTAAGAGTGAAGCGGAAATATTTGAAAAAATTCGAGCTAACCGTGAGCTCGTTAATAGTGCAGTGAATGCGACCAAAAGGCTCAGAAAAGTCGTGGAGACATCGAGACTGCCAACTGGCATGCCCATTGAACAAATGCTGGAAAAGCAAAAGCATACCAAGCACCCCAATGAATGTCTCAACTATAGCGCACCGGTTATTCCTTATCAGCCGGAAGAGTAACTTATTCCTTTTGGAGATAAGCAATGGATGATCACATTGCCGAGTATCGTAGAGGGTTGATGGCACTGCCAGACGTAGCTCGTACGATTGCACTGTACGAAGACGTGTGGGTGCCCTATGCAAAGTGGAACAGTATTCGCAACGCGGTAGAAACTGTTTTAAGAATGCCGCCCAAAAATCAGGCTTTGTGTTTGTTGATTTCGGGAGTTTCCGGGATGGGCAAGAGCGCCATGGTCGACCGATTGAATCGTCATTATGGACTGAAAGTTGGCGTTAATGCCCCCTGTATGGTCTCGATGGAGCTTAAGGCGGATGTCAATTTTAAAAATTTCAAAAAGCAATTGTTCTCGACGCTGACCGCGGGCATGAGCTTGTCCGATAACAATATGACCGATGAGTTAATGCTGGGGGCAGTAAGAGCCCTTAATATTCGTGCCATTGGAATTGATGAAATAAATAACCTAACCCTGACCACGCGCTCAGATGTTAGTAGAAGCTTGGCGCATCTAAAAACGATGGGAGGAAGTCCTTTTCATCTTTCGGTGATAGCCTTAGGGAGTGACCGAGCGCAAAATGCCTTAGCCTCGGAAAAGTCACTACTACGCCGGTTTGACATTTTTACATTGGATCGCTGGGTTGAAAATGCAGAGTTTCGATCTTGGCTAGCAGGATATGAGGCAACACTCCCACTCCGAAATCTATCGAACTTGACCGCAGAAAAGGAAATTCAGTTTATTTTGGAGTGCACCAAGGGAAATACCGATGGAATCGTTAAGCTCATTCAGCGAGCAGCGGCGTGGTCGATCGTTGAAGGAACAGAGGCTGTTAACCTTGAAATGCTAAAACTCGGATGGGCTACGATGCCCCCCGTATCGAAGTGATGAATAATCTTTACTGCAACGAATCTATGCTGTCATGGGTATTTCGGCAAATAAACAAAAATTGCCTGTCCGAGGATAAGGTTCGAGTCATAAAAAAAATTGTCGAAGCCGAAATGGAAAGGTGTGCCAACGGGGCTTCGAAACTCTATGAAATTGATCCAGCCAAATTACGGGGACTGTTACTGATGCCCAGCGAGTCGTATCGCACGCAGTATGAGTCGTTCTGGCCAATCGTCCCATTCTACAACCGAACCAGTTACTGCCCACACTGCTTGATGGAGGATATGCAGACCATCCATGAATGTTACTGGCGGTGTGACTGGGAGCATTATTGGTATGTTATTTGTATGCGTCACGGTAGGCGCATGGTGGATATTCCGAATGCTAATTATACTTTTGAGACCCTGGGTAATAAATTCGGCGACGCGTTTGCTGATACTTTAAAAGGTTCTTCAATTGATCAGCAGAGGCTCACGCATCCTTCGCATGGCGACCTACGGCCTTGGTCCTGGTATCGCGGGTCGCAGGAGTCTGACGAGACGAAACCAATAGCGCTGTTTAAGTTGGCCATTAGCAGCCTGGCGCTCATACTGCAGCGACTTGTGGTGAACCATTTAAATGGTTCAGAAGTTAAGTTTGGCTGTTTGCCTGTTATCCAGGATCTTATGAGATTAGCGATGCGTCCTACTACCGAATTTTGCGACTCGTTTCCCATCGCGCACCTAATTTCTCAGCGTCTCGGGCTGAAAAAATACGGAAAAACCAAATGGATCGATATTGGCGCAGATGAGTTTTTAAAGCGAGCGGACCGGTATTCGTCCGTATGGATACGACTCATTGCGATGGCTGTTACTTGCTATGTTTTGAAACTGGAGCGTTCGAACTACTGGTGGGTGCAGCTGGTACAGAGTTGCTGCGAGCTTGGTCATACTCTTCCTGACAGTCCGGAACAGGTGTATCGGAGTTTGGTGGGTGGCAGTTATTGGGGGCTTCGAGAATGGTTTGAATTACGACACGGCACGGGACCTGGATTTCGTGCCTTGTTTGGGGATCGGATGTACGGCATCTAGCAAGAGTTTAAAGCGACTGAGGCAACTCGCTGGGATGCGTAAAAGCGCCCCCTGAGTGCCATGAGATCACGTGCTACTCCAGTTGCGGAGCTGAATAAATGCATTGCGGCAAAGCACCCGTCTGATCGATGGTTTTACGACAAAACAGGTCGTAGGTTTTACCATGTTCTACGGTCAGGCGAACGTGGGGCTGTCCTGAGGGTTCGTCTGGCACGGTGTTGATGGCCAATACGTGCTCCATGCGCCAATGTGCCGATGCATTCATACGCGGCGGGGTCATAACCATCACCGAACACACCGAGCCGAACGGCGAGACTTCATTGAGCACTCGCTCCAGGTACTCCACGTCGGAGACCAGCAGGGTGCGACCGAACTCCATTTCTTCTTCTGTCATCTTGATGCACACATGAAACCAGGGATTTTCTAGGTCCTGTTCGACCACTGCCCATCGTTTGATTTTGAGGTCAAAGGGTAGAGGTGGATGGAGTTCTGCACTTGGCTGAGTAAAAAACATCGTGGCGCCCTCATAAAACGAATCCTATAGATTGTAGCCCTAAAGTATTCAAAAAGGCTTCATCGTTCCTTTTGTGAGCGATACAAATGGAACTGAAACAGGCCTTTGGGACGGCGTTAAAAGCGCGGCGGCTGGAGCGTAAGCTGACGCAAGAAGATTTTTCCGACGTGAGCAGCCGAACTTACCTCAGCACCCTGGAGCGGGGAAAGAAATGCCCCACACTTGAGAAGGTAGTGGAGTTGGCTTCTGTCCTGCAGGTTCATCCGCTAACGTTGATCGCTGAAAGCTTCCTGGCCCTTGAGCCAGACCAGACGCTGGAGGCATTGCTGGAGGTCGTCCAGCGTGAAGCGCAACAGGCCTGAGCTTATCGGTGCGCCGATCGTGAACCGATGTCCCTCGAGGGTTTGACCGCTCCCAGTCGCCGTGACCAAGGGTGGCGTATGGGCGCTGGGTCAAGCCGCTCAAACGGGAAAAGGGCTGAGGGGTGCGCGGTTTTCGTTGCACGCACGCGATTAAGGGCTCGCACGGCCCAGCGCGGCCTTGCCGTAGGCAGCGTTAGTGCCCGCTGATGGCAAGGCCTCCCCGGCAGCGCACTCACAACAAAGCATCCGCCCGGTAATGCCGCCGAATCCCGAGAGTGTCATTCATCGCCTGAATCGGCTTCGGTAGCTACAGCTTTTGGCGAGTTGCCTTCGGTTTATGGCTCTCCATCCTCCAACAGTGAGGTGGCGCGACTGCTGAGCAACGCCCCCGCCTGGAAGTAGCCCATCACCGTGGTCACGCTGCGGTGTTCGGTCATGGCCATCACTTCACCGAGCGGCACGCCCTGACGACCAGCTTCGGTGACAAACCCCGAACGCAGGCTGTGCGCTGCCCAATCGCCTTCAAGTCCGGCCAATTGCGCCCGGCGCTGGACAATGCGCGCCACCTGGTCGCTCGACAGGCCATCAGCGCTGACCTTGCCACCTTTATACAGGCGGCGAAACAGCGGTCCAGCAACCGCCGGCGCCGCCGCCAGCCAGGCCGCCAGCGCTGCTGCGGCCGGGCCGCGCAGCGGCTTCTCCCGACGCACGCCGCCGGTGTCGGTCTTGGTCGTGCCCAGAGCGTACAGCCAGGTGTCGGCATCCAGTTGGCGCACATCATTGACTTGCAGGCCGACCACTTCCGAACGGCGCCGGCCGCCGCCGCTCCAGGCCAGCAGGAGCAGGGCGCGATCACGCACGCCACGCATACCGTCGGTGCAGGTGGCGAGCAGCGCCTGCAACGGCTCGCGCACGATCGCGGTCTTTTTGCGCACGTTCACGCCCTGGCGTGACTGGGTCTTGCGCGCGTCACGGAGCAGGGTCTTCAGCGCTGACGCTTCGCATGGACTGTCCCAGCCATTGATCCGATGCCATTTACCCAGCACGGCCAGGCGGTGACTGACCGTGTTGAACGCCAACGGCCCCAGCTTGGCCTTGACCCGCGCCGCCACTAAAGCGGCGTCGATGCCGGGCGGTAGCAGGTGGGCCCAGCCGCCTTGTTCCAGCGGCCGGGCCAGGTGATCGAGAACAAACTGCACGGCGACCGTAGTCGGTAGCGGCGCATCGCCCAGCGCTTGGCCATAGCGCAATTGCAGCCACGCCGACCAGTAGGCGAGGGCGCTGCGGTAGCTGCGCACGGTATTCGCCGCGGTGCCGGCAGCGATAAATGCCGCGGCGGCTTCCTGGGCGCTAAGCGCCAGAACGTGCGGGTCCAACGGGGTTTCGTCGACCAAGGGTAACTGATCTGTAATATTTAATACGTTCAACGTATTATAATTCCATTAATCAAAAAATAACGTCGGATAACATTCTATTATCAGTCCTAATATAACCGGAGATGGACCATGGCAGTAGGGGTGCCGGAAAACGACGTATTTGCTGCAGCGGATGCGGTGTTGGCACGCGGCGAGCGGCCGACGGTGGAACGCGTGCGTCTGGAACTGGGTCGCGGTAGTCCGGCACGGGTCGGCGGTCTGCTGGATCAATGGTGGTCGCGTCTGGCCGAACGGCTGAACGGCGAGACCCGCCTGCCGGCATTGCCAGGCGAGGTGACGCAGGCTTTTGTTGCGGTGTGGCAACAAGCGATTCATCTGGCGCAGGGCGTCGCCGAACAGGCGCTGGCCGAGCATCGTCAGGTTCTGATCGCAGAACGCGAACGGGTGGCAGCGGTCGAGGACCAGGCGCGTCAAGACGCGGCCCAATTTCGCCAGCAGGCGGCAGAAGCTGTGGCCGGGCGCCAAGCGGCCGAGGCGCGCCTGGCGGATCTGGAACTGTTGTTGGCGCAATACCAGACACAAATAAAGGACCTGCACCAGCAGCGTGAAGGCTGGCTGTACGAGCGCCGTGAAGTTCAGCAGCACAACCAGACGTTACAGCAGGAGCTGCAGGTGCTGCGGCTCAAGGCCGAGCAGGAGCGTGTCGCGCAGGAGCTCTACATTCGCGGAGTCGAGGATCGCGCGCACCGCGAGGTCGACCGTGCCCGGGAGGAGGGCAAGGCTTCGGCGACCCAGCTCAAGGAAGTCGGGCGCCACGTCGAGCAGTTGCAACGTCGGCTGGAGTTGATCCAGGCCGAGCTGAATCAAAGCCAGCAGCGTGCCGCGGCGCAGCACGCCCGCGCTGAAACGCTGGAGCAGCAACTGACACAACTACGCCAGGTTGCTGTGACCAAGCGTAAGCCAAGATCCCGAAATCCCCCGACTTGAATATCCAATGCCTGAGTGTGAAGTAGGCACCGCGGGCCGATACGGTGCGATTCGACGCAGCAGATTGCACGCTTCCGACAAAGCGTCGCAATCGGCCGTGGATTCAGCCGGTCGACGCAACACAACTAAATTCTGTGTAAAAACCGTTCTTTCAGTCAACATCGAAGACGGCTGAGGTAATGCCTTGCAAACCCCATATGACTGTCACAGGCAAGGAGGAAAGTGGCGATTACGACTTATCGTGCCCAATTTGCGCCAGTCGACGGTGAGCTCGTGCTCACCCAGCCAGAGGCTATGAGCTGACGACCCGGTGATTATTGCATCCGCTGGCGCAGTGGTTTCCATGATCACTCCACCCCTTTGCCCACAGCGTTCAACCCTCCAGCGAACATTTGGGCTATCTTCTCTTATCGCTCCATGCGGTTCCAATCTTGCCGCGTTCAAGTCGATCGATATTTTCTCCACGATAAAGCTGCAACTCAGGCCCTGTATAACGAGGTGGCGGCCTAGCATATCTTTGACCCTAGAAGCTGCAATCAGCAAACAGATCAGGGACGTCGAAGAGTTCCAAGCCTTGTTTATCAGGGAATACAGGACCATCTCTAAGGTAGCGCTTGGGGCTTTTAAAGAGTTGGAGAAAGGCCCACAGGTCCTCACCCCCTACGAGTTCAAAGCTCATACGCTTACTTCGCTGACAAATATTCGCTCTTATCTCTAGTTTTATTGGGTAACCGCGGTCAACTTCCTGGCCCTGAGACCACTCCGTTTCTGCCTCATGGTACTCAACAAAGCCGGCCGAGGACGTGCTGTGGGTGGTTTAGGCATACTGATCGGGGTGTTGAGTACGTTTCTGTGAGCTGTGAGACTCAAGCAAGGTGGGACTGACTTGGGTAGCGATTGGCTGATCGGCTCAGCTTCATCATTTCTCCAGATCGCGCCTATGTATAATGCTCCACGCCTGTACTCACATATCCCAGCACCTCACCTAAGACTTTAAAGAAACCAGGAACAATGGCAATGAGCGTTACATATTTCTTGGCCCTTTGAGCCAGATACTGCGGCCCCATTTGACTAGAATTAGGTCAAGGTGAAAAGGTAAGATAGTTTTTCAGTTGGCCAAGCTTAAGAGCTGGTGTCCAGCTGACATGAGGCTGTAATTCAGCGGGCTTACCTTGCGGGAGAGCAGTTTTACCAAATTCGACTTAAGGAGAATAGGGATTGGGTCATTACCGCGAGCAACGGGATCGCCTAAATGAGCGGGTTGAGATGCTTGCAAGATTGGGAGACCAATCAATGCAGTCGAAGCCGGGCTCTTTGGAGCATGTCTTGCTGAGCAAAGTGATGGACGTATTTTGGTCTGCGAACCATCTTATGAATGAAGAATTGGAAAAGCTGAACGCCGCTGGCTTGGATCAAACTATCTACCCAGACAGTTGATCAGTAAGACTACGGCATAAGCTTTAGCATTGCTCAGAGCAGCCGTCCTGACTGCCAATACGGTCACTTCAGACGCTTACGCAATACTCACACCATGACTTCGCGGTAGGCGCAACCGGCCGCTTCTGGCTGAGTTCTGCCTGTCGCCACCCGCAGCTTTGGCGCTTGGGGCTGGCCACCAGTTAAACATTGAGAGTCTGGATTAAAGCCAATCGGGGATACGACTACGCCCCCCTTGATGTTCGAGATTTCAATCGAAACGAACCTATTGGGTGAACCGCGGTAACCGAATGCGGTTAAATTCCAGACAAGGGAGCTAAGTGAGAGTATCCACTTACATCGACGTGACCGAGACCACTTCCACAAACCTGAATTTTTTTCTGGCCGTCTTAGTAGCTTCTTGTTCTGCAACTAGGGAGCTCAGCGTATCGGCCTCATGTACCATCTCGTGCATCTCGCCTTCAAATTCATTTCCCACACGGAGTGTAACTCTCAACCTAGGTGTGAAGCCTTTTGAGACAATCTTTTTCTTCGCAGCCTTCACCGGTTGCACAATCACAACATCCGGAACGGTGTCCTGCCTGCCTGAGTTAATTGCCGGAGCAGAGGGCTTAGAATCACCGAATAGCGCCCGGCGCATCTCATCCTCCATCAATTTTGTATTCATATCATTTCTCAGAAGAGTGTTATCTATAACCTGATCGATTCTATCAGGATGGCCCAACGCTGTAGTAAAGCGTCGATGAGGTCAGACCTGGAGTGGTAGAGGGCCAGCAGATACAGGCGAGCGTCAGTGTCTGTCCATCTGCTGCCTATCATGGCGGGCAGCTGTCGGCCAATAGTAGTCCTTCCCGGAGTTCAGTTTTGGGTCTGCATGAGAGAGCCCGCCGTGCTCACCAATTGGATTCTTGGTATCTCGCACTTGCTCAACCTACTCATCGAGAGCAGCTGATTCTTTGTGTGTGAAAGCAGGACCACCATTCCATAACGTCAGGTTGTCACAATGCGACGGAGTAACGCGGGCTTCGTCATCGAGACTCAGAGCTCGTCGGCCTGCAAGTAGCGATTGGTGCACTATCCTTACGACCTCACGTACATAGAGATGTAAGGAATGGCTCTATACGAGGAAGTACTGGCTTGGTCGGAAAGGCTGCCGCCGTGGCGCAGCGACGCCTTGCGCCGTTTGTGTGTCCAGGGTAGCTGGAGCGACCAGGATTTTGTCGAAATTCTCGATCTCGCAAAGCAACACCATGGGGTGCGAAGCGCATTCCTGCCGGTTCTTCAGCCTGTTCTATTCGCAGCAGACCATTTCCCCGCTGAGGCGAGTCAGGACCACACCGTCGTATTGCAGTCCCTGCATTCACTTACTAACGTGGGGAAGATCCCGAATAGTCAGGCTCTGAACTTCCAGCTGCATGGTCTCACCATCGTGTATGGCGGAAACGGCACGGGGAAGTCCGGTTACGCACGGGTGTTGAAGCAGGCGTGCCGTGCCCGGAGCCGAGGAGATGTCTACGCCAATGCTTACGCTACGGATTACCAGCAACTCGTACCAAGCGCTGTTATCGACTTCGCACTGGACGGCGCCGTCGCGCAGACGACCTGGAGCAATCATCGCGATAACGTACCGCAGCCAGAGCTCCGGGGCATTTCAGTTTTCGATGGCGACTGCGCTAGGCATTACCTCCAGTCACGAGAAGCTGCCAGCTTTCAGCCATCGGCTCTGACTTATCTCCAGCGGTTGGCGAATGGACTCAATCAGGCTCTGCGCCCCGCGCTGCAGGCTGAGATCACGGGCCTTGCAACAGACACGACCCCGTTCAGTGTCATTCCGTTCGAGACCGATGCCGGACGGGCGGTGCATCCGATTGGCCCGACCACTGATCTGACGCGAGCGCGTGAATTGGCTGCGCTCGCCGATGAAGAGCAGGCAGAGCGTGTACGACTTCCACAGGAAATCAGCGAAGCAGACCCAACTGCCCGGGCCTCGCTACTTGACCATGCTGCAACCAGGGTCGATGAATTGGCCAGCCTCATCACTGTGGTGGCAGGCGTAGTGTCTGATGAGGCTATCGATGCCAAGCACCAGGCACATCGAGCCGTCGTTGAGGCTGAGGCAGCTGAACGTGCAGCGTCCGCCATGTTGCAGGCAGGAGATGCTACACAACTACTTCCTGGAACGGGGCAAGGTCCTTGGGCGTTGCTATTCAACGCTGCTCGTGAATACTCGTCGAGTACTGCATATCCAGGACAGGCATTCCCAGTCACCTGTGACGATGCGGTCTGTGTACTTTGCCAGCAAGAGCTCAGTCCTGAAGCGCAGGACCGCTTGCAGCGATTCGACCACTACATTCGAGACCGGGCGGCGGAGACTGCTCAGACTGCACGCAACGCTTGGCTGCATATGGTTCGAGAAGTCGCTTCAGCAAGTGTCGACTTCACAGTTGCCTCTAACATGCTGGAGAGCCTGAGGGCCCGTGATCCAGCGCTTCCGGACGATATACAGACCTCTCGGAGTGACTGTCGCGCGACTTCAGTGGCTCAAAACTGCGGTGGCTACTGGGGTATGGCAGGACTGTCCTGAGTATCGTGGAGCGAATCCGGTGGCGTCGCTCACTCAGGTTGCGGAAGTACTTCGCGTAGAGGCGGGCCGCCTGCGCGCAAACATGGACGCAGAAGCCTTAGCGGCCAAAAAGCTACGGTTGAAAGAGCTGGAAGCACGGCAGCTACTCTCCGAGCATATCGAAGGCATAGCACGGGTGATTGATAACCTGGCCCACAGGGCTCGGCTCCAGAATTGCCTAAATGACATTGCAGCTACACGGCCGATTAGCGTGCTAGCTGGCCAACTGACTCGGACTTATATCAGTGAAGCACTGGCTGGACGCATGAACGAGGAGCTCACTAGGCTGGAACTTAGGCATGTTGAAGCTGGAGTCAGCTCCGCCGGTGAGGCCGGGGCAGTTCGCCTGGGAATTCAGCTGTTGGACTGCCAGCTTGCCCCGCACCAAGTGTTGAGCGAGGCAGAGCAGCGTATGTGTGCGCTTGCCTACTTCTTCGCTGAGCTTCACCAGTCGGGATCGACTTCCGGAATCGTTTTCGACGACCCGGTCTCAAGCCTCGACCACAGCCATCGAACCGCCGTCGCGCAACGAATTGTCGAAGAGTCCGCCAACCGGCAAGTCATTGTATTCACCCACGACGCTGTATTCTTCGGTGAGTTGATAACGCTCTGCCAAGATGCGGGTCTGACACCTGAAGTGAGGTCGATCAGCTACCGGTCGGAAGGCCCTGGATATGTCGATGTCGGTTTGCCGTATGACATGCGCCGGCATCGCGAGCGCATCGTGCAACACCGTCGTGACCAGCAGCAAATTGCAGCAAGCTTCAACTCCCCTCCCGGAGACACTGAGCGGTATGCGATCCGTAATGCATACAGTGATCTTCGCGTGACGATCGAAATTGGTATCGAGGATACGATACTTAACGAAACCGTTGTCCGGTTCCGCGACGGAATCTCGGTCGGCCGGCTTAACGGCGTGATGGCTGTCCAGGAACAGGACTTCCGTGAAGTACAGCGCCTTCACGATCGATGTTGCCGCAATGTTAGCGCGCATTCGCATGCGGCCGGCCAGCAGCGTCCAGTAACACATCCCGATGAGTTGCTTGGGGATATCGAGGCCGTGAACACGATGTTTACGCGCATCCGAAGCCGAAGAGGCTGAATCAGCCGTTACGTGAGCATCTTTGCAGCGCCTGGCAAAATCTGGCGCGAGGCTGCTTACGGCCAGAAGCGGACGTTCAACATCCGTCTTTTCGCCTGTTCTGAATGCTATACACGGTGAGGCTTTCTATTAGCGCGGCCCATGGGATAGAGGATTACTTTGGATCGAATGCAGCCGCCGCAATCGCATCCGAATTCCGCTTGACCGCTAATCACGAGACATGGCATGGCATGTCTCCTGATTTCCGTTGAGTTGGCGTTTAGTGTTGGGACACGACAGTTAGCGGGCGCTGTCGATGATTTGACCTCCGTCAGGCGTGAGGCTGTATCCCGTCAAGAACTGCGAGTCCCTGCTGGCGAGAAACAATACCACTGGCGCAATATCCTCTTCCGGTGATCCATAACGGCCAAGCGCGTTAGTGGGGGCAGGCGCATCGACTGCTGTTCCCCAAGTATCAGCAACCGGCATGACATTGTTGACAGTGATATTGTCAGCGCCCCACTCCCTGGCCGCAGTGCGAGTCAAAGCACGTACTGCCTCCTTTGCCATGTTGTAAGGCGCATAGCCCTGCATGCCAATTACGCCGGCCAAGGAAGCGAAGTTAATAACCCGGCCCTCACCGCTAGCTTTGAGGTGGGGATAGCACGCCTGCATTGCTCGCAGATAAGCAATCGGGCCCATTTCTAAATTACGCTGCAACAACTCGGCCGATAGCTCAATCACCGATGAAAAAACCGCAGAAGGATCGAAAGCATTGTTAACCAAAATATCGATTCGTCCATAGGCAGCCATCACCTTGTCGACAGCGACAGGAAATTGATCGGGATCAGCGATATCGCAAACGATTCCGAGGGCGACACCGCCAGCGGCCTGTATATCAGCAACCACCTGATCAACATTTTCAGCCGTGCGCGAAACGACCGCGACTTTCGCACCCTCCGCCGCCAAAAGTTTAGCGGTGGCTCGGCCGATACCACGGCCGGCGCCGGTGACAATAGCGACTTTTCCATTGAGTCGGGTCATAGTATTCCCCTCACTTAAAAGCATCATGGATGATCGCCATCGGCGCATAAGGCGATGGATTTTCGCGAACAACGTTTTGTGTCACGAACGAAGCAGCGAGGAGAATGATCCCAACGGCTGCCGGGATAGAACCTTTGGGTTTACGAACACCCAGGTGGGCTGACGCTGATAGCAACAGGTGATAAAACATTCCGGCATACGCCAGATCACTGATTGCCACATTGAAACGCCACAAAATCGCGATGGGCCCCAGTATCTTCACCACGATCATCAACGGCACAAGATGGGCGGCTGAATAGCCCAACTCCGCTTGTGCGTTGCGAACAAAGTCTCCTTTGGCGATGTACATCGAGGCAGAGGCGAAATAGAGCAGCGAAAGAAGCGCTGTGCTAACCCAGTAAATATAATTTTCGATCATGAGGTTTTTCCTAAACAGGTGTTGTTACTTCGACCTGGGGCAAAGATGTCGTTTAATATGAAAGACCACAAGTAGGATGAAAAACTGGTGCTTAGTATGGAAAACCAGACTAATGATGACGGTCAGATCAATATGCATGAGGAAATGCGGCGCGCATTTTCGCTGCTTTCAGGCAAGTGGAAGCTGGAGATCATGTGGCTGCTAAACCAGCGAATCTACCGTTTTGGGGAACTGCGCAAAGCGATCAGCGGCATTACACAACACATGCTGACGGCGCAACTTCGAGAGCTTGAGAGCGATGGCTTGATCTCGCGAACGGTCTTCGCAGAAGTGCCCCCGCGTGTTGAATATGAAATGACAGCAAAAGCACGTGCACTCGGACCGACGATGGAGGCGCTCGCTAAATGGTGGAACGAATACGGCGGAAGCGTGCCGGTGAAGCCCGCCTCACGTGGCCGCAAAGCAAAAATAATCTAGTTGGATCAACGACTGATTTGAGTCGATCTGGGTGTAGCTTGAAAGGCAGCTATGGGTCGTTTTCTGCCCATCGCGACAGGCCGCAAACGACCCAAAGCTGTCGCTCTGTATCTGGAGAGCGGGGGGGGGCACTCAGGTGCACACCTAATCGACGACAGATAGCCTGGACTTCCACGTCTCCTTGGAGCGCTCACGTCAAAGAATCGGTAGCGACCTCCTGAAAATTCTCTGGTTCGATGCAGGGCGGTAGCGAGTTAATACCTCCCAGCGGTGGATTGCGAATGGTGACGCTATGCTGAACCAGGCGCAGCCGAGAGGAGAGACGATTACGATAGGTCAAAAGCTCTGAAAAGTTTGTGAACCATTTCTGCTCGCCTGCCGCAATGCCTTCCAGAAGCTTGGTCACTTCAGCTTGGGCCTCATAAAGAGGAAGAAGTGTGTAATACATGACTACAGGGAAATCAAAAGAACATGCAGAAGGCGCGAACAGGTATTTGTCTCTGTCGTCACTGCAATAGTCCCATTTATCCCATCGCGTAAACGCAAGTCGCCACATGTCTGCTGATCTTCCTTTTCCATGGCATTAAGGAAGGGGATTAGGATGTCATAAAAATACAGTTGACGAGCTTGTTATTCGCGCAGAGTCGGCATCCGGCGGAAGCGATAATCTAGTATGTGGAAATCATGGGGCGCCAAGGGGGGGGCGCTGTTTGTGGGCAATTGTCTTTGGCTTAATAAGTTAAAATATTTAATACCTGCCGCAGGCAAGTAAGTCTCGTTAAGCAGCTTAAAACAGTTAGCGCTCTGCGTTAAAAGTTATCTTTAACTTTTTAGAACGTTTCTTGTTCAGGTTTGAGTACTGATACAAATGCAGCCAGCGAAGGGTCTTTTTCAGCATTTTGTTTGTGTCTGCCAATGAAAATCCACTCATCCTCTGCCCAAAGAATTCGTGTAGTTTTAGGTGCTTTTCTGTCAAACACGACCTGATAGATATTCGTTTCCCGCTGCTGGACGACGACGCATTGCTCAAGGCAAACAAACAATCGCTGCCCGGGCTCCAGTGTCGGAGCACTGAGCGGGGCACGCATCTTAATTCCTGTTTTTCGCATAATGACTTTCGTCCTTAAAATTCAGAAATCGTATGCGTTAAATCAAAAGCAAAGAAGATCCGCTGCTGCCAGGGTCTCATTTCATGCCTTTGAGCATGACGCCATATGTGCTTTTCAAGGTGCAATCATCACGGTCAACTAAGTCGTTTTGACCCGTACAGACAGTCACCTTCAAGGAGTGGCATTGATAGCTCATTACTGATCGTGAGCGCTTTTTGGTTCGGTTTTATTCTCGATCTGGCCATTAGGGGCTTCTGTCACTTGAAGCTCATCGGCAAGGTCGTGTGTCTTCAAAGACAAAGCATTGGGCGGATCCACCCAGGCCGGCGTACCTCAGGCGGCTTGGTGGTTCTGCTGACGACTAGCCTCCGAGGGTCTATATGTGCATAATATTATCATGCAGTGATAATACAAAGGCAATCTACTCAGCCTTGCCTCAGGCAGCGGCGACGTTTTTTGCTCAGTTGCACGGAGGCAAAATCGTGCATGAGAACAGAAATATGTGAGCGTTTGGAGAGCTGCATGAAACGTGAGGACGTACAAATCAAACACGCTGAAGGCATTCAGTTTGATACCCATTTGATTGCCAATCCGGCAAACACCCAGGAGTGGATCGCCTTTTTTAAAAAAGAAGCAGGAAGAAGCTTTTTCCTGGTTAATGACAACGAAGAAATTGAACCCTTCCGACACCTTGATGATTTGATTCATGAACTGCGTGAAATCGGTATCAAGGTTGCTGAAATTCATTTTTGAATTCTTGTTCCTTGGAGTGTCGTCATGTCTGTCAGGGTCGAACATCTGTCAAGTCCGAGTGAAGAACTATGGTCCGTGTGTGTAGGCGTGCGGAGAATTCAGTTCCGTAATGAGCAGGGTGCAAAGGACTACGCGGCAAAGCTGAAAGAGCGTATTGAAGCTCCACATCTGTACCCATATGCAGCGCCGGCAACCGGTGATCGAAGTGCTGGCGAGTAATTAGCTGTGATGATCTGGTTTTATTATAAATATTGAAAAATAACAAAAATAATTACACCCCTGCTTGGGGGGGGCACAAGCCTGCAAGTTATAAATAGAAAGCGTTAAGTTTATGTCAAGTATGTTCGACAAGTGAATGCCCGTTCATTCAATATCTGGAGTCGCATAATGAGGGTGAAAGTGCCAACTAAAAAGCCAGCAGAAATTGCCCTGTCGCGGGCCGCTGGTAAACTGGCCGCGGAAGTTTTGAGCATGATCGCGCCTTATGTCAAACCAGGCGTTTCTACCGACGAACTTGACGCGCTATGTCATGACTACATCGTCAACGTGCAAAAGGCCATTCCAGCCAATGTCGGCTATCAAGGTTTCCCTAAAACCTTGTGCACATCTGTCAATCATGTGGTGTGCCACGGCATCCCGTCAGATAAAAAGCTTCGGGATGGCGATATCATCAATATCGACATCGCAGTTCTAAAAGATGGTTGGTTCGGTGACACAAGTCGCATGTACTTTGTGGGTGAGCCAAGCGCTGAGGCTCGCCGGATAGTGGACACCACCTATGAGGCGATGTGTGCCGGCATTTATGCCGTAGGTCCTGGCGCGACGCTCGGTGATGTCGGGCATGCCATTCAAACTGTGGCGCACCGTGAGGGCTACAGCGTTGTGCGCGAATACTGCGGACATGGCATCGGTATGGTTTACCACGATGAGCCGCAGGTTCTTCATTATGGCAACCCAGGCGAAGGGCTGAATCTGAAACCGGGCATGATCTTCACCATTGAGCCAATGCTCAATGCTGGAAAGTGCGATGTAAGAACGCTTGGTGATGGCTGGACGGTGATCACCAAGGATCTTTCGCTCTCGGCCCAGTGGGAACATATGGTCCTGGTCACTAATGATGGTTTTGAGGTGTTGACTCCTTGGCCAGACCAATCAGAGGAGTATCAGGAGATTTTCTAATCGATTGGCCAGCCCTCCAGCTGAGCCGCAGCGATGGATGTAAAAGCGCCAGCTCTGACTGAGCTGGCGAGTGTGTCTATCTAGTCACGCAAATAGGCCACCAAGGCGTCAGCGAAGGACTCGGTAGTACCGGTTCCGCCCATATCCGGTGTCACTTGATCACAGGAGGTTTTCAGAACAACACGGATCGCGGTACGAATGCGTGTTCCCTTGTCCACCATGCCCAAATAATCAAGCATGTCTGCGGCAGCCAACAACAATGCACATGGGTTTGCGATGTTCTTGCCCGCAATGTCTGGTGCCGAGCCGTGGACCGCTTCGAAGATGGCCGCATCGGCGCCGATGTTCGATCCGGGCGCCAGGCCCAATCCACCCACCAGGCCTGCGCACAAGTCTGAAAGGATGTCGCCAAACAGGTTGGTGGTGACAATGACATCGAATTGATGGGGATTCATCACCAACTGCATACAGGCGTTATCGACGATCATTTCGTGAAATTCGATTTCCGGATATCCCGCAGCGACTGCACGTGCAGCCTCGAGGAACAAACCGGAACAAGACTTGATGATGTTGGCCTTGTGCACTGCGGTAACTTTCTTGCGACCTTTGCTGCGAGCCAACTCGAACGCATATCGCACGATGCGTTCGGAGGCTGTGCGTGTTACGCGAATGCTCGCCAAAGCGACTTCGCCGTCCGCTGAAATACTTTGTCCTTCGGGTAGGTACGCCCCCTCGGTATTTTCGCGCACCGTGATGATGTCGATATCTTCGAAGCGCGAACGGGTACCAGGGAAACTGATCGCGGGTCGTACATTGGCATAGAGATCGAAATGGCGGCGAAGGTGGACGTTGATCGATGAGAACCCACGACCAATCGGTGTCGTCAGAGGACCTTTGAGTGCGACACCATGTTTGGCGATTGTCTCTATGGATACTGGGGGCATCAACTGCCCATGTTGCTGTAAGGCCTCTAGACCGGCCTCAACGAAGTCGTAGCGAAGATTGCAGTCAAGAGCATCGAGTACGCGTAACGTCGCTTGCATGATCTCAGGGCCGATGCCGTCACCCTTGATGATTGCGATGGTTTTGCTCATGGTCTCTTCCTTAACAGCGCTATGTCAGCCAGCTGTATTGATTGGGTCATTGAGACTGGTGTCACGAGTCTGCTGATAAGCGTTGACTGCCCGACGGCTATACCGTTGCAGTGCGCTGTGTTTCATTGCCCGCGCCGTGACTGCGCAGGTCATCGCGGATCAAATGACGGGCGTCCTGAGAGGGTGTCAGATCTCGCGCCGCACAGAGCTACTCGAGGAGGATGCTGATGCGGGGCGAGCTACCGGGTCAAGCGTGCTGTCATTGCTCCAGCGAATACACGCATAACATTAACATATAATGTTAATACTATGCGTAGGAAAAGAGGGGGTTCATCGTGAGGACTGTGAGGCTTTTGAACGTCCGTGCATGACGGGTTGAGGTGGCTTTCAGACAGAAATAAAGGAGCAGGGGGGGCTCGAATCGTTCTGGACGTCGCACCGCCAAACCAAAACCAGCGGGCTCGCACCTCACAACAGGCATTGCCTCACTTTCGCATGACGCGGCGGACAAAAAGCCTGACGTCATCAAAGGCAGGCACGATTGCCAGCGTCACCAGAACCATCGCGAGCGGTACCGTTGAGATGTACCCGATGTGCTTGAAGCCAAATGCACCCACCACGCCGCCGAAGAAGAAATTCAGCGCGAGCAGTATCAGTATTTTGAGTCGGGTCCGATTGGCGAGAACTTTTGGATGGAGCGATGTGCTAACGGCATTCCAATAAAACAGTTTTCCAAACTCGATACCGATATCCGTGATGATCCCGGTGATGTGAGTCGTTCGGATTTCGGCTTTGGATATTTTGGTAATCACCGCGTTTTGCAGGCCCATGATGAAACACAGCAGCATCACGGTGACGGACACGAACAAACCATCCACGGTGGAAAGCTGAGCGCCCATAAATCCAAAGCAGATGAGCAGAAAGGCTTCGAACAAGAGGGGCACGGCAAACTCACTGTGCATCCGTCTGCGTCGGGAGTAATTGACCATGACCGCAGAGCACGCAGCCCCAACCAGAAAAGACAACAATGCGCCGGTGCCACTAAGAACCAGGTCGTAGTCTCCCAGCACACTGTTGTCTGCCATCGAAGAAACGATGCCTGTCATGTGTGAGGTGTACTGATGCACCGCCAGGAAACCGCCAGCATTGATTGCTCCTGCGACGAAGGCCAGGACAAACCCAAGATGTCGGTTTGCGGCTGTGGTACGCCTTCGCCCGGTGAGGCTCCTGACATATTTGATCGGCATTTATTCACCCTTGTCTCAAGGGTGTGAGGAGCAAAAAAGCCAGCCGATTATGCATATCTGATATCACCAGGTACTCGCGATTTAGACGGGGCTGCCCGTTGGTAGTTGATGCCTGATCGGTGAACAGAGGATCTGCTGCTGGAGCATCAGTTTAGAGCGGGTAATGCGTCGGGTAATGCAGCTTCGCAACGCCGGTGTCGATAGCGGCCTTGGCCACTGCGCCGGATATCGCTCCGAGCAGGCGAGCATCGAGCGCTTTGGGGAGGATGTAATCGCGCCCAAACTCGAGCTTATCGACGTTGAACGCTTGCAGCACTTCCACAGGCGTCGGCTCTTTGGCCAATTGGCGCAGTGCTTCCACCGCCGCAATTTTCATTGCTTCGTTGATCCGGGTAGCGCGGACATCCAGCGTCCCGCGGAAGATGAACGGAAAGCCCAGAACGTTATTGACCTGGTTCGGGTAATCAGAGCGACCGGTCGCCATGATCAGGTCATCACGAGTGGCCATGGCGAGCTCGTAGCTGATTTCAGGGTCCGGGTTCGAGCAGGCAAACACGACCGGATTAGGTGCCATCGCTGCCAGTGCTTCTGCCGGAAGCAGATTGGCTCCAGACAGACCGACAAACACATCAGCGCCCTTCATGGCTTCCATCAGCGTACGCGGGCCACCGTCGTTAATGAATTGTGCTTTGTATTGATTGAGGCCTTCCCGAGCGGAGTGAATAACGCCGATGCGATCGACCATGTACAGATTGCGTCTTTGAGCGCCGAGACTCAGCAGTAGACGCATACAGGCAGTGGCTGCGGCACCCGCACCAAGGCAAACAATTCTCGCATTTCCCAGGGTTTTGCCCTGAATCTCAAGTGCATTGAGCATGCCGGCGGCAGTGACGATGGCAGTGCCGTGTTGGTCGTCATGGAAGACGGGGATGCTGCATTGCTCGATCAGTGCTTCTTCGATTTCAAAGCACTCAGGAGCTTTGATGTCTTCCAGGTTAATGCCGCCAAAGGTGTCAGCAATGCGTACGACTGTATCGATAAAGGCCTGGGAGCTTTCAGCGTTGACTTCGATATCGATCGAATCGATTCCGGCAAAACGCTTGAACAGCAATGCTTTGCCTTCCATGACCGGCTTGCTGGCCAAGGGACCTAGATTGCCCAGGCCCAGAATGGCAGTGCCGTTGGTGATCACAGCCACCAGATTTCCTTTACCGGTGAAGCGGTAGGCATTCTCGGGATTCTTTGCTATTTCGCGTACAGGCTCGGCTACGCCAGGGCTGTAAGCCAGTGCGAGTTGGGCGGCTGTGTCGGCAGGCTTGGTCAGCGCAATGCTGATTTTTCCTGGGGTTGGGAACTCGTGGTAATCCAGTGCAGCCTTTTTGAAGTCGGTAGTCATGCGATCACCTAATTAGATGTTGATTACAATCACATGTTAACACTATTATAATGCGAGGCGATGAGGTCCTGACCCACAGACCAGGATCGAATTGCCAGCTGAGCGCTGCTGATGAAGGGGTTTATCAGCCAGCGGACCCACTCTATTGGCCCTAAGACTTCAGGGCGGGCCTGTATCTGTTGGCCAATAGAGATCCTTCTATGCTTGAACCCGTCTTAGGCCACCTTGTGTGGCCATTTTTTTGCGCGCTCGAATGTCCCAAGCGTCAAGGCGCTGAGGTCATGGGTGTGAACGACAGGCTCGGATGAGCGCGGTGATCAATGATCTTGGCTGTGAGAGACGTGGTGAGCTCGCGGGAAGGCATGGGGTGCGTCGATTCTTTCTTTGAGTGTGGCGGCATATTCCTTTGCTCCCTGCTCAGTTCGAAATTGGATGCAGCGGCTACCGAAATATACCGACCAATACGCTTCGCTTTGACCGGACAGATACTCAACCTTTACTGACATCATCAAACTCCTTGAGTGGAACAATCAGAAATGAACTTCGGCGGACTTGATACCCAGCTCTCGAAGCTCGCGGATCAGTTCATCGAGGTGTCCAAATGACTCAATTTCTTCGCTGTCATTGACCAGAAAGTAGCTTCTCCCGGCGTCCTTTTTGAAAAGAATGATCCACTCGTGCGTATTGGCCGGGTTGGCTATCACATGCGTGTCGAAGTGCATGCCTTCACCGTGTTTGGTTTTGACGTCATCGCGTTTCATGCGGGGTCTCCGGGCATATGTTTATGCGCTCTCGACACTGTATCTACAGTGTCGCTGGTGTCGTACGAGGCTAGGCCAATTGCTTTACTATTATCACGGCATGTGAATAGTATGCACATGCAGCCAAAGCGAGGCTAGTCATGATTGCCATACGAGAAGCTTGGAAAGCGGGCTTGTTAGGGCGCGAGCATTGGCTTCGAAATATCGTTTCGGGGGTCATCGTCGGCGTCGTGGCGCTACCCTTGGCCATGGCATTTGCCATCGCCTCGGGCGTCAAGCCGGAGCAAGGGATCTACACGGCAATTGTAGGTGGCTTGTTGGTTTCGCTTTTCGGCGGGAGTCGACTACAGATCGCCGGCCCTACCGGGGCGTTCATCGTCATTCTGGCCAGCGTAACCGCCAAGTACGGCGTTGATGGCTTGCAGATCGCGACAATGATGGCGGGCGCAATTTTATTACTGCTCGGCATCACCAAGCTGGGCGCACTCATCAAGTTTATTCCCGATCCCGTGATCGTTGGGTTCACCGCTGGCATCGGTGTGATCATTTGGGTCGGGCAGTGGAAATACTTTTTGGGCTTGCCGAAAATCAGTGGCGAGCATTTTCATGAGCGGCTTTGGCACCTCATCCAGGCGCTGCCCGGCCTTCATGTGCCCACGACCCTGTTAGCCATCTTGAGCCTGCTGCTGGTGATTCTTGCGCCTAAAATTCCAGGCGTGAGGCGTGTTCCGGGTCCTCTGATTGCCATGGTCGTTGTGACAGCGCTGCATTCCTGTTTTCAATTCGATGGCGTGGCAACGATCGGGAGTGCATTCGGGGGTATTCCTCAAGGCCTACCCAAAATGGGTCTTCCTGAAATAACGCTGCCACAGATCATTGAATTGATTGGTCCTGCGTTCGCGATCGCGATGCTGGGGGCGATCGAGTCGCTGTTGTCTGCTGTAGTCGCCGACGGGATGGCCGGCACCAAACATGATTCCAATCAGGAGTTAATCGGACAAGGCATTGCTAACCTGGTCACTCCTCTGTTTGGAGGCTTTGCTGCGACAGGTGCGATCGCTCGAACAGCGACCAACATCCGCAACGGTGGCAACAGCCCCATTGCGGGTTTTGCCCACGCTGTCACGTTGATTTTATTGATCTTCTTCTTGGCACCTCTGGCTTCGGATATCCCGCTGTGCGCGTTGGCTGCGATCTTATTCGTGGTCGCTTACAACATGAGCGAACTAAAACACTTCAAACGCATGGTCAAACGAGCCCCAAAAGCGGACGTTGCGATCCTTTTAATCACCTTCGGCCTGACCGTTTTCAGCGATCTAGCGATTGCAGTGAATATCGGGGTCATTCTCGCGATGCTGCAATTTATGCGTCGGATGGCTTCATCTGTAGAGGTGCAGCTAATGGTCGAAAAAGAGCTGGAGGCAGAGTTGCGCATGAATGGGCATGTACATCTTCCACCTGGTGTTTTGGTTTACACCATTGAGGGGCCTCTCTTCTTTGGCGCAGCAGAAACCTTTGAGCGCGTCTTGGCTCAGACGCATACCGATCCAGGGACGTTGATTATTCGCCTGAAGCGGGTGCCATTCATGGATATCACGGGCTTACAAACGCTGCTCGAAGTTATTGAGCAGTTGCGCAAACGCAGCATCGTCGTGAGGTTGTGTGAAGCCAACGAAAAAGTCCTTGGCAAGCTCGACAGGGCAGGGGTTCTTCAGGCGCTCGGCTCACAGCATTATCATGCTGACTTCAGTGGCGCACTGGGCAGTTACGCCGAGATCGACAAGACCCAGGGCTAGAGATGAGGTGCAGGAAAATAGAAGGAGCGATGAGCAGGTATTCGTCGTACCCGCTCATGCGCAGATGAATCACTTACCATTGGCCGCAGCTTTGCTTTTGGTGGCGTAAGACACGCCATGCGTCTCCAGATAGTCCCGAATAAGCTGACGAACAACCTGAGAGGGCGTCAGATCCTGAGAAGCGCACAGCTCCTCAAGGGCTTTTTTCTTGACGGGATCAATGAGCACAGTGAGTCGTGCAGTCTTATTTTCCATGGAATTGCCTGTACCCTAAAACGGTCAATGTTAATCAAATTGTAATGGTCGGAGTTTTATTTGTCACCGGTTAGGTTCGTAACAGTTAACCGGATTGACCGTGATCAGAAAATGGCGGCGGCACGTCAATCAGAAATGGGTAAAAGTACGGAAAAATGGACGGGCATTTAGCGATTAGCGCTTGTTCGATTTCCAGACTCTTAGACTCAGCCATTCCCTCCATATGGATACCGCCGAACGTGTCGGCAATGCAATCGATCGTATCAATGACTGCGGCCGAATGGCTGGTGTTGACCTCCACCGCGTTGATTTTGGCCAGGTGCTTAAACAGAAGCGCCTTGCCCTCCATCATCGGTGTTTTTATTATCATACTATGATAATGTTATTAGGTCCTGATGTGTGTCTTTGAGGGCGATTCATTTCAAGAACTCTTCCCATTTGCAGTACAGGCTGGTTCCGCAGATGAAGGCTTACCACGCTGGTTGGGTGATCTATTATTGTGAGTTGTCAGGCGTTGCAGCCTTTGCAGTGACAGGCACCCTGATGGCAGGGCGAAAATCGTTGGACTGGTTCGGCGTAATCACCATCAGTTTAGTCACCGCTTTAGGCGGCGGTGCCTTGCGTGACGTACTGATGGCACATTATCCGATCGAGTGGGTTTCCAATGAGAATGGCTTTTTGGTAGGAGTTAGCGCTTCGCTAGGAACCATGATTTGGGCGAGGACCTTGAAAACCTTCAACGATAGGGTGTTGTTGGTAGCCGATGCATTTGGATTGGCTGTATTTACGGTCAGAGGAACAGATATGGCTCTTCAACAAAACCTCCCTCCCAGCATCGCAGTGATCATGGGTGTAGCTACCGCAGTCGCAGGGGGTGTGATGCGTGATGTGTTGTGTAACGAAGTACCGTTGGTGTTTAAACGAGAGGTTTATGCATCCATCAGTATTTTGGGTGCCGTCGCCTACATCACGCTGTTGGATTTGCAGATTTCACTTGAAGTAGCGTCTGCAATCGCTATTGCGTTCGTTTTTGTCAGCCGTATTGCTGCCATTCGTTGGAAATGGAAGCTACCCAGATTCGATGTAGTCGATTGATCTTGTTGCTCACCTGACAAAGCTACGTCCTATAAGAAAACATGAGTGATGCTTAGTCATCTCTGCCCCCCCATCCTTGAGGCTGCTCCTGCAGCCTTTTTTTCCTTCGCCATTCGATGATTTCGCGTCAAAAACGAAGGGCTGGAAAGCTGCATACACGTTTTACTCGACGTTATTTGGTAGGCACCAAGGTCACAGGCTTCGTACCCGAGTGCGCACTCCGTAAAATAAAAATGCCACGTGCGGTAGGTGGCTTTGCCTGATCTTTGTTCGCATCGAGCCGCTCAACCAGGTGTTTGAGCGTCGGCGCGTAATGGGTGGCATGTCGCTTCGACACCGGCAATTTCGAATAGGCAGAGGCAATGCTTCATCGCCTGGTGGATATGGCTGACTGGGTGGTAAGCCGGCTTCACATGTTTGATGAGGATGAACCCACCGTACCATTCACTACTTCTCAGTGGGCCTATATCCCCCTCAATATAATCGCGGCCCAATGCTACTGGGTAACGGAGCAAGCATGGCCGTTGCGCCCAGCTTTGGCTACGGCTCATTGCTGGATCATGCCCGACAGAATGGCCTTCTCACCGCTGACGTGATCCGCCTGTTCGAGTTCTTCGATACAGCCGATTTCGAGCTCATCCTCCGTCTTGTCTGGCAGACATCCCACGTCAATCTATCCCTTGAGATACCAGATGACCGTACGGGCCAAGCAGTAAGGTGCCTTGGCCTCGATGTTCACCTTGGATAAAGCGCTTCATGGGCGATCCCTGCGATGAAATCCTCAGAAATCATAACAAGTGTTCGCGAAGGCGTTTCTACACACTATGGGCCGATAGCTGTCTATCGCGCAGGGCATTGGGGACGTATTCCCTTAGAAGATGCCAGGACAGTCATAGATGTTGAAGTAAAACCAGCCGAAACTCCGAGGGGTGACTGTCGCCCGGGCAGTTAGCCAAGACTGCTTGCAGCAGTGTATCAGCGGGGGTAGCGCATTTTTGAGCCGCCGCAGTACGGAATTGTTCATGCTATTGCGCTAGCGCGGCGTTCATGCACTGCCCCCCGTCAGCCTAATTAGCTGCGAGATGCTTGCTTGTATAGTTCACTGGTCAGGAATAGATTCGATCCTTCAAGGATCCTCTCAAGCTACAAGCCAAAGGGAAATTGCAGTGATTGACTCAAAATCGCTCGGTTACTGCCTCACACTTTGATCTCATCGACGTCTCTTGCTGTTAGCTGATAGAACGCCGAGGACGTTGCGAAATTGGGTATCAATCCGGTGAGGATTATCGAATGCGTGTGATGATTCTGGATGATGATCCCTGGATATCAGATCTTTTAAAACAGCTCGTGTTGAGTATCCGTCCGGTTGCCCAGGTCGACTGCTTTATCGATGTCGCTAGTGCTTTAGACGCTTGGCAGCCAAGCACCTATCAATTGGTGATGGCCGACTGGAATCTACCGGATGCCCCCGGCGTCAACCTGTTGCAGAAAATTCGCGAAAAAGATCAAGACACGCCGCTGATCATGATCACCGGACGCGCTGATCGAGACAGTGTGCTCGCGGTAAAGTCGCTGAGAATCAGCGCCTTTTTCACCAAGCCATTCCAGGTTTCGCGCGTTGTTCAATGCCTGGAAGAGCTCCTTCCCCTTGATGCACCCCCTCGAGCGACCACTGTCAGCACTGAAGACCTGATGAGCTATCTCAATGGTTTGTCTTCGGGTGAGTTGGACTTGCCTTTACTGGCTTCGGTAAAAGACAAGCTTCAGCTCGGCTATGGCGGGGCGTTAATGGATTTGCGAGAGCTCGCCAATGATTGGCAGTATGACCCGGCTCTATGCGCGCACTTGATCGCCGCAGCCAACGGTGCCGCGTATTTCGGGCTCGGGCAGCCATGCACGAATTTGAACGGTGCCCTGACGCGGTTGGGAGGGCTTACCAGCGTGAATCTGGCGATCAGCCAAGCCCTGCGACAGACTAATACTCAACCAGACGGCATGCTGATGACTTTCATCCAGGCGCATTTGGATGAAGCTGAGCGCTTAGCTGAAAGGATTTTTCTGTTGGCGCAACAGTGCGGTCTAGACCCCGCGCCCCTGCAGAGTGCTGCCTTGTTGCACCGCATGGGCGAACTCTGTGTGCTTTACCAAATTCAGAAATGGGGGAACCAAGACAATAGTGTGGACGAAGAAACGCTCATGCACGCAATCCGCGATTTTGCAGCGCCATTTGCCGTTCGCTTGAAAGCACGCTGGGGACTGCCTATGGTTCTTCGGGAACTGATAGGTGCCATTTATGCCTTGCCGCCCATGCAAGTCCGTCGCGAACAAGTGGTAATGCGCCTTGCCGCCGCCATGAACAACGGCGAACCCGAAGCAGACATTGAAAGGCTTAAACGATTGGCCGGCCTGACCTAAGCGTATTTGGGTCTTGCAGGTCGGATATCTCGTGGCCCCCAACTGGGTTCGAACTTTAATCTTGAAGGCTTCGAGGTCTTCTGCGACGGGACAATGCAGGTGAGAAAGCATAAGTATTTTGCATTGAGCTGGGGAGTAGCTATCACTCTGGCGGCGGGGCTGGGGGCGAGCATTCTGAGCGGCTGGATCGTTGACCGCATCAACCAACAGCAGGCTCAGGAAGCGATCGTCGCGGCCACCGAGGAGGCCGCAGATTTGGTTTTAACGCGTCTCAATCTTTACCAATACGGTTTGCGAGGCGCTCGTGGAGCGGTGCTGACAGCGGGTGAGCATGGCGTCAGTCGTAAGGTTTTTGATCAATACAATCAAACGCGCGACCTCGCTGCCGAGTTCCCCGGTGCAAGTGCCTTGGGTTTCATCAGGCGTGTACCGGAACAGGATGAACGCGACTTTCTCAAATACGCTCAAGCAGACGGCAAAGCTGATTTCTCCATTCGCCAGTTCTCGCCCCACTCAGGCGAGCGTTACGTTGTCCAGTATGTCGAGCCTGCTGAAGGTAACCAGCCTGCAATTGGCTTGGACATAGCCTCGGAAACATCGCGGAGAGAGGCTGCTCAATCCTCGATACAAAGCGGTACGACACGAATTACAGGGCCCATCACGTTAATACAGGCACAGGGAAAACCGCAGCAATCTTTCCTTGTGTTGATGCCCATCTTTCGCGGCGGAGTGACTCCGGTGACCGCGGCTGAGCGCGAGGCCACAGCTTTTGGCTGGAGCTATGTCGTGTTGCGGACAGAGGAGGTACTCAGAGGCCTGCGCATAGAAAATGAGACGGTACATTTACGATTAAGGGATATCACGGTTCCAGGGCAAGAGAAGCTGTTTTATGAAAGCACCGACGACTCGGCTCGCCGTGAAACGCTGATGACCCATCAGCTGGAGCGCGAGGTATACGGGAGGCGATGGCAAATCGAACTCGACGCAAATTCGCTGTTCATCCAGCGTCTACATCAGGTCTCACCAAAAGTTGTCCTGTTTTTCGGTGGTTTTATCACGCTTCTTCTGGCGACCTTGGCAAGTGTCGTGAGTGTCAGTCGTCAACGTCGGCGGCAGATATTTGCCGAGCAGGCAAGGTTGGCTTCCATCGTTGAAAGCTCGGCAGATGGCATTATCGGAAAAACACTCGATGGCATCGTCACCAACTGGAACAAAGGCGCCGAGCGCCTTTTTGGGTACACCGCCGAGGAAGCGGTGGGACAGACGCTCGCCAATTTGATTGTTCCGGCAGAATTGGTCACAGAGGAGGCGCATATCCTTGCGCGCATCAGGGCGGGGGAGCGTATCGATAGCTTTGATACCCAACGCCATCACAAAGACCAGCGACTGATCGATGTCTCTGCCAGCATCTCACCCATTTATGGCGAGGGTGGTCGCGTCGTTGGAGCCTCCAAGACATTAAGGGATATCTCGGCGAAAAAAGCCGCAGAGGCCCGAATTCTCGAACTCAATTTCAACCTGGAGGAGCAGGTTGCGCAGCGAACATCCGAGTTGCGGCGGCTCAATCTGTTGCTGGGCACGGTGCTGCGCTCGGCTACTGAGGTTTCGATTATTGCGACGGATCTCGATGGCGTTATTCGAGTGTTCAACAAAGGTGCCGAGCATTTGCTGGGTTACGAAGCCGATGAGGTAGTGGGCAAAGACACCCCGGCGCTCTTTCATGTACCCGAAGACGTCGCTGCCCGTGGTGTAGAGCTGAGCGAGGAGTACGCTCAGACCATCGACGGTTTTCGTGTGCTTACTCATAAACCTGAGCTTGAAGGCGCGGAAACCCGAGAGTGGACTTACATACGCAAGGATGGCTTGCGGGTTCCTGTCACGCTGGTGGTCACCTCCATGCGCGACGCCGATGGGGTGTTGAGCGGTTACCTGGGTATCGCGGTAGACATCACCGAACGTAAAGCGGCAGAAAAGGAATTGGCTGCGAGCCTGAAGACAACACAGGAACAACGTAGCGAACTGATGGCGGTGCATGATCAGCTGCTGATGGCGGCTGAAGTGGCCGAACTGGGCGTTTGGTCCTGGACATTGGCAGACAATGCCTTGAAGTGGAATGACCGCATGTTCGAGTTCTATGGGCAGCCACTGTCGTTGCGCGATACCGGCCTTTGTTATGAGCACTGGTACTCGCGTGTTCACCCCGAGGATGTCGTGGCTGCGGCTGCAAAGCTGAAGGGTGCCGTCGAAGGGATTGATGTGTATGACACCATTTTCCGTGTCGTTCGCCCGCAGGGTCAGGTCCGCTTCATACATGCCGGCGCACAGATAGAACGCAATCCAGACGGTACAGCTTTGCGCGTTACCGGTATCAATCGGGACATCACTGTCCAACGCGAGCTCGAGTCACATCTGCTTTACGCCAAGGAACAGGCCGATGCAGGGAGTGCGGCCAAGTCTGCCTTCCTGGCCAACATGAGTCATGAAATACGCACACCGATGAATGCTGTGTTGGGTATGTTGCAGTTGGTGCAAAACACCGACCTAGATGGTCGCCAACTCGATTATGTGAGCAAAGCGCAGACCGCGGCAAAATCACTGCTGGGTTTGCTCAATGACATCCTTGATTACTCCAAGATTGAGGCGGGCAAGCTACATCTCGATGTGCACCCGTTCGAGCTTGAGCCACTGATGCGTGATCTCGCCGTCGTGTTGGCAGGCAACCAGGGCCGGAAAGAAGTTGAGGTCATGTTTGACCTGGATGCCAAGTTACCCAACGACCTGATCGGCGATAGCCTGCGACTGCAACAAGTACTGATCAACCTGGCGGGCAATGCCCTGAAATTCACCCTGGAAGGCCAGGTTGTGGTCAGCGTTGAACAACTGAAACGCACGGGAAATGCTGTGAGCTTGCGCATCGCCGTTTCTGATACCGGCATCGGTATCAGCCCGGAGCAACTTCAGCGCATCTTTGAAGGTTTTACTCAGGCCGAGGCTTCAACTTCCCGGCGCTTTGGTGGCACAGGTCTGGGCTTGGTGATCTGCAAGCGGTTGGTCACCTTGATGGGGGGTGAACTTCAGGTGGAGAGCCAGCAAGGTGTGGGGAGTCGTTTCTGGTTCGATATCACTCTGGAGGTAGCGCCAACGTCACTGCCGAAATCCACCCCTCCTGAAGTCGATGTGTCTGTACGGATTCTGGTCGTCGACGACAATGCCATGGCGGGTGAATTGCTGTTGCGCACCGTTCATGCGTTGGGATGGAAGGCTGATCGGGTGAGTGGAGGCACGCAAGCGGTGGAATGGGTGAAGAAAGCCCAGGCGCTAGGTGAAGACTACGACGTGGTGCTGATGGACTGGCGGATGTCCGATATGGATGGGCTGAGCGCTGCGCAATTGATCCATCAGCAGGGTAACGGTGTGCCAACTCCGATGGTCATTATGATCACTGCTTACGGCCGCGAAGTATTGGCCGACGCCCACCAGGCGGGAGACGCCCCCTTCGTGGGTTTTCTCACTAAACCTGTCACTCCCAAGCAACTGGCCGACGCTGTTCAGCGAGCGCTCAACGGCAAAGACCTGTTGCATTCTCCCGTATCTCGGTCAACGGTTGACCGGCCACAGCGTCTGGCCGGGCTGCGGTGGTGGTAGAAGACAACATGCTCAATCGCCAGGTAGCCGATGAGTTGCTGACGAGGGAAGGCGCTCAAGTAACGCTGGCCGAAGGCGGACTGGAAGGTGTGAGCAAGGTGATGAATGAGCGTGTGCTCTTCGACGTCGTATTAATGGATATCCAAATGCCAGATATTGATGGTTTGGAGGCGACCCGTCGCATTCGATCGAATCCGCGCTTTGCAACGTTGCCGATTGTGGCGATGACCGCAAATGTCTCCAATACCGACCGTGAAGCCTGTCTTGCTGCAGGAATGAATGATCATGTCGGCAAACCTATAGACCTAGAACAACTCGTCGTAACACTGCTCTTTCAAGCAGGCCCTGAGGATAGTCAGGCATCTTTAGCCTTGGGACAAGCCAATACAGGAGAAGGCGTTATAGAGTCTCGTGCATCAACTATTGACCGTTTTGGTGGTGACCTCGACTTGATCCGCACGGTGCTGCGTACCTTTGGCCCAGAGATGGAAAAACAGCTTGTCCGGTTGCGCGATCAAATCCAGCGGCAAGAAGCATCTGGAGCCGCTTTTGTACTTCATACCATTAAGGGTAGCAGCGGCACCATGGGGGCCAAGGCGGTGTCGCTACTGGCCGGCAATCTGGAGCACACACTAAAGCACGGAGATGCAGAGTGTGTAGCGAGCCTCTTGGCCGACCCGGTTTGGTTTGACGAATTGAGCAAGTTACTGCAACAAAGCCTTGAGCAAATGAATGTCGATTTTGGTCAAAGTCCGCGAGCAAAAAACAGTGCTGACGAAGATTCCGTGGCGCCGGCGCAATGGAGAGAGTCCCTGGAGGAGATTTTGCTATTGCTGGAAGCGGGCAACCTTCAAGCCATAGAGCTGGTAGATGCATTGGCGTCAAAAATGCCACATCCCCTGCGCCCACAGTTCGACGAGCTGGTTGTCAGGGTGCAGTCGCTAGACTTCTGCGCTGCGATGCCGATTGGTCGCGACCTGTTGAGATCTGCCTGATGGAACAGTCGATGGAAACCTGGTTGCCGCATTCCTTCAACCGTCCAAAACTGCTTATCGTCGACGACCAACCAACTAATATCCGGGTACTTCATGAGCTGTTTCGTGAGGACTGTGATGTGTTCATGGCCACCAGCGGTGAGCAGGCAATCAGCGTATGTCAGACCCAACTACCCGATTTGATTCTGCTGGACGTGGTCATGGAGGATATGGACGGGCATGAAGTATGCCGTCGACTCAAGTCCGACCCTGCAACCCAAGGTATCCCAATCATCTTCATTACCGCACAGCAGCAGGAGTCAGATGAGGTGCTAGGTCTGGAGCTTGGCGCGGTGGACTTCATCAGCAAACCCATAAATACCACCATTGTCAGGGCACGTGTGCGAACACATCTAACCCTGAAACTACAGAGCGATCTGCTGCGTTCCATGGCGTTGATAGATGGTCTTACTGGAGTGGCCAATCGACGCAAATTCAATGAGGACATCTCGGCAGATTGGCGTTTGTGCTTTCGAGAACAAAAGCCGCTATCGCTCATTTTGGTAGATGTCGACTTTTTCAAACGCTACAACGACCGATACGGGCACCAGGCTGGAGATGGCTGCTTGAAATCTGTTGCCCAAGCGTTAGCTGAAACGGTTAGACGCCCCTATGACCTGATCGCTCGGTATGGGGGTGAAGAGTTCGCCTGCGTTCTGCCCAATACACCTCTTACTGGAGCAGTCGACATTGCAGAAAAAATGCAAAAGCGTGTCAGAGCGTTGGGCATCGAGCATGCTGCTTCTGATGTCGATCGTGTGGTGACTATCTCTCTAGGTGTCGCAACATTGACGCCCACTGGCGAACTAGGATTCGAGTCTTTGATAGACGCTGCGGACAAGCAACTCTACGCAGCGAAGAACGCGGGCAGGGCGCGCGTATGTTCATCTGCGGTGCCGTCCAGTTAGCGTTTTTCCCGTTGCTGACTGATCGTTTTCTTCCTGCAGCAGCGGGCTAAAGGGAGTGGCTGATCAATGGATAATCGCCGCTACCTTGCTTGACCTTAGCTGACGATCAGATTGAATGAATCTGCCCCATTTGCTGCTTGGCTTTGGGCCGCCTTGGGTCGGTCCTTCGCAACTGTCAGCTTTTGGCCGATCGGTGCCTGTCGCGAAGGACCGTTACCAACCTATTCGACAGCTTCTGCCGATTGTTTTCTATCGGGGAGGCGACGATCGACCCGTTGGGAACGTCATTAAGAAGACAAGCTGGATCGGAATCTCAGCAGTGTGATACCAAAAAAAACCGAACCTATCGCTGTCAAGGCAAGTAAATTCGGCCAGACCAGACTGAAGCCGGCATTGCGGAACAAAATGGCCGTGCTGAGGCTGACGAAGTGGGTAGACGGGGACATCTGCATTACCCACTGCAGCCAGTCGGGCATGCTTTCCAGCGGTGTACTGCCGCCTGAAAGCAACAGCATCGGGATGATTACGGGGATTGCCAGCAGCCCGAATTGCGGGGTTGAACGGGCCAGTGTCGCGAGGAAGATCCCCAGCGAATTGGCGGCAAACAAATACAGCGCGGTGGCTGACAGGAACAACACTACTGAGCCGGTCAGGGGCACGCCCAACGCGAACCTCACGATACCCTCCAGCGACAACCAGGTGCAGCCAACCACGACCAGAGCATTACTGCCGATTTTCGACAGCATGATTTCAAAGGGGGTTAGCGGCAGGACCAGCAAATGGTCGAGCGTTCCATGCTCGCGCTCCCGCAGTAGAGCGGTGCCTGTGAGTATGATGGCCAGTATGGTGATGTTGTTGACGATCTGAATCACCGCCAGAAACCAGCCTCCGTCCAGATTAGGATTGAACAGTGAATGCGTCACCAGCGTGATGGGCAGTTGGACTGCATCGTTGTCCCGGGTGCGATACTCCAGCAACTCCCTCCCAAATATGCGCCCGATGTAACCGGCGCCCATAAACGCCTGGCTCATCGCCGTGGCATCTACATTGATTTGCAGGGTTGGACTGCGCCCTGCGTTGAAATCGGTTTGAAAGTGCGGCGGAATATCGATGATGAACGTGTATCGTCCACTGTCCATCGATGCATCGAGCTGATCGTAGCGCAGCGGCACAGGTGCCTGAAATTCTGGCGTCAGTAGGGCGGCCGGTAGTTGGCGTGACAAATAGCTGTGGTCTTCATCCACAATTGCCACACTGGCGTGATGAACACCAATGACTGAACCTGCGGCTGGCATGTAAATCGCCACGCTGAAGGCGTACGCGAGAAACAACAGCAGTACCCGATCATGGCGCAGGCTGGTGAGTTCCTTGAGTGCCAGCGCGAATATGTGCGCAGGTTTGTTCATCATGCCTCCTGCTTTTTCAGCATCAGCAGACTGACGCCGCTAAAGACAAGAAAAAAACCTAGCAAGGCAAGGCACTGCGGCCAGAGCTGACGCAGGTCCAGTGCCTTGGTGAAGGTGCCAACGGCGATGTCCAGGAAGTAGCCGGCAGGAAACAGTGCACCCATCATCGCAGCGGCCCCCTCCAACGATGAGCGCGGTACGATCAATCCGGAAAACTGAACAGTCGGCAAGCTGGTAATGATCATCGTGCCGAGGATGGCGGCGATTTGTGTTCGCGTGAAGGCAGAGATCAACAAGCCGAGACTGGTTGTCGCCAGCACGTACAAAAAACCGCCGAGGGCGAGCGTGAGCAGACTTCCTTTGAATGGCACCTCAAACAACCATCGATTCATCCCGGTCAGTAAGCACAGGTTGGCCAGGCTGACCACGACATAGGGCATTTGCTTCCCTAGCAGGAATTCCAGGCGAGAAAGAGGGGTGGCGTAGAAATTGGTGATTGAACCCAGTTCCTTCTCCCGAACAATGCCCAATGCCGTCAGCATGGCCGGGATGAACGCCAGAATCAGCGCCATCACGCCAGGCCCGATCGCATTGACGCTGACCACATCCTGGTTGTAACGAAAGCGAATTTGCATGTTCGCCAACGGCTGCGAGGTGTGTGCCTGGCTGTTCAACGAGGCTAGTCGTTCCAGGTTTTCTGCGTGTACCGATTCCACATAGTTGCGACTGGTTTCAGCGCGAAACGGCATGCCGCCTTCCAGCCATGCGGCGACTGTCGGTTTGCGCCCGGCATACAGATCCCGACCGAACCCCGGAGGGATCTCCAGCGCCAGTTTGATCTCCGAGCGTTGCAGGCGCTGCTGTAACTCGACGGGATCGTGAATGGGCGCATGTTCTGAAAAATAGCGAGAGCCACGGAACGCCTCAAGGTAGGCTCGACTTTGTGGCGACTGATCTTGATCGTAGGCCGCGAAGGCCAGGTTTTCGACATCCAGCGAAATCCCGAATCCGAAAATGATCATCATGAACACCGCTCCCAGGAATGCGAACGCGAGGCGGACCCGATCACGCATCAGTTCACGCGCCTCTTTGCTTGCAACAGCCAGCAGGCGACGCAGACGAAAGCGCTTGGGAGGGCTGATTGGAACGTCGTCGCGGGTGAACGCTTTGTCACTGGCCTGCGGGTTTTTGCCTGGAGTCTGCGCCTGTTCAAGACAAGCGATAAATGCCAACTCAAGGGTCTTGGCTGCATATTGCTTTTGCAGTTGCGCCGGGGTGCCACACGCCAGCACTCTGCCAGCGTGCATGAATGAAATCCGGTCGCAGCGCTGCGCTTCATTCATGAAGTGCGTGGACAGAAATATCGTCACGCCCTCATCGCGTGACAGTTCGGTAAGCAAGGTCCAGAACGCGTCTCGGGCTACCGGATCCACACCCGATGTGGGCTCGTCGAGAATCAGAACCTCGGGACTGTGCAGTACCGCAACGGCCAGTGACAGCCGCTGACGTACACCCAGCGGCAGCGCGCCCGAGAACTGCATGGCAACGCCTGACAGATCGAAGCGGGCCAGCAGTGCGTCGATGCGTTCGGTACTCGCAGCCTTGGGCATGTCGTACAGTCGTGCATGCAGATCAAGGTTCTGGCGCACGGTCAATTCACCGTATAACGAGTAACTCTGGGACATGAAACCCACTCGCTTGCGAGTATCCAGATCCGTGGCGTCCACGGGCTTGCCCAACAGCATGGCTTTGCCCTGGGTCGCAGGAATCAAACCGGTAAGGACCTTCATGGTCGAGGTTTTGCCACAACCGTTCGAGCCCAGAAAACCGAAAATCTCACCTTTGGCGATGGAAAAGCTGACATCGTCGACAGCGGTGAAGTCTCCAAAGCGCAGGGTCAACCCTGTCGCTTCTATCGCGACCTGCTTGGCGCCGAGATTCTCATCGGTGTTTACGGGCGATGCCTGCCAGGCCTTTTTTGTACCTCCCTGAAAATGAGTAAAGGCATCGTCAAGCTTGCCGCTGGGCGTGATCGCTGCCAGCTCTGCGCTGAGCCCCGATGCGATCACTTTTCCTTGATCGAGCATCAGGCAGTTTTCGAACTGCTCCGCTTCTTCCATGTAGGCCGTTGCCACCAGCACCGTCAACTGAGGTCGCAGTGCGCGCACCTCATCTATCAGCTCCCAGAAATGCCGGCGTGATAGCGGGTCGACGCCCGTTGTTGGCTCATCGAGAATCAAAAGATCGGGTTGGTGAATCAAGGCACAGCACAGGCCCAGCTTTTGCTTCATACCCCCGGATAGCTTACCTGCCGGGCGGTCTTTGAAGCGCTCCAGATCGGTAGCTGACAGTAGGCCCGTCAGACGCTTCTCGGTGCCTGGTCCCTCCAGGCCGAACAGGGCGGCAAAATAGCGAACGTTTTCGGCGATGCTCAGGTCCGGATAAAGATTATTACCAAGTCCCTGAGGCATAAACGCGATCCGCGAATACAAAGTGCTGCGATGGGCCGCATCATCGATCATGCCTCCCAACACCGACAGTTCGCCGGCTTGCAACTTTTTAACCCCGGCAATCAACCCCAGTAGCGTTGACTTGCCTGCGCCGTCTGGTCCGATCAGACCGCAGCGAGTGCCGGGCGGCAGTTCGAGGTTGATATCGATCAGCGCGCGTTGGGTGGCATACGTGTGATTCAGGCGGATTATCTTTACCGCGTCTGTCATAGAAGCTGCGCCGGCCAGGCAACGGACGTAGTACGCACATAACCAACACCAGGCATCCCGGGTTTTGCCTGCGGTGTGTCGGTGGGGCTGATCAGACGAGCCTTGACCCGGAACACCAGCTTCTGACGTTCGTCACGAGTCTCGACCTCTTTTGGCGTGAATTGAGATTTATCTTCGATAAAGGTGATACGCGCCGAAAGCTGTTGGCCGGGGAGGGCATCCAGGACGATTTTCGCTTCATCGCCCAGCGTCAACTTGCCTGCCGTGGCGGCAGGCAGGTACAGATTCATGTATTGGTCGTGGAGATCGATCAGCACGAACACTTGCCCACCAGCGCCGAGTACTTCGCCGGGTTCGGCCATGCGTAGCTGGATTGAACCATTGATGGGGGCGCGTAAGCTGCCGTCGTCGATCTCACTTTGCAGGCTCGCGGCTTGCGCCACAGCCTCACCAATCCCGGCAATCAAGGCGAGTACTTGAGCTTGGGCTGACCGTACGGCCGCACTGCTGGTGTTGTATCGCGCTTTTTGCTGGTCGAAAAGTTGAGCGCTGTAGTAGCCACGATCGAACATTAATCGTGCGCGTTTGAGCTCCTGTTCTGCCAACCGTTGTTCACTCTGGCGAAGCTGAACATTGGCTTGAGCCACTGCAACGTTCTGACGCGCGCCTGAAACTCCTGCCAGTGCTTGTTGCAGTTTCGCTTCAAGGGTCCGGGTGTCCATCACCGCCAGCAGTTGTCCGGTGATGACCTTGTCCCCCTCGTGCACCAGCACTTGTGCGAGGCGTCCAGGGTTTTTGCTGGCGATCTGAACTTCGGTGGCTTCCAGCCGACCATTGGCGGCGTAGAATTGCTCAGGCAGTGACGGGTGACTCCAACGCCAAAAGCCGAACGCACTGCCGGCCAGCATCAGGACGAGGATCACCAATCCCGATGCGATGAGCTTACGGTGCTTCGTCGGCATTGCACTTCTCCCTATGAATACAGAAGTATGGGGAAGTGCGTAGCGGGCAATCTGATCTAGATCAAGTTGGAGCTGATGTGGCGAGTATTACTATAAGCCGATGCAATGGACGTGAACTCACTCCAGCCGCTCAATGACTGCCTCGATGTGCCAATAACCGATGCGCTCGTAATGGTCATACAATGTCGCCTCCCGCTCACGGTTTAACTGCTCAGACGACTCATAATGAGGCGACGTCCTGATCGTGGCACGCTTAAGGTCTAAAGAAACGGTGTGATCCCGCCACGACACCTCGTCGATCCATTCAGGTGCAATCAACACCCTGTGTCCCAACCACCAATTGCTTGTGTTGACCACAAGATACTGAACCGCCCAACTGTCTTCGTTGATCAACAGGGTCTCGACGTGACCTATCTCACCATCAATGGCTTTAATGTGATAGCCGATGATAGCCTTGCAACTGCGTAAACGGAGACCGTCATTTTCATGGGGTTGCGCACTCGTACGTTCTTTTCGAGCATGTGGTACTCCGATGCCGCCCGGTGCCAGTCCGTCACCTCGAGGATATATGTCGGGCATCCAGCTATCTGCGCCACCCCAGTAACAGGGGTAACCGTAGTAGGTGAGGTATCGCATCTCGTGCTGGCGAGATGTTGGTTGATCGAAGTCTATTCCCGGGCTGTTTTTGATGTGTTCGCTGTTGACCGTAACGGGCAGGCGATGCGACGACCAATCGGGGTGGCGAATTGAAAGTGGTGAGATCAGAACGTTTCGCCTGGAAAGCCAGGAGCCGGTATCGATAACGAGGTATCGGATGACCCAAGCCTCGTCATCGAAATAAAAGTCTTTCACTTCGCCAATATCACCGTCGGTCGCGCCGATAGTGAAGCCCTCAAGGTCCTGCAAGCTTCGTAACATGGGACGGTCCTTTCGTAGTACCGATCGAATGCTCGGCGCGTGGGGAAGGGGCAGACCAGGTTCTCGACGTGGCCATGGTCACTGTGCGCGGAACTACCCGATGGGTCTGTGCGGTGCCGCACGTTGAGGCGGGACGGAAGGCAACCCGAGTTGGGCATTCAGAATCGGTGATCAGTTGTCCTGGCGTCGGGTGTAGTGCAATAGCCGGTCAGTTTCGGTCTTCACTACCGAATAGCATTCACAGCTGAGCAACTCCAGTTGCGGGCGATTGAGGACTTTAATATGGCCACGGCTGTACTCGATGACGCTTTGACGCTGCAACTTGCCCGCAGCTTCCGTGACACCTTCCCGTCGTACGCCAAGCATGTTTGCGATCAGTTCCTGAGTCATATTCAACTGATTGCCTTGCAAACGATCGAGTGACAACAGCAGCCAGCGACATAGTTGCTGATCAATCGAATGATGGCGATTACACAAGGCGGTCTGCGACATTTGCGTAATCAACGCTTGGGTGTAACGCAGCATAAGCAACAGCAGATCGCCGTGGCGATCGAATTCCTCCTTGAGCTTTTGACCGGGCAGACGAAACGCATTGCCGGCACTCTGGACCACGGCGCGACTCGATGTGCTCTCGCCACCCATGAACACGGCAATACCAACAAGGCCTTCGTTGCCAACCACGGCGATTTCCGCCGAAGCGCCGCTTTCCGTAACGTGCAGTAGAGAAACGATGGAGTCGGTTGGGAAGTACACGTGACGCAGGGTGTCTCCGGGTTCGTAAAGCACCTCACCCAGTTCCAGGACGACCCATTCCAAGTGCGGAGTGAGACGCTTGAGTTCCTGGCTGGCGAGCGCTGCAAGTAGGTGGTTTTGGATGGGCTGCGGCGAGGCAGACATAATCAAGCTCCCTGACAGAGGACTAGTACGCCGACTCAGGGTACACCTGTGTCTCCGGAGGCAGGGAATCAACGTTTAATCGTCGACTGCTTGCACATATTTAAGCTCCAGCGGCCTTGGCAGGGGCTTACGGCAATCGACGAGAATCCGGTGCTCGACACCATCATCGATGAGCACCACCGCACCTCCTTCCAGGGGATGACCATCAAGTGTCATTGAAGTTGTATCCGTGGTCCCCTGGCGCGCTTCGAAATGGTACTCCGTCAGTCCGAATCGATAAGTCAGCGTAAAACCCGGCCAGTCCTCAGGGATCAATGGCTCTAGCCTGAGCGTGTTGCCGTTGCGTTGCAGACCGAGCAGAGATTCAACTCCCAGGCGATACATCCATCCTGCGGAGCCCGTGTACCACGTCCAACCCCCGCGTCCGGCGTGGGGTGCAGTGCCATAAACATCAGCGGCCATCACATAGGGCTCGACTTTGTAGGTGTCAATCCTCGCATTATTGAGGGGGGCGGCGGGGTTGATCAGGCTCAGTAGCTCCCAAGCCTTCACAGAGTCACCCAATTGAGCAAACGCCATCGCCGCCCACACCGCAGCGTGGGTGTATTGTCCACCGTTCTCGCGTACCCCTGGCACGTAGCCTTTGATATAGCCCGGATCCAGCTCGCCTTTGTCGAACGGCGGATCGAGCAGCAGAATCGCGCGGATCTCGGGCTTGACCAGATACTGGTCCAGCGCTCGCATTGCCAAGCGCTGTCGTGTTGCCGAACCGCCCCCAGACAGCACGGACCAGCTCTGGGCGATGGAATCAATGCGGCATTCATCGTTGATAGACGAACCCAGTGGCTGTTCGTCATCAAACCAGGCGCGGCGGTACCAAGCGCCGTCCCAGGCCTCTTTTTCCAGACTATCGCGCAGCAGGATGGCATTTTCATCACAGCGTCGCGCAAAATCATCATCGCCGTACCGCGCAGCGATAAGGGCGAAGCGCTTGAGCACATGACACCCGAAAAACCCTAACCAGACACTTTCACCGCGGCCGAGATAGCCCACGCGATTCATGCCATCGTTCCAGTCGCCGCTGCCGATCAACGGCAGTCCGTGCATACCCCGTCGCAGGCTGTGTTCGATAGCTCGCATGCAGTGCTGATAAAGCGGCTCGCGCAAATCCGACACGCCCGGCAGGTCGTAGTAGGACTCTTCACCGGTATTCAGTGCGCGCCCCTCCAGATACCCCGCGGGTTCGTCCAGCACAGACAGATCATCGGTAATTTCCACATAACGGCTTGTGGCTGCCACCAGCCAAAGAAAGTCGTCGGAGCAGGCTGTGCGCACGCCGCGATTCAGTGGTGGGTGCCACCAGTGCTGCACATCTCCCTCCTGATATTGATGACTTGCGCACAAAAGCAAATGCGAACGCACCGTTGCCGGATCTGCATGGATCATGGCCATGCTGTCTTGTAGCTGATCCCGGAACCCTATTGCTCCACCGGACTGGTAATAACCACTGCGGGCCAGGAAGCGGCAGGCGATGACCTGATACATCAGCCAGCCGTTGACCATCACATCGAAACTCGCTGCCGGTGTCTGGACCTGGATCACCGATAGCAGCGAGCGCCAGTGCTCTCGAACTTTTTGCAACTCCGCGGCGGCGACCTGTACCCCTCTGTAACGTTGCACAAGTTGGGTGGCCGCGGGAACGCTTTTTTCTGCGCCCATGCGTAGAACCACTTCCGTACTTTCACCGTCCGCGAGCGCCACCGTTACCTGAATCGCGGCGCAAGGATCCAGACCTGCTCCGATGCGCCCCGACAGCCCGGCATGTTGCATTGCTGATGGCGATTCCAGGCTGCCGTTGCGGCCGATGAACTCGGTACGATCGCCGCTGATGCTGTGGTCACTTCCATCCGTATCAAAGAACGCCACGCGCTCGTTGAACTCGATCGAATAGGCATTACGAGCGAAAAACGCACCACTCACAGGATCCGACTGGGTGACCACGTGCATCGCTGACTTGCTGCGCAGATCGCCCAGCACCCATTCCACGTAACCGGTCACCGTCAACTTTCGATTTCGACCGGACACGTTGCGTACAATCAACCGCGAGAATTTGATCGGGGCGTCGGTTGCCACGAAAACCCACAGTTCGGTCTGGATGCCATCCTCCTCATGTTCGAACACGCTGTAACCAAAACCGTGACGTGTTTGATAGCTGCCAGTACCCGGACAGGGCTTTGGTGTAGCCGACCAGAAGTGCCCTGTTTCCTCATCGCGCAGGTAAATAACCTCGCCGCTGGGGTCAATAATCGGATCGTTGTGCCAAGGTGTAAGCCGGAACTCATGCGCATTTTCCGCCCAGGTGTAGGCACTACCGGTGTCAGACACGACGGTGCCCAATTGTGCATTGGCGATGACATTGACCCAAGGGGCTGGCGTGGGGCGGGTAGCGTTCGAGTTGATCACATATTCGCTGCCATCTTCGCTGAACCCGCCGTAGGCATTGCTGAGCGACAACGGCAGGGAGAGTGGTTTGAATGGCGTGGGTATTGGCACGTATTGACGAGTCGCGACGAAGGGCGCGTACACCGGTACCACGCGCCGACGGTGTATTTGCTCGGCCAGGGAACCGAGTCCTTCGCTAAGTACCAACCGCGCGACCGACAGGATCAATGTGCGATCCTCGTTTGACATCTGTTGGGCTGTACGAACGAAAATCCCTCCGGAACGATCCACCAGCGTGGCTTCGCTACCGGAAGTTACCAGGCCCATGATCGCGTCTTGCAGTTGTTGGCGGTAACCGGTCGGGTCTTCGTTCCAAACCAAAAGGTCCACCACCAGGCCTTTCTGGCGCCAATACGCGTGTGCCTGAATCATCTTCCGGACCAGTTCGATGTTATCCAGACTTTTTATCTTCAGAAGTACGATTGGTCGGTCGCCGGAAATGGACTGTCCCCATAACCCCTGTTGGTTGCGCCGATTATCAATCAGCACGGCACTGTCGGCGCGTACTGCTGCGTTCGCGTAAAGCAGCGAAGAGGCCATTTGTTCAAATAGACGGGCGTCTGCGTGCGAAGCGTTTAGCTGGCGCAGCAGTACCTGGCTGTGGGTCCAGGACAAATCGAAGACCCGATCAGCCAGATGCCGGTCGCGGTATTTATTGATGAGAGATAGACAATGGTCGCGGCTGGTCGCCGCGCCGGTCACCAGATCGATAGTCGCTTGCTGTCCTGGTTGCAAGGTGACACGACAGCGAATTGCGACAATGGGATCAAGTACCGGCCCTGCGGTGCCCGAGAGCTGTTTGCATCCGGCATCCAGGGCGGCCGGCGACTCGAGCTTTCGCCCGCGGCCGATGAAACGGGCGCGGTCGGTTTCGTACGAAATGTCTTCAATATCGACATCATGGGCCGCCAACAAATGGCACATCCACGGTGTAGGCTCATCGCTGGCCCGTGGGCGGCGACTGCAGACAATCGCCTGTAGAGGCAACAGCAACTCTGATTGCACGAACAGCTTGCTGAAAGCAGGGTGCATTGCGTCGGTGTCTGGTCCGGCCAGCACCACTTCTGCATAGGTAGTGATCTCCAGACTTTTTGCCGATGACCCGCAATTAGTGATGTGCAATCGGCGGAGCTCGATGTTGTCTTCCGGCGAGACAACGATTTCCATGTGCGTATCGAAGTCCAGCTCCCGAGTGCGGAACTCTGCACGCGCATCACTGAAAATCGCTTCGTGGCTTTCTGTCCGGCGCAGCGTGGGTTGGAATGCTGCCGACCAGAACACGCCGGTATCGACGTCTCTCAAGTAACAGAACGTGCCCCAGTTATCCTGGGTAATGTCTTCGTGCCAACGGGTCACCGCCATATCGTTACGTCGGCTATAGCCACCACCTCCACTGCTCAGCATCACATGATAGTTACCGTTGGAGAGCAACTGAACGGCGGGGCGTTTAAGCCCGGGATGGGCGAATATCCGAAGGTCATTATCCTGGCTCTGACCGGCGTCAACCAAGGCGGACGACTGCGCTGCCTGCAGGTAAGGCGCTGCTGCTTTGGGCACCCGTTCCTGGAGCAACAGCAGGGCAGACTGCAACGCGGGGTCGGATTCGAATCGCCTTTGCATCGGTTGGTCGAGCAATACGCTGGTCAGGGCCAACAGGCTCATCCCCTGATGGTGTGCCATGAATGACTGCACCAATGCGAAACGCTGACCCCGAGGCAGACGCGCTTCGGTGTAATCGATGGCTTCGTAAAGCCCATAGCGGCCAGCCGCTCCCTCCCGAGCCAGACGCTGCAGGTTCTTGCAGGCAGCCTCGGCGTCCACCATCAACGCCAGCGCACTGGCGTAAGGCGCTACGACGATGTCATCGCCAAGGCCGCGCTTAAGGCCGAGCGCCTGCACGCCAAAGGCGCGATATTGGTAGTTGAAATGCGCATCCAGGGTGTAGTAACCGGACTCCGACACTCCCCAGGGAAGACCAAGACGATGTCCCTGTTCGATTTGAACGGCCACGGCGACATGGCAGCCTTGATCGAGCAGACTGCCGTCATAGTTCGGCATGACTAGCATGGGCATGAGGTATTCGAACATTGAGCCTGACCAGGACATCAAGGTCGGAACACCCTCGTGTTCCCCAAACAATCGACCCAGCGTAAACCACGCCCGTTGCGGAATCTGGCCTTGTGCAATGACCACGAAGTTCGTCAGGCGCACTTCGGACGCCAGCAGATCGTAATAGCCGGTGTCCAGCCGGCGCTCTTCGGCGTTGTAGCCGATGACAAACAAATCGCGTTTGTTGTCATAGAGCAGCGAGAAGTCCATTTGCGCGAGCGCGGCGGTCAGGTTGATCAGCCGGTCAAGGCCGCGGCTGGACTCGATTGCCGCGGCGCGTACCGTTTCAACGCGAACGTGATGCTCGACTGGCCAGTCCGCGTCGTTCAGATGTGCCAAGTCCCGTAGAGATTGTCTCCGCGGTTCGCGACCGATGGCGGGCGCGGGTAACCGAAAGCGTTCCAGCGCTTCAATCCAGTCGCTGCATTGTTCAATAAGTGCACTTTGCCAATAACTGCTGTCTCCCTCGGCCTCCACCTGCGGCGTCGGCACAATGGCGCGGACTGTCTGCAGCATGTCCAGCAGTGAGTTGGCGTCGAGATGTCTGGATGCGCTGTCGAGGAGTGAGTACAACTGACCCGATTCGCCATACACCTGTTGATTTTCAACCAGGGCGTCCAAGGTATCGCGCAGGCCATCGACGATTGAAAGACCAAAAAGGGGGGCGTGGGTGATTTGCACAAGGCCCGCGCGCAATGTCAGCAGCAGCCCGGCCAGATTGCCGCTGTCAACGGTCGAAATATAATGCGGCCTCAGCGGTTCCAGCGTCTGTGTGTCGTACCAGTTGTAGAAATGCTGCTGGTGGCGTTCCAGCCTGTTCATGCTGTCCAGTGATGCCGATAACCGTCGCAACAGTCGCTCGGTACTCAGATAACCAAAGTCGTGAGCTGCCAGGTTTGCGAGCAATGCCATGCCCATATTGGTAGGCGAGGTGCGGTGGGCAATGGCCGGTTTCGGTTCTTCCTGAATATTGTCCGGTGGCAACCAGTTGTCCTGCGGGCCAACGAATTCATCGAAGAACGCCCATGTCCTGCGGGTCAGCACACGCAGGAAACGCAGCGCCTCTATCGACGGTTTAAACAGCGAGCGCTTGGGCGCTGCGCTAAAACGCCACGCCATCCAGGGTCCGGCCAGCCATGACAGCAGGAGGGGGGTAGCAATGACCAGTCTGATGGGATCCGTTACTAGCACGGTTAGCGAGATCAGGGCGAAAAGGGGACCGATCCACATCTCGCGATAGTACCCGGTAAGCCGATTTGCCGAGTTGCGCTCTACCTCGCGGGAAGGTTTCCATTGCAAGAGCAAGCGTCTGCTGAAAATAATCCTCCAAAGCGAACGCGCAATCGCGCCAGCGCTGTAGTACATCTCAAACGGCAACCAGGCGATGGTCGCGCCGACTTGGGCCAGGTCTTGCGCCAGCCCGCCAAAAAGCGCCGCAAGATACTGCCGGTAGGGCACGTTCAGCGGGGGTTGCAGAACGTCGGCGAGCGTTCTGAGTAGTGGTTGCAAAACCAGCAATCCGATCACTGCCAGTGTCCAGGCCAAAGGTTCGCTACTGGCAAACCAGCCCCATGCCAACATCACCAGCAGCGCCAGTGGCTCCAGGCTGCGACGTAGATTGTCGAGAATCTTCCAGAGCGCCATGACATCCAGACGGTTACGCGCCCATTCACCTCGCGCATTGCGCGTCCACGGCAGAATCCACGGTATCAGCTGCCAGTCACCCCGGATCCAGCGATGTCGACGTTTGACGTCGGCGCTGTATCCCGAGGGATATTGTTCGTACAACTGCACATCGCTCAGCAGACCTGAACGGGCATAACAACCCTCGATCAAATCGTGGCTGAGAATCTGATTATCCGGCAGGCAGTCTTTCAGGGCGCAAGTAAAGGCGTCAACGTCATAAATACCTTTGCCAATGAACGATCCTTGATGGAACAGATCCTGATAGATATCCGATACAGCGCGGGTATAGGGGTCGACACCACCTCCGGTGCCAAGCAGACGCGAATAGATGGAACGCGGGGTGCTGGTCAGGCTGATGCCTACCCGAGGTTGTAAAAGAGCATGGCCCGATATGATTTTTTCTTTTCGGGTATCGAATACCGGCCAATTCAACGGGTGCATCATGGCCGCCACACACTGGCGGGCTACGTCTTGAGGCAACTGGGTGTCAGTATCGAGGGTCAACACGTAACGCACCGTTTGCAGTGATCGCGTGTCGCCAACCACAGTCGTGAAACGACTAGCGTCTCGTCCGCGGAGCAACGCATTGAGGTCGTTCAGCTTGCCTCGTTTGCGCTCATATCCCATCCATACCTGTTCCCCTGGATTCCAGCACCGTGGTCGATGCAGGAGGAAAAAACGGTCGATCGAACCTTCGGCGTATTTGCGATTGAGCAGGCTGATCGCCTGTGAAGCGTGTGCGAGCAAGTCGGCGTCTTGCACCTGCACCTCTTCCGGTGCATCGCAGAAGTCAGTCAGCAATGCGAAAAACAGATTGCTGTCACGATTGGCCAGGAACCTCACCTCCAGCCCCTCAACGAGATCTTCGACGTCGGCACGGGAGGCAATGAGCGTTGGAATAGCTACAAGGGTGCGAGCTTCATCTGGAACTCCATTGGCGTAGTCCATCTTTGGCAACATCGTGGGCAACAGGCTGAACGTCACCAACCAATTGATCAGACTGAAAGCCAACTGACTGGTCATGATCAGACAAGGCACAGCCAACACCAGCAATTCGGTGAAAGACAGACCATCGCGGCCCGCGGACGCAAGCATTGGCAGGGCGAAAATCACAGTAAGCGACCCTGCCGGGGCGAGGTAAAACATCAATGGCGAACGTTGAACAAGGCGCTTCCAGCGTTCGTGAAGTGGCACATGGGCCTTGAGCCTTTGCTCAAGAATGCCAATGCCCGCGCCAATCAGGAAATAGCCTACATGGCTGGCTAACAAGCTGTCGGACGTTAAGGCGTTCTGCTCTCCCGAAAGCTTGACGACAATGTCTGCAACCTGGATTTCCGAGTGCTGGCTACGCCTGGCGAGCCGCTCGATCACGTGCCGATAGCTGTCGCGAGTGTCGAAGTCCATGAATGGATAAACAGCCGCCGGATCATTCTTCAATGTCTGCTCAACCAGGCTCATCGACTCGACGAATTCCCGCCAGTTGGTGGCAGACAACAGCCGCAAGCTTGCAATGCTGTTGCTGATTGAAACCTGATCGGCAGACTGTTGCCGAGTGTCGAGCTGCACTTGACGTTCAATGCTCGAGCCGGTCTCAACGAGTGTTTGCTCGATCCAGTTCAGCGGCAGCGCTAACGCAGCGCTTTGGCCCTGCAGGCGACGGGCGAACTCGGCGACGAAAGCGGCCGTCAGAGGCGGCGCCGAGTGAGCCATATCGGCGACGGTCAGTACCACACTTTTCACGTCGCGTTCGGATATCTCAATCAGTCGCTCGGCCCAGTCATCGGCCAGATTTCCGTCGTCCCAGTTAGCCATAACGCGTGACGCGACCCTGCGTAGGTTTTCGATCAAGGCCAGACGCAGCATGATCGGGACTGCCCAGAGCTCGCCAAGAGAGAGTGGCATCACCGTTTGATAGGCGACTATAAAACGTCTGAGGCTGTGTTCGTCGAACCGACCGTCACCATGAGAGATTGTCTCCAGTGCAATGTCATACACCCTGGGCAGGCCGGTCGACGGGCCATTGATCAGGCGCGGCAACTCTCGGCTGTAGCCTTTGGGCAGGTGCGTCCTGGCGGTACGAATGTGATCTTCAATGAGAAAGTAATTGTCCAAAAGCCACTCGGCGGCCGGCGTAATGCGTCGACTGGTCGGCGATGCCTGTATCAGCGCAGTGCAGCTACTGCTGAGGAGGACTTCGTTGTCATCCAGCCTGCCTAGCAGAGAGTCTCGTACGTACAATTCGCTGAGCTGATGCTGTCCGGCAAGAGCGATACCGTGACTAGCCATCTGATCTGCGTTGAAAAGCTCGGAGCGAAGAATTTGCTCATGAGCGAACTTGAGTGGGCGGTATTTGCCACTTCGGCAGAAAGCAGTCAGCCGGGAAAGTAGCCGGCTGGCGCGTATCCATATGCTGGTCATAGGTGCCCTGATCCTGGGAATCGGGTAAAGAGTTGTTCTATTCGTCTCGGAGGAGCTTCTGCGAAGGTCGCCCACCCAATAGTCCCTCACGATCCCTTAATGGTTGGCCAACCACGATTCCATCTTCGTTGATGTCGTAACGTCGCAATTCATCAGAGTGAGCACTGGCGCGTACTTTGACCACGGCCATAACGCGCAGTAGGCGACTGTCGATTTCGATATAGCGCTGAACGATGATGGCATCCGTCATGAAGGCAGTGCCGTAAGGGCTGAAACGAAGGTCGGTGTAGCGATCTTCAAGCTCGCAAGTCATCAGTGTGCTGACACCCGCCTGGCTCAAGGCACTGACCAGACACAACAGTGATTCACGAAAGTCATCCCGAAACGTCGGCGCCAAAGCCAATTCAAAACCCGAAAGCGAGTCGATGACAACGCGTGTGGCGCCGAGCCGTTTTACTTCAAGAAGCAACAGATGAACGATCTCGTCGATGGACAGGTCCGAAGCGCGGCTGTTCACCAGTCCCACCCGGTCTGCTTCGATCAAGCGTGAAAGCTCAGGGCTCTGTGAGCGGTTCGGATGCTGCTCGAACACTGCAATCACCCCCGTTTCACCCTGGTTCGCACCGGCGGCGAGAAAGCTAGCGGCCAAAATGGTTTTGCCTGAGCCGGATGGTCCTGCTACCAGAAGTGAATAACCCTTTGGAAGGCCCCCGCCAAGCATTTCGTCAAGACCCGAGATGCCAATCTTCAAGCGCGAGCGTGTCGCTGATTGGGCAGCAAGTGGTTCCACACTGTTTTGCACAGGGGCGAATACGGTAACGCCTGTTTGATCGATGCGAAACGTATGCAGCCCGGGCAAGGTCGATTGCCCACGCATTTTCATGATCTGCATTTGTCGCACCATCGAATTGCGCTGCACCGTCTGGCCCATCCAGATCAAGCCATCGGCCACGGTGAAGACGGGATTACTCTCGGCCGGGGAAAAGTACTCGCCTATCAAGAATGTTGTCGCCTGCCAACTGGTCATCATCACCCCCAGTTCTTGCACAAACTGCGGCAGGTTGTTGTTGGGGTTGGCTTGTGTCTGACTTGCCAACACCACTGAACGGAACGAATCAATAAACACTAAGCCGGGACTGTAGGCTTCCACTTCACTGACGACGCGCGCTAATACCGCGTCAAGGTCACCGGCCAGCGTGTCCATGGAGAGGTTGATGTAGCGCACTGAGTGGTTGAGCGCCTGACTCTGAAAAAACTCGAATTGCTGCTGGTAGCGCAACATCTTCAAAGGCGGTTCACCCAAGACCGTGAAATACAGCGCGGGGCGCTCGGGGGTGGCCAAGGCAAACATCATCTGGTGGGAAAGGGTTGTCTTGCCGCTGCCTGGCGGTCCGGCGATAAGGTTGAACGAGAACTCCGGCAGGCCGCCACCGAGAACTTCATTGAGCCCCGGGACACCGGTAGACAGACGGTTGATCTGTACGCTGGTACTCATTTCTCGCTGCTCTGATGATTGGTTCGGTCCATGGAGCCCGCCGTGCAATCGCCCACGAGTTGCTCTGTGAGCGAGGGGCCGATCAGGGAGGCCAGCAATGTATAAAAAGTGCTGATCAGTGCATCACCTGATTGACGGGCATCAGCGTGGCTCTGTTTAGCCAACAAAGCTTTCAGGGATGATGTATTCATCACCGTTTCTTCGTACTCATGGACAGATTCGAAAAAAGGATGATTCGCTGCGCACAGGAGCAGGCTACGTCGGTAAAGCGCAGTCACTGCCTGTGGTCCGATGATCGGTGTCAGCGCGGCTCGTATTTCTTCAAGTGTCAGTACAAGCGCCTCGGCCACCTGGCCAGCGCTGTACTGGTCATGCCCCTGTACGTACAGCATTGGCACGCAACGTCTCTGTTCATCACTTGGCATGATCGGCATTACTCATCAGCACGATAGGCGCTGGGCTGCAAGTGCAATACGAGCCAGTGCAGGAATGGACTTGGAATGAGTGCGAGTCATGATCGAAGCGCGGTGATTTTCCACGGTGCGCTGGCTGATCCCGAGCTCGACAGCGATGTTCTTGCTCGGGTGACCTGCCAGCACCATGTCCATGATTTGGCGCTGACGGTCAGTGAGGTTGTTAATGCATTGGGTGGCTTCGTGAGTCCAGGCCAGTTTTTTATTCGAATCACGCGAGTGTTCCAACGCTCTGGCAACACTTTGAAGAACCTCACTTCGACCAAATGGCTTTTCAATAAAGTCCGAAGCGCCAGCCTTCATGGCATCTACAGCAATCGACACTTCACTGCTACCGCTGATCATTACGGCAGGCAAATCGTCGCCGTTGCTTCTCAATCGATGCAGGAGATCAAGGCCTTCCATTCCCGGCAGATGAGCATCAACCAGCAAGCATGCCCGTAGCCCGGGGGAGTAGTCCTCCAGAAACGCCTCGCATGACGCATAGTCCTGGACTAGATAATCGCTTGATTCAAGGACTCCTCGAATCGTATCGCGAAAAAGATCGTCGCGATCAACCACGAATATGATCGATGTCCTTGTATCGCATGACTCGTTTTTATCGAGTTGCTCATCGTCGACAATCGCCAGACGTTGTTGTGAAAGCAACGAAGTAATAACAAAGATGACCTCTTTGAGCTTCGCCGGTTTGTTGAGCTGAGTACAGTGCTCGAACGCCACGTCACGGGAGGTCTGTCGTGAAATATCACCAGTCAGGATGATGGCGGGAATGCTGCGGTGCAGTCTTTTGCGCAGCTGGCTGATTAGTTGCAAGCCATTGATCGATCCTGGCAGATTGAAGTCAGCCAGTATCAGATCAGGTTGGACGCCTCGATGTGTGACGCTTTCGAGCGCCGTGACACCGTCGATCGCCATTGCCACTTGATATCCTTCGGATTTGAGCAGGCCGCCCAGTAATTCGAGCAGTTCAACGTCATCCTCGACAATCAGGATCATTTCTTTGTTGGTTACTGGGCCGTGCTCTTGTAAATCATTTTCTTGCGCCGCGCTTGGCAGGGCTGCGCTTTCACGGGATAAAGCGACGTCAATAGAAAATGCAGACCCTTTTGCAAGACTCGATTGCACACGTAAACGGTGGCCCAACACGGTGCACAAGCGTTTAACGATAAGTAATCCTGTGCCATTCCCCAGACTGAAGTTTTCTATAGGCGCCGCGTAGTCTTTGAGGATTAATTCCTGCTCCGATGACCCCATGCCTATACCGGTATCCCAGACTTCAATGCTGAGCCACCGGCCGTGGCGGCGGCAGCCCAGAAGTATCCGACCTTCGTGGGTGTACTGCAGCGCATTGGACAGCAGATTGCGCAACATTTGCTCCAGTAGGCGCGGGTCACTTTCCACCGAAAGATGACAAGGAACTACCTTCAGTTTTAAACCTTTGGCACCTGCCTTGTAGCGGAACTCGTCAGCGAGTCGATCCAGCAGGTCACTCATTCGAAAGCTGACGGGGTTTGCCAGGATCGCGCCGGTTTCAATGTGGTTGATATCCAGAAGGGCATTCAGCATTCCGGACATTGCGCCCACGGTTTCGCCAATCCTGACCGTCAGCTTGCGAGGTTGCTCATCTTTGAGAATGCCCAGCAGCAGGCCTTGCAACAACTTGAGTGTTTGTAAAGGCTGGCGCAGATCATGACTGGCGGAGGAGAGAAAGCGTATCCGGGTGGCGTTAGCGAGTTCCGCTTTCTGCGTTGCGTCTTCAAGCGCTTGGGTGACCTGCTTTTTATCGCGGATATCGGTAAAGGTAATGATCACACCTTCAACAAAATCATCTTGTTTGTTATAGGGCGAAATCCGACGGGTAAAACTCACTCCACTACGCGATTCGACGTCTCGCTCCAGCGGGGTCATATCACGCATGACAGTTTTGGCATCATCCAGCAGATTGACATCGGTTGCCATCGGACATAGGTCAGCCAGTGGTCGCCCAATGTCCTGGGTAAGAATGTTGAATAGTGACTGACTAGCGGGGGTGAACAAGCGGATATTCAGATTTGCGTCTAACAGAATGACCGCGATGTTCATGCTATTCAGCACGTTCAGTGAAACAAGCGAGGCGGTCCGTTGCTGTTCGAGCGAAGCACGAAGCTGATCATTCATCTCAGTCAGCTCGATGTTCAAGGAGCGCAACTGGTGAGTGGATTCGGTTGTGTTCTTCGGCGTCAATTGCTCTTTCGAGCCCAGCGTTGCAGCATCGGCTGAAGGAGATGGGGTAATCACCTTGGGCGTGGCCGTTCCAGCGTCGAGTGGAAGGCGAACTGGCATTGTGATCTCGCAGCAATGCATTCCGAAGGAATACGTCTCCTTGGATCCTACACCCCTTTAGTCGCTACGCAATGTCCACGCTTCAATGCTGTTCGAGTCAGCAACGTTGTAAATGGCATTCCCAACTGACCTGCTAAAAGTTACCCCGCCATTGCTGAACCGCGCCTACGTTTGTACCAGTGTATGTCGCCAAAGGTCTCCGACCGACGGTCGCTTACAGAATGCCTTGCTTACAGAAAACCCCTAGGTAGTTTCCGAGTCTGTCGCCCCCACTGTAATTCCTCATACCCTGAAATTCATACCGGCGCATCTCTACGGGGGTGCTTTTCGACGACTCGGCACTCAGAGTACGACCCATGACCGATAAAGATGACTCGCAAACAAATGCACCGAGTGAAACTGAGCCGCGTTTCTACCTCGTAGGCGGGGGAATAGCCGCCATGGCTGCGGCCGCGTTCATGATCCGTGATGGCGATGTCATCGGGCGCAACATCACCCTCTTCGAAAAACTCGACACGCCCGGGGGTAGTCTTGATGGTGGAGGATCGGCACAGGACGGTTATGTGCTTCGGGGGGGACGGATGTTCGAGAGCAAGTATGTATGCACTCTGGAGTTGTTCGCGTCGATTCCGACCCTTGATGGCAAAACAACCGTCACGCAGGAGACACTCGCCTGGAATGAACGGATGCACACGTCTTCCAAGTCACGACTTGCCCGCAACGGTCTCAGGGAAACGGCTCCGGAATTCGGACTTACCGAGGGTGACATTCTGACGATCGAGAGGATCGCAATCGAGTCGGAAGCAGCATTGGGACGAACCACGATCGCCGATCAGTTTTCAGAGTCGTTCTTCCAGACTCAATTCTGGTTGATGTGGTGCACCACGTTTGCTTTTCAACCTTGGCACAGTGCCGCGGAATTCCGTCGCTACATCGTGCGCTTCGCACACATGGTGGCGGGATTCAATCGGCTCGAAGGCATCATGCGAACGGTCTACAACCAGTACGATTCGCTGGTCAGGCCCTTGCACAAATGGCTGGTCGAGCACGGCGTGGTCTTTGAGCAAGGGGCTTGCGTGACGGATATGCATTTGCGTGAGCAAAACAACGGAAAAAGCGTCAAGCGTATCCTCTACGAGCGCAATGGTGGGCAGTCAGTCGTCGATGTTCGAAGCTGTGATTACGTGTTAGTGACGCTTGGTTCCATGACCGAAGCGTCGAGCATTGGAGGCATGGATCAAGCTCCGCAATTGAAAAGCAAAGCGATCAAAGGCGCTTGGGCTCTTTGGGAAACATTGGCAAAAGGCAGGCCCGAGTTCGGCCACCCACAGGTGTTTTCCAATCATATCGATGCGACCAAGTGGGTATCGTTCACGACGACCCTCAGCGATCCGGTCTTTTTGCGACGGACCGTGGAATTTACCGGCAACGTACCGGGGGAGGGCGGTTTAATAACCTTTCCTGAGTCCAACTGGTTGATGTCGATAGTGGTGCCATTCCAGCCTCACTTTATTGACCAGCCCGAGGAAGTCAGCGTGTTTTGGGGCTACGGGTTGCATGTCGACGTCCCGGGCAATTTCGTCAATATCCCGATGTCTGCCTGTACCGGGCGGGAAATCATGACGGAGTTGCTTGGGCATCTGCACTTTGGTTCAGACAGCCAGGCCATCCTGAAAAGCGCAATCTGCATTCCCTGCATGATGCCGTTCATCACCAGTCAGTTCATGCCGAGAGAGGAGGGCGATCGACCTCAGGTCGTGCCCGAGGGATACAAAAACCTGGCCTTTATAGGGCAGTACTGTGAACTGCCTAACGACGTCGTCTTCACCGTGGAGTACTCGATACGTACTGCGCAATGCGCAGTTTCCAGTTTGCTGGGGCTCAAACGCAAACCGCCAAAAGTCTACAAGGGCGCGACGGATCCTCGTGTCTTGTTCAAGGCCTTCAAGGCGTTGCATGACATGGGTGTTTAAGTGCTGCGGATCTGCATATCCCTTGCCTAGGTAGTTTCCGAGCCTTCTTTCAGAGCCAACTACCGAATAGGGTGATCTCTCTGCATCGGCAGACCGAACTACGCCTATTCAGGCGCCAAGGAGTGACACCATGAGAAAACTCACCCTGACTACTTCATTGATCGTGGTCTTGGCGATGACTGCCGGTTGCAGTCACCGCCGACAGGAGATTGACGCCCGGATAAGCGGCGCCGAAGACATGGCAACAGCGGCCAGAGTGCACGCGGATCAGTCGGCGGCCAAAGCAGATCAGGCACTGCGTGCAGCCCTGGAGGCAAAGAAATCGGCAGACGAAGCCAATGCGCGCGCACAACTTATGCTCAAAAAGGCCGGTCGCGCCAATTAACGACAGGCGCATTCCAATTCAATTGAATGGCACCGCTATGAAAATGAGTATTTTGCTGAGTCTGATGTGTGCTTGCCTTGTCGGCTGCGTACATGCTCCGACTGAAAAAAAAATGACCACGCCGGACTCGATCGAAAACCTCAGTCAGCCCCGCATCAAGGTGCCGGTTACCGCCAAGGACGACTACGTAGCCAAGACCAAAGCGCTGACCGGGCTGGAGGGCGACGGATGGGTGTTCGACCCGCTCTACGCGACCGCAGTGAATACCGAGCGCCGTGACCTTGCCGTGTGTAGTTTTGCTCGCCAGCGAGGAACGACAAATTCGGTTTATTTTGCCTATTACAGCGGCGAGCTGATCCTTTCGGATGACAAAGCGCCTTCTGGTGTCAGTGTTGAAAATGAATTCCTGACGATGATTTGTTCCCCCTCCTGAATCGTGACAACCACGTTTTTAGCGCTAGACAATCGCCCCGAAGAGTCTGCCAACCACAGCGGTAATAACCATCGCCAAAGCTCCCCAAAATGTCACCCTCCAGGCCCCCGCCAGCAAGGGAGCGCCCCCGGCTTTTGCGGCGACGGCGCCCAATGTGGCGAGGAAAACAAGTGACATGATCGATATCCAAAGGATCACGCTCTGAAGCGGCACTATCAGCGTTACGGTGACCGGCAAAATGGCGCCGACGGTGAAACTCGTCGCAGACGCGAACGCTGCGGAAAGAGGCTTGGCACTCAGCTCCTCGGAAATACCCAGTTCATCTCGGGCGTGTGAACCCAGGGCATCGTGCGCCATTAACTGGATGGCCACCTGTCTGGCCAGTTCAGGCTCAACCCCTCGGCCGACGTAGATATGTGCCAGCTCTTGATGTTCAGCCGCAGGCTTTGTTTCGATCTCTTTTTTCTCTCTTGCCAAGTCAGCGTGCTCGGTATCGGCCTGGGAGTGCACGGAAACGTACTCACCTGCCGCCATCGACATAGCGCCCGCTACGAGCCCCGCGACACCCGTCACGATCAGCGCGTTGTGCGTGGTACTGGCGGCTGCAACGCCGATTAACAGGCTGGCGGTCGACACAATTCCATCGTTTGCCCCCAGCACAGCCGCTCTGAGCCAGCCTATACGGCTGCTGGTATGGGTTTCGGCATGACGACGCATGAATTTGCTCATTGCAGTTGGCCTGCTGTGCGATGGCTTCAGCCGAGAGTGTAGGTAGTTTCCGAGGCTACTCATGAGCAAATCAGGCGCCTAACTTGATTGACTCTGCCACTGCGCAGCTGCAACGACTGCTTTGACGTTGAAGCCACGGGGTCTGATTGATGAGCGGCCTTGTGACAAAAGCCGCAGCGGCAACCACATAATTCGGGATTGAATTCATGAAAACCGATCAGGAACTGAAAAACGACATCCTTGCGGAGTTGCGCTGGGAGCCCTCGGTCAACGCCGAACAGATCGGTGTTGAGGTCAAGGATGGCATCGTGACCCTCGCCGGACACGTCAACAGTTACGTCGAGAAGTGGGCCGCCGAGCAAGCCGTACAGAAGATCTCGGGTGTTCGTGCGCTGGCCGTGGAAATGGACGTGAAGCTCCCAGGCTTGAGCCAGCGTAATGATGCCGATGTCGCGCGTTCTGCCGATAGCGCCCTGGAGTGGGCAACCAATCTACCCAAAGACTCTATCAAGATTCAGGTTGAAGGCGGTTGGGTGAGTTTGACGGGGGACGTGGAGTGGGAATACCAACGCAGGGAAGCGGAAGGTGCAGTCCGAAACCTGATGGGCGTCAAGGGTATCAATAACAACATTTCAATCAAATCCGCGGTTTCGGTAAGAGGCGTTAAGGTCGAGATCACTGAAGCGCTCAAACGTCGGGCAATTATCGATTCGCAGAAGATTACGGTCGAAGTCCACGGTGCCGATGTGACCTTGTCCGGGACAGTCGACAATTGGGCGGAGCGAGAGTTGGCAATGCATTCAGCCTGGAGTGCGGCTGGCGTCAAGAATGTGCAGAACAACATCATCGTCAGCTACTGATCCTCATGTGGTGTTCGGCAACAGGACGCGTGTGTCTTGCACCGTTTTCAGATACGTCCCCATGAGCAGGCTTCAGACCATGAGCATTAACCGTTCTGATTTCTACATCTTTAAAACCCATGCCGAAGCCGAAAGTGCGATACGTGCTCTGAGCCAGGCAGACTTTGACGTAAAGAAACTCTCAATCGTGGGTAAGGGCTATCACACGGAAGAACACCCGATCGGCTTTTACCAGTTGGGAGACAAAGTGAAGTCTTGGGGCGCTATGGGAGCTCTTTGGGGCAGTGTCTGGGGGCTTCTTATTACGCCGGCATTTTTCTTCCTGCCTGGCCTGGGGCTCGTTGCCTTGGCGGGTCCTTTGGTGGCCCTGTTGGTGAGTGCGCTGGAGGGCGCTGTGATTGTCGGCGGTGTCTCCGCACTCGGCGCAGCGCTATTAAATATGGGGTTAAGCAAAGACCAGGTCATCAAATACGAAACCGCCCTCAAGGCTGACGAGTATTTATTAATGGTGCATGGCAGCAGCCACGACATCGATGCGGTGCGAGCTGTGCTCGGGGATTGAAATCACGGCGCTTTCGTTTCGAGAGAACTGCGCATTTAGCCACTACCAGAGCACTCCCATAGGGAATAACCCTTGTGGGCTCTCAGCCGAAATCCATCGGCCTGTGTTCACTCAAGTGAAGGCATTCGTCATGGCTTATACAAGTGTTAATCCCAGTGACGGCCAGTTGCTGGAAAGCTTTGAACAAATCAGCGATCTCGAGTTGGAAGAAAAGCTTGCGGCCGCAGAGCATTGTTTTCAGAGCTGGAAACATACCTCTTATGCGCAACGTGCCGCAGTGATTGGCAGGGCGGCAGAACTGATGCACTCCAGGGTTGAAGACCTGGCTCGACTGGCAACATTGGAGATGGGGAAACGCATCAGCGAAGCCAGTGGTGAAGTGACCTTCAGCGCCGATATCCTGGACTATTACGCAAAAAATGCTGAGCGCTTTTTGGCACGCCAAAGACTCCACCCCCAACAGGGCGAAGCCCATATGGAAAGCAGCCCTATCGGGGTGATTTTCGGCGTTGAACCCTGGAACTTTCCTTTTTACCAATTGGCACGTGTCGCAGGGCCGCATCTCATGGCGGGCAATGTGTTGGTGGTCAAGCACGCCGGTTGTGTTCCGCAATGCGCGATGGCTTTCGAGTCGCTGTTGGTCGAGGCCGGAGCACCCTTGGGCCTCTACACCAACCTGATGATTTCCCATGAGCAGTCGGACCGCGTGGTGGACGACGCACGCGTCAAAGGTGTCGCCCTTACGGGTAGCGTAGCCGCCGGCCGCAGTCTCGCGGCGCGGGCCGGAGCCAACCTCAAGCCTTCATCGATGGAACTGGGCGGCAGCGACGCGTTTATCGTACTGGAGGACGCCGACCTTGACCTCGCCGTCAACTGGGCGGTCTGGGGGCGTATGTACAACTGCGGGCAAACCTGTTGCGCCGCCAAGCGCTTTATCGTGCTTGAAGAAGTCGCAGATGTATTTATTGAGCGCTTTCAGGCAGCACTGGCTGCGCTTAAGCCAGGCAACCCGATGGACGAGAGCACGACACTGGGGCCCATGTCGACAGAGTCGGCCCTGCAGCAGTTGCTGGCGCAGGTCGAAGACGCTGTGTTTAACGGCGCCGAGGTACTGCTTGGCGGCGAGAGAATTCGTCGTCCGGGCGCTTACATGAGTCCGACCATCCTGACCAACATCGCGCCCGACAATCCGGCTTTCAGAGATGAATTCTTTGGCCCTGTCGTGCTTTTTTTCCGGGTCAAGGATGAAGAAGAGGCGATCGCGCTAGCCAATGACTCGGATTTCGGCCTGGGTGGCTCGGTGTTCACAAGAGACGTGGGCCGTGGTCTGCGACTCGCCAGCCGGATCGATACCGGCATGGTGTTTATCAACAACATCAGTTGGTCAGATGCTGAATTGCCCTTCGGAGGGATTAAGAACTCCGGTTACGGGCGTGAGTTGGGCGATATAGGCATCCAGACCTTCGTTAACAAAAAACTGGTGCGTTACGTCTCCGTTGACGCTCCGGTTTAAGGCCGCGTCGCGCCCACTCAAGGCGCCGAGTTCTGCGCTAATTCGTGCCCGCTTAGGTCGTCATGTCGAGCATGATTGAAGCGGTCAGGGGCTTGGGTTTGTCCGCCGCCAGTTGATACGCAAGGTGCAGCGCACACCGGAAATCGGCCCACCTTCTGGACCTGCTTGTCACTTCATGTGGCCCCATGTACGGGACCCATCAAAAAGGAAGCTCCCATGACACTCCAAATGCTGGCTGCCGTCGTTGAACAATTCGGCCAGCCGCTGGTGCTTAAACGTTGCGATATTCCAACCCCCGGTCCCGGGCAGATTCTGGTTCGTACCGAGGCCTGCGGGGTTTGTCATACCGACCTGCATGCGGCCCGTGGCGACTGGCCGCTCAAACCGGGTTTGCCTTTTATTCCGGGACACGAAGGCATCGGTATCGTCACAGCCCTCGGGGCCGGAGTAACCAGTGTCAAGGAAGGCGAGCGGGTCGGTGTGCCGTGGCTGTATTCGGCCTGCGGGCATTGTGAATACTGTCTGTCGGCCTGGGAGACGGTGTGTGCCCAAGCACAATTCGGTGGCTACACAAAGAATGGAGGCTTTGCCGAATACATTCTGGCAGACCCGAACTACGTCGCACACATTCCCCATGGCCTTGATCCGAGAGAGGCCGCGCCAATCATTTGTGCCGGCGTCACGACTTACAAAGGCATCAAGGAAACCGAGGCCCGGCCGGGGCAGTGGATTGTGATTTCCGGTGTGGGGGGACTGGGCCACCTGGCTGTTCAATATGCCAAGGCCATGGGGCTGCGAGTCTGCGCCGTTGATATTGATGACCGCAAACTGGCCCATGCCACCCGACTTGGAGCCGATGCCGTGGTTAATGCCAAAAAAGGCGACCCGGTCGAAGCGGCGAAAGAGGCTACTGGCGGCGGTGGTCATGGCGTGCTTATCACCGCGCCCTCGCTCAGCGCATTCAATCAAGGCGTCGCCATGACGCGTAAACACGGGACTTGCGTGCTGGTGGGGTTGCCGCCCGGTGAGTTTCCGGTGCCGCTGTTCGATGTGGTCGCCAACTGCATCACCGTTCGCGGCTCGTTTGTCGGCACTCGTCAGGACATGGCCGAGGCGCTGACCTTTGCTGCTCAGGGCAAGGTCAAGGCAGACATCGAGTTGCAGCCGTTGTCGGCGATCAACCAGATTTTCGAGCGCCTCGAACACGGAGATGTTCCATCGCGTGTGGTTATCGACTTCAGTGCGGTTTGAAAGAGTGGTAGAGCATGAACATGTTGATTTCCGAGTCTGTGCTGACAAATCGCCAGTGCGCCTTACTTACCGTTGGGCAGATGGCCGAAGCCGATCGGCGCTCGGTCGCTGCCGGTGTGTCGTCTTTTGAATTGATGGCCAATGCCGGTGCGGCAGTGGCGCACGAAATCGAGTGCCACTGGACACCGAGACCTGTGTTGGTGCTGTGCGGGCCAGGTAATAACGGTGGTGATGGTTTCGTCACCGCCCACGTGCTGGCAGAAGCAGGCTGGCCGGTGAGGGTGGCAATGCTGGGGAGCCGATTCAGCCTCAAGGACGAAGCGCGGCAGCATGCCCAACGATGGGTTGGGGAAGTTGAAGCGTTGAGTCCCGAGGTGCTCGAAGGTGCCGAGTTAATCGTTGATGCTCTATTCGGCGCAGGCCTCAGTCGCCCACTGCAAGACCAGGCGCTGGAAACGCTTGCCGCCGCCAGCCATGGCACTGTCCCCATTGTCGCAATCGATACGCCTAGCGGCGTGATGGGCGATAGCGGTGAATCGCTAGGGGCGGTTCCGGCAGTGCTGACCGTGACTTTTTTCCGCAAGAAACCAGGCCACCTGCTGCTACCAGGGCGAGACTTGTGTGGCGAAGTGATCGTTGCGGACATTGGCACCCCGAAAGCGGTGCTCGATGCCATCGCGCCCCAAACATATGAAAATCATCCAGCACTGTGGTTGGCCAACCTGCCGCGAGCCACGTCGGACACCGACAAACACAGCCGTGGCCATGCCCTGATTTTCGGCGGGTATCCAATGACGGGGGCGGCTCGAATGGCTGCCAGAGGTGCAGCGAGAGCCGGTTCGGGTCTCACGACCATTGCGGTGCCTGAAATAGCGTTTCCCATTTATGCCACAGTGCTGGACAGCATCATGGTACGTCCATGGCTGACGCCGGAAGACTTCGGTCACTTGCTCAATGGCAGCCGCTTTTCCGCTTGGTTGATTGGCCCGGGTGCCGGCGTTGACAAGGAAACCTTCGGTCATGCTCTGGCAATGCTTGCCACTGGCCGCCCAACCATCATCGACGCCGATGCGATCACCGCATTCCAGGATGAACCCGGCGCGCTGGATCGAGCCATTCACGGTCCATGCGTGTTGACGCCCCATGAGAGCGAGTTCCGCCGGGTTTTTGATCCCTTTGGCGACAAGCTGACCCGCACCCGAGCCGCTGCCCGGCGTTGCGGGGCAGTCGTGGTCCTCAAAGGCAGTGACACCGTGATCGCCGCCCCCGACGGCAGAGCAATCATCAACGCCAATGCACCGCCAACTTTAGCCACCGCTGGGACGGGCGATGTCTTGAGTGGAATTATTCTGGGTCTGCTAGCGCAAGGAATGTCGGCCTTTGACAGTGCCGCAGCGGGAGTCTGGTTGCACGGTGCGGCGGCTGCCGAATTTGGTCCCGGACTACTGGCAGAAGATCTGCCGGATCTGTTACCCGCGGTGTTCCGTCGGCTGTATAGCTGATAGCCACCCGTTAAGGAGAAAACAATGCGCCAGGGAATTACGACTCAACAGTTGCAGGACATGGATGCCTATTGGCGTGCAGCCAACTATCTGTCCGTCGGGCAGATTTATCTGCAAGACAATCCTTTGCTTGAAGTGCCCTTGTTACTTGAACACCTCAAGCCACGACTGCTGGGACATTGGGGGACGACACCGGGTCTGAACTTGCTTTATGTGCACCTCAACCGCGTGATCAAGGCCTTTGACCTCAACATGATTTTCATTGCGGGCCCTGGCCATGGCGGCCCCGGTATCGTTGCGCAGACGTACCTTGAGGGCTCGTATACCGAGCGTTATCCAGCGATAGAGCGTAATCACAACGGGTTGTGCAGGCTCTTCCGTCAATTTTCCTGGCCAAACGGGATTTCCAGTCACGTCTCGGCGCAAGTGCCCGGATCCATCCATGAAGGAGGTGAGCTGGGTTACTCCCTGGTGCATGCCTTCGGGGCGGCGTTCGACAATCCTCAGTTGATCGTTGCCTGTGTGATTGGTGATGGTGAAGCGGAGACCGGCGCGCTGGCAGCCAGTTGGCACTCGAACAAGTTCCTCAACCCGATCAGGGATGGCGCCGTACTCCCCATCCTGCATCTCAACGGTTTCAAGATTGCCAATCCGAGTGTATTGGCACGTATTCCTCATGAAGAACTGATCGCGCTCATGCGTGGCTATGGCTATGAGCCTTATGTCGTCGAGGGCGATGATCCGTTACTGGTGCATCAAGCACTGGCAGCCACGCTCGATATCGTCATGCAGAGCATTCGTGACATTCAGACGACTGCCCGTCAGGCCCTCAGAAGTGAAAGACCGCAACGTCCCACCTGGCCGATGATTATCCTGCGCACACCCAAAGGCTGGACCGGACCCAAGTGGGTCGACGGGCTGCCTGTAGAGGGCACATGGCGTGCACACCAGGTCCCGATTGCCGACTTCAGCAAACCTGAGCACCTGCAACTGCTTGAGTCGTGGATGCGCAGTTATCGGCCCCAAGATCTATTCGACAAGAACGGCCAGCTCCGTGCAGATCTGGCTGAACTGGCCCCGACCGGTCATCAGCGTATGGGTTCCAACCCTCATGCCAACGGGGGAGAGTTGTTACGGCCATTATCGCTGCCACACTTTCACGATTATGCCGTGCCCATTAACCGACCCGGTGCGGTCAGGGCGGAAGCGACCCGCGTACTGGGTAACTACTTGCGAGACGTCATGCAGCGCAATCTCGCATCCGGCAATTTTCGGCTATTCGGTCCTGACGAGACTGCATCGAATCGCCTGGACGCTGTGTATCAGGTGGCCGGCAAAGCCTGGATGGCCAGGATTGAAGAGGTCGATCTCAATCTCAGCGCCGATGGACGCGTGATGGAAGTCCTGAGCGAACACTTGTGCCAGGGGTGGCTTGAAGGTTACTTGTTAACCGGTCGCCACGGCCTGTTTTCCTGCTATGAAGCGTTCATCCATATCATCGACTCAATGCTCAACCAGCACGCGAAGTGGCTCAAAGAATCTAAAGCAATTCCCTGGCGCAAACCCGTCGCTTCACTCAATTACCTCCTGACTTCACACACCTGGCGCCAGGACCACAATGGCTCTTCGCATCAGGATCCGGGGTTTATCGATCACGTCGCCAACAAGAAATCCGACACCGTGCGCATCTACCTGCCGCCGGATGCCAATTGCTTATTGTCGGTCACTGATCACTGCTTGCGCAGTCACGACTACATCAACCTGATTATTGCCGGTAAGCAACCGGAGTGGCAGTGGCTGGACATGCCATCCGCCATTCGTCATTGCACTGCCGGAGCCGGGATCTGGAACTGGGCGGGGACTGAGGGGCCGGAGGGGCCGGATGTCGTTATGGCCTGTGCCGGCGACGTACCGACGCTTGAGACCCTGGCCAGCGTCATGCTGTTGCGTGAGTACATCCCCGACATTCGAATTCGGGTGGTCAACGTAGTTGATCTCATGGTTTTGCAGCCCAATGACGAGCATCCCCATGGCCTTCAGGACAATGATTTCGACGAGTTGTTTACCAACGACAGACCCGTCATTTTTGCTTTTCACGGATACCCCGCGCTGATTCACAAGTTGACCTATCGACGAGCCAATCATGACAATTTTCACGTGCGCGGTTTCCGTGATGAGGGTACGACCACCACGCCGTTCGACATGGTAGTGCTCAACAACCTGGATCGTTATCAGTTGGCCCTGGACGCTATCGAACGCATCCCGCGCCTGCGTAGTGAGGTGGACCGTGCGCGAGAACGTTACTGGACGATGATCCAGTGCCACAAACGTTACATCAGCGAGCATGGCGAAGATCTGCCGCAGGTGCGGGATTGGCAATGGACAGTCTAAACCTGACAAATGCCGAACCGGACGGCGAGTTGGCGTCGGGACGGGAGCGTCTGATTTTAGCGCTCAACAGCGGCTCGTCTTCACTGAAGTTTGGTGTTTATCGAGTCACGGGTGATCGCGTCCAGAAGTTGATTTCAGGTGAAGCACAGGCGCTCGGCACCCAAGCCGGGCGCTTTGAAGCGATCAACGCACACCAGCAACCACTCGTTGGAGAATCAGTGCCCATGATCACAACGAAGCACGCGTTGCATGAGGTTGAACGGTTGCTGGAGCAGACGCAATCAGGACCTTTGGATGGCATCGGGCATCGCGTCGTACATGGTGGCCCGGCGCTACGCCAGCCATGTCGCATCAACAAACAGGTGCTTGAGCAACTGCAACAGGTGATTGGCTTTGCGCCTTTGCACACGCCGATGGCGCTGTCTGTCATTGAGGAAACCTCCAGACACTTCCCGGAGGTTGCACAGGTGGTGTGCGTTGACACGGGATTTCACGCACAAATGCCTGAGGTTGCCTGCGTGTTGGCATTGCCCAAAGAACTTCGCGAGCAGGGAATCCAGCGCTATGGCTTTCATGGGCTGTCTTGCGAGTCCATTGTCCGGCGGTTCGGGTCCAGTCTGCCCAGGCGTCTGATCATCGCCCATCTGGGTAACGGAGCGAGCATCACTGCAGTGCGTGCTGGTCAATCAGTCGACACCAGCATGGGCCTGACACCCTGCGGCGGAATGATCATGAGCACTCGCAGCGGCGACTTGGACCCCGGGGTGCTGATTTACCTGATACGCCAGAAAGGACTTGATGTGGCGGCGGTAGAGACGCTGGTTGATCGGCAATCCGGTTTGCTTGGCATCTCTGGACTCAGCGCTGACATGCGCTCGCTAAAGATCGCGTCCCCTACTCAGGCAGACGCCCGACTGGCAATCGCGATGTTCTGTTATTCGGCCTCCAAGCAGATCGCCGCAATGATGGCGGTGCTTGGCGGCATCGACACACTGGTTTTCACCGGGGGGATCGGCGAGAACGATGCCGAGGTACGCGCGAATATTTGTAATGGGCTGACCTGGACCGGTTTGCACTTGGATAGCGCGCTGAACCAGTCAGGCAGTGACCTGATAAGTACCCTTGAGTCCACCTGCACAGTGCGCGTTTTTGACTCGCGGGAAGACGAAGAAATTGCCCGCCATACCTGGCAACTCATTCCCTGACGTCACTTTCCCATTCCTTGATACAGGTGCTCATCATGTTGACTGACTATGCAGTAGAAAAAATTCTGGCGGCGCTGGGCCACGCGTCACCCGATGAGCACTGGATCGAAGCCTTGAACGACGGCACCCACGTACTCATCCGTCCATTGCATGAGCAAGATCGCCAACTCGAGTTCGGTTTCATTAACCAGCTGTCCGCCGAGTCTTTTCGTACTCGTTTTTTCGGGGCGATAGGGCAAGAGAATGTGCCACTCCTGGATCAGATGATGGACGTGGATTATCGTAATCGCATGGCATACATCGCGATGGTTCACGAAAACGGCCATCTGTCCGCTGTCGGAATCAGCCGCTATGCCGTCACTGCCGATGGCCGACAATGTGAGTGTGCGGTAGTTGTCGCGGATCACTGGCAACGTCAAGGCATGGGAACGCTATTGATGGAGCACTTGATCGTTGCGGCGCGACGTAATGGCTTCAATAAAATGATGTCGATTCATCAGACCAACAACTTCGGTATGCATCGCCTGGCGCGAAGCCTTGGGTTCCACAGCCGCTACCCGTCTACTGGCGATAACGAAATCATTCATGAACTCGACCTGACGCCGGCCTTCGGATAACGGCGGCTGATGGATGTCCATAAAATGCTGGAGTGCGCATGATGCTGCTCAATACCGGACAAGTACGACCGTTGACGCCACATTTTGCGCGGTCTTACCCTTCAATAAAAACCCTTGATCAATCCACCATTCATGAAGTGTTTTTGTCGTCGCACTGCTCTGAGGAAGACCGTGAACGTTTTGACGAATTAATCATTCATAAAGTTCGTATTAGTAAAGGCATAGAGCTGTATCGCGCGGGAGATCCGTCGCAGTATTTATATTTTGTTCGGCGTGGCAGTTTTAAGACAACCCTTGTAAGCGAACAAGGTCATAGTTTGGTCACCGGATTTACGATGTCCGGAGAACCTATGGGCTTGGAAGTGATCACTGGCGAACGGCATATATGCACGGTGTCGGCTTTGGAAGACAGTGAAGTGAATCTTATTTCTTGTCAACGGCTGGCAAATCTTGCTCGGGATATCCCCGTATTGCAGTTAAACTTGAACAGAATGCTTAGCAGGGAGCTTATCCGCAGCCAGAATATGCTAATCACTTTGGGCCACTGCACCGCAGAAGAGCGCTTGGCAATCTTCATGCTCGACCTCTCCAGGCGCTTTGCAGTAAGGGGGTACTCTGCACACTGCTTTCTTTTGCGAATGTCGCGTGAGGATATTGCATCGTTCATTGGCGTGAGGGCCGAAACGATTTGCCGGGCTATTGCGCGCTTGCGCGCTCTACGTCTGATGACTTTCGAAGGCCGTAGCGTCGAAATTATCGATATACCGCAGCTTGAAACGTTTTGTCAGCGAGGCTGATACCAACAAGGTTTAGCGATGAAACAAGGGTTCCAAGGGTTCGATGAATGATTTGAGTATATTTACTCATGACGGCGCCAGTTCTATAAAGACTGTCGCTCTTTTCCTGTGGTCGAGCCCTGGTTTTATGGGTGTTGCGTAAGTAGATTCCGATGCTTTCCCGAGTTAAGCGCGAGCATTATGATTGCGGGGAAGGAAAAGAGTTATGGGGAAAAGCAGTACTGGCTGTCAATGTGATTTTCAGAGCGGATTTCTGAAAAATGGGCATTCAAACCCAACAGTCAAATATTTCATGCCCTGAGTTTACTTCTCAATTAATGTGGTGACCTCTGTGTGGATTGTTGTGGGGGAGATTTCGCCACCCCTCTCACCGAATAAATGAAATCTTGGATTGTGCCGGGCACGCCGTGCTGAAAACAATTAAACAAACTAATTCCAGCGGAATTTCGTAAACCAATACTCCAAAGCATGGTTCCTCCGTTGATCATAGTTCGTCGTCAACTGCATACAGTTTTCACGATTGATGAGGGAATTAGAGTTCTTTAATCGGTCCCGGTTTCATTTATCCAATCTGGAGGTTGCGATGCCCCTTGAGAAGCAACGACGTCTCGGTATGAAAGTCTTACTCATACATGAAGAGCTTTCGAATAAAACGGCGGCAGGCCGCGCGGTGAGAGAGTTAGCCGAGGTATTGGAAGGGCGTCAGGTGGAAGTCATATTGGCGCAATCGGCACTGGATGCGATTGCCATCATCCACTCCGACCCGATGGTGCAATGTGTCTTGCTCGATTGGGACCTGAGTCTGGACGACAGCCATGAGATAGCAATGAGCGTGCTGGATGCCGTACGTGAACGCAGTGAAGCGGTGCCGATTTTTCTCCTGGCCGACCGCAGCAGTGCAGCCACCATTGGGCTGGATGCCATGCAGAAATCGGATGATTTCATCTGGCTGCTGGAAGACACCAGCGTCTTTATCGGTGGGCGAATCATCGCCGCCATCCAGCGCTATCGGGACGAGGTATTGCCGCCAATGTTCGGCGCGCTTGTACGCTTTTCCCAAGTCTATGAATACTCCTGGCACACCCCGGGACACACCGGTGGCACGGCCTTTTTGAAGTCGACAGTGGGACGCGCGTTCTTCGATTTTTTTGGTGAAAACCTGTTCCGTTCCGACTTGTCGATTTCCGTCGGTGAACTTGGTTCGTTGCTCGACCACTCCGGCCCCATCGGCGCCAGCGAAGTGTATGCGGCCAGGGTCTTCGGCGCCCATCGTACCTACCATGTCACCAACGGTTCTTCGACCTCCAATCGGGTAATCCTGATGGCCAGCGTGACCCGCGGCCAAGTCACCCTGTGTGATCGCAACTGCCATAAGTCGGTCGAGCACGCCATGACGATGTCTGGGGCGATACCAACCTATCTGGTGCCTCTGCGTAACCACTACGGTTTGATCGGGCCAATCCCCCCACAGCACATGACCGTCGAGGCGATCCGCGAGAGCATCTCCAACAACCCGCTGGTGAGTGATGGGACAGACCCGACGCCGATGCACGCGATCATCACCAACTCTACCTACGACGGCCTCTGCTACAACGTATCGCGAGTCGAGGGGCTGCTGGGTGCAAGCGTCGACCGACTGCATTTCGACGAAGCCTGGTTCGGCTATGCACGCTTTAATCCGATTTATCGCGAACGTTTCGCCATGCATGGCGAGCCGGGCGATCACGGTACAGACCGGCCGACGGTGTTTGCCACCCAGTCCACTCATAAATTATTGGCGGCTTTGTCCCAGGCCTCAATGATTCATGTTCGAGACGGCCGGCGCCCTATCGATCATGCACGATTCAACGAGTCGTTCATGATGCACGCTTCGACGTCGCCGAATTACGCCATCATTGCCTCCAATGATGTCAGCGCCGCGATGATGGACGGCCCGGGCGGCAAGGCCCTGACAGGCGATGCCATTCGCGAGGCGATTGCCTTTCGGCGCATGCTCGCCCGGCTCAATGGCGAATTTCAAGGCCGCGGCGAGTGGTTTTTCAATGTCTGGCAACCGGACACGGTGACCCTTCCCGATACAGGCCAGACTGTACCTTTTCATATCGTCGACGAGGCCTTGCTGGCGAGCGACCCGGCTTGCTGGGTCCTCAAGCCCAATGCCGCCTGGCATGGCTTTGGCGACATAGAGGATGGCTATTGCCTGCTCGACCCGATCAAGGTCTCGATTACCACGCCGGGTATTCTGCCGGGCGGCGCCATGAGCGAGCTTGGTATACCTGCCCAAGTGGTCACGGCCTACCTGGATCGGCAGGGCATCGTGGTCGAGAAAACCACCGATTTCACCATTCTGGTGCTGTTCTCCATCGGCGTCACCAAGGGCAAGTGGGGGACGCTGGTTAATGCATTGCTCGACTTCAAGCGCGATTACGACGCCAACGCCCCTTTGGATCGAGTACTGCCCGGGCTGCTGGCCGCACATCCGCTCCGTTATCAGGGCATGGGGCTACGTGACCTCTGTGAAACCATGTTTGTCACGATGGTCGAGTTGCGCACCACCGAAACAATGTCACAAGCATTCTCGATGTTACCGGTACCTGATCTGAGCCCAGTAATGGCTTATGAGCAGCTGGTACGCGGCAACCTTGAAATTGTGTCCCTCGAAAATATGGCGGGCCGTACCGTGGCGACTGCCGTCGTACCTTATCCGCCGGGTATTCCATTGTTGATGCCGGGTGAAAACGCTGGCGCAGCCGATGGTGCGGTACTCGGCTACCTCAACGCATTGGAAAGCTTTGACCGGCATTTCCCCGGGTTCACTCATGACACCCATGGCGTCGAAGTGGAGGAGGGGCGTTATCTGGTCCGCTGCATAACAACCCAGGTGCAGGCTCCATCACTGGGCGCTCAGGCCTTCCTCAGAGATAAAATCGGTGAATAAACTAAAAGTGGCCGCTAACGCAGCCTCACGTAGCAGTTTTTTAACCTCGCGCGAAGTCGTGGACTTTTCTCAAACCGACCTGACGGATGTTGCCGCCGCAGTAATTACCGGCGCGGATGTTCAAAACGGTTTGCTCGATGTCATCAGTCGATCTGGATTCGATATCCCGATTTTCTTTGCCGTCAGCGCCAAGGACGAACTGTCTCGGGAAAACCTGCCAAGCATTGAACACGTCCTGCTGCAAATCAGCGGAGTGTTCGACTTGGGCACCGGGAAGGCCGAGTACTACGGCGACAAACTGGAAACAGCGGCCAGTCAATACGAGGAAGCATTGCTGCCGCCTTTCTTCGGTGCGCTCAAACACTATGTCGAGCGCGGTAACTCGACGTTTGCTTGCCCGGGGCATCAAGGCGGACAGTTCTTTCGCAAGCACCCGGCGGGTCGCCAATTCTTCGACTTCTTTGGCGAGACGCTGTTTCGTGCCGACCGCTGTAACGCCGACGTGGAAATGGGCGATTTGCTCATCCATGAAGGGGCGCCTCTGGAAGCGCAAAAGCGTGCCGCGAAAGTCTACAACGCAGACAAAACCTATTTTGTCTTGAATGGCACTTCAGCGTCGAACAAGGTCGTGACCAACGCCTTGCTGACTCCGGGCGATGTCGTGCTGTTCGATCGCAACAATCACAAGTCAATCCATCAGGGCGCCTTGTTTCAAGCCGGTGCTACACCGCTGTACCTGGAAACCGCACGTAACCCCTACGGCTTCATTGGCGGTATCGATGCGCACTGTTTTGACGAATCCTACCTGCGTGACGAATTGCGCCGGGTTGCGCCAGATAAGGCAGACGCTCCCCGGCCATTCCGGCTGGCCGTGATTCAGTTGGGCACTTACGACGGCACCATCTACAACGCTCGGCAGGTGGTCGATAGCATCGGCCATCTGTGCGACTACATCCTCTTCGACTCGGCGTGGGTCGGCTATGAGCAGTTCATTCCGATGATGAAGGACTGCTCGCCGATGCTGCTCGAACTGGGACCGGACGATCCCGGTATCTTCGTCACACAGTCGATTCACAAGCAGCAGGCGGGCTTCTCCCAGGCGTCGCAGATCCACAAAAAGGATCGCCACATCAAAGGCCAGGAGCGCTACTGCAATCATCATCGTCTGAACAACGCGTTCATGGCCCAGGCGTCCACTAGCCCGTTTTACCCGCTGTTTGCCTCACTCGATGTCAATGCGCGGATGCACAGCGGTCGCAGTGGTCACCGGCTCTGGGACGAGTGCGTTCGCGCCGGCATTGAAGCCCGAAAATTGGTGATGGATAACTGCACCTTGATCAGGCCTTTCGTGCCGCCGACCATCGACGGGCGTTACTGGCAGGATTATCCAACCGATGAAATCGCTACTAACCGGCGGTTCTTCATGTTTCATCCCGAGGAGCGCTGGCACGCCTTCGAGGGTTATACCGAGAATCAATACTTCATCGATCCGTGCAAATTGTTGTTCACCACCCCAGGCATTGATGCGACGACGGGCGAATACACGGAGTTCGGCATCCATGCCGGAGTCCTCGCCACGTTCTTGCGCCAGTACGGCATGGTCCCGGAAAAAAGCGATCTGAACTCCATTCTGTTCTTGCTCACGCCAGCCGAAAGCCAGGCCAAGATGCAGCACCTGGTCGCGCAGATCGCGCGCTTCGAGCGTTTTATCCACGACGACGCGCCACTGGCCGAAGTGTTGCCGGGTATCTATCGCGCCCACGAAGCACGCTACAAGGACTACAGCATCCGCCAGTTGTGCCTGGAAATGCACCAGCTCTACGCAGGACATAACGTCAAACAATTGCAAAAGGACATGTTCCGCAAAGCTCACATGCCCACAGTGGTAATGGACCCCCGCGAGGCGAATCTTGAGTTCGTGCGCGGCAAAGTGGAACTGATCGCACTCGAAGACGCCCAAGGACGAATCGCCGCCGAGGGGGCTCTACCTTATCCGCCGGGGGTTCTGTGTGTGGTCCCCGGTGAAGTGTGGTCGGGTGCGGCGCTGAGCTATTTCCTGGCGCTACAGGATGCAATCAATCGCTTGCCTGGCTTCAATCCCGAATTACAGGGTGTCTACCTCAAGACCGAAGAGGGTGGTCGCATTCGGGCGTATGGATACGTCATCAAGCAATAAAACGTTCCCGAAACGGCACGGGAAAATCATCCCGGTATTCGTCTATCCGCAAAGCAGCGCTCCGCGAAGGAGCGTTTTTGGAGTTCAAATATGGGAACTATCGTGAAGAAGATGAGCGTGGTGCAGCTCACCGTGCTGACGGCCATCAACATGCTGGGGTCGGGCATCGTCCTGCTGCCGTCCAAGCTTGCGCAAGTGGGCACGATATCGATTTTCTCGTGGATCGTGACGGCACTCGGTTCGCTGGCCCTGGCCTATGCCTTCGCCAAGTGCGGGCGTTTCAGCCGCAAGCCTGGCGGTATGGGAGGGTATGCCGAATACGCCTTTGGTCGCTCCGGCAACTTCATGTCCAACTATACCTATGGCGTGTCGCTGCTGATCGCCAACGTAGCCATCGCGATTACTGCAGTAGGGTATGCGACGGAGTTGTTCCATGTGACGTTGACGCCTATCGGTGTCGCCGTAGCTACCGTGGTGCTGCTGTGGTTGACCACCATTGCCAACTTTGGCGGTCCGCACATTACCGGTCAGATCGGCAATGTCACCATCATGGGCGTCATCATTCCGGTGCTGGGGGTTTCGATACTGGGCTGGTTCTGGTTCGATTCATCGCTGTACGTCGCCGCCTGGAACCCACACGACATGCCTATTTTTCATGCGGTAGGCGCTTCGATCTCGATAACCCTGTGGGCCTTTCTTGGCCTCGAATCGGCGTGTGCGAACACCGACGCCGTGGAAAATCCAGAGCGTAATGTGCCGATCGCAGTATTGGGCGGGACCATCGGCGCAGCGGTCATCTATATCGCGTCGACTAACGTGATCGCCGGGATTGTACCGAACATGGACCTTGCGGCCTCCACCGCGCCGTTCGGGCTGGCGTTCGCCACCATGTTCACGCCACTGATAGGCAACATTGTCATGGGGCTGATGATCATTGCCTGTATCGGTTCGCTGCTCGGCTGGCAGTTCACGATTGCCCAGGTGTTCAAAAGCTCGGCCGATGTCGGCTATTTCCTGAAGCTTTTCGCCAAGACGACCAAGTCCGGCACACCCATTGTCGGCATGCTGGTGCTGGTGGTCTGCCAGAGTGTGTTGACGCTGATGACCATCAGCCCGGACCTGAGCAAACAGTTCGACATGATCGTCAACCTGGCGGTGGTGACAAACCTGGTTCCATATTTGATGTCAATGGCCGCCTTGATGACCATTCAAAAGGCTGCTGGTGTCACTCCTCGCAAGGCTATGTTAACCAATGGCATTGCCTATATCGCAGCTGCGTATAGCTACTACGCGCTCTATAGCTCCGGTGCCGATGCAATGATGTTGGGCGGTATTGTCACCATGCTCGGATGGACCCTGTATGGGACTGTCAGCCGTCGATTTATGACGGTTGACACCCAAGTCGTGGAAGGTACATGGCCTCAGAAAGTGTAGACAGTCGTCAGTAGATTCGACTTTTCTTTGGTATGTCATGCGCCGCCTTCAACTACTAATAAGTGTTTGCTTAGAAGTTTAGGGCGGTAAATTACTTTTTTCTAAAACTGCCGTTTTTTTGTAGCGCCCGATCACCTCAGCTATTTCGACGTTCCTCTAATAAAATTATGATGGCTTTTATTAAGCAGGTCTTTTAGCTTCATGGGATGAAGCCGCGTTGCGTCAAACGATGCATATGAAGAATGGAGATCCTTTATAAGTTGCGCACATCCACCATCGACTGAACTAATTTAGTGCCCGACCTGATCAAGCGATTCCAGTCATATACGCCAGGCAACAAAAGGCCAGATATTAAATAACAATCTGCTGAAAAATAACCCCTTACAGCATCATAAATGAGCGCAATCGACATGCTGAATGTGATAAGTCCAATTAATGTCTCAAAGGGAGTACCATCGGCACTAGTCATCAAATATCAGTTAGCCATGTCCACGCAAAGTGAAGAGCACCGTCAGATCGTAGCTTCTTTGGCGCACCGGGATAGGCCCAACGCTGAGAATGCAAAGGTCGCCCAAGCGATCGTTTCAATTTTGCAAGATATGGACGCAGCCCTGACGCCGATCATCGGCCAGCAAGGGGTTGTCGCGCTCTACCGCCGCAGCCTTCATCTGTGCACCTCTACTCATTCGCATCTGGCCGGCACCTTTGGCAGTGTGCAGGCCGCGCTGGACCTGATTGCCCTCAAATCCGTACTCGCAGGGCAAAGCGAAGTCGATGCACTGTTCTTTGGTGAAGAGCTGCTGACCACGTTTTATGAGTTGCTGACCACGCTGATCGGTCCCTCGCTCACCGCACGTTTGCTTCGTGGCGTGTGGGAACCTTCTTTGAGCGACACCCCTTCGCAGGAAAATTCACCATGAGCTCCAAAGTGACTATCAACCGTCTGGCCACCGGCGTGCCAGGCCTGGACGAGGTGCTGGGCGGAGGTTTGCCGGAGTTTTCGTTCAACCTGATCGCCGGCCCTCCTGGCTGCGGCAAAACCACCCTGGCGCATCAGATGATGTTTGCCTTGGCAACGCCTGAACGCCCGGCGTTGTTCTTTACCGTACTCGGCGAGCCGCCGCTGAAGATGCTGCGTTATCAGCAGCAATTCGACTTTTTCGACAGCGAAGCGATCAATCAGTCGATCCGCTATGTAAACCTCGCCGACGACACCCTCGCCGGTGACCTGGACGAAGTGTTGCGACGCATCGTCAGCGAGGTGGAGGCTCACTCGCCGTCGCTGGTGTTTGTCGATTCGTTCCGCTCCGTGGTCCTGGCCAGCCAGACCCAGGACAACCCCAACAACAACCTGCCGCAGTTCGTCCAGCAGCTCGGCATGTTGATGACCACATGGCAGGCGACGACCTTCCTGATTGGCGAATACTTCACCGAAACCGACACCAACCCGATCTTCACCGTCGCCGATGGCCTGATCTGGCTGCGCCAGAGCGTTCAACGCAACTCGATGGTGCGCAAGATGGAAATCATGAAGATGCGCGGCCAGCCAACATTACCGGGGCTGCACACCTTCCGCATCGCGACGTCGGGGATCAAGGTCTTTGCGCCAGCAACACTCAACCCGGTTGAAGCATCGCTGGCGTTCCCGATCAAACGCCTAAAAATGGGTGTGCCGCAGCTCGACGATATGCTCGGCGGCGGTTTACCCCAGGGTTATTCATTGCTGGTGGCCGGGCCGTCGGGCTCGGGCAAAAGCATCCTGGCCGCGACCTTCCTCGCCGAAGGCGCACGCAACGGCGAAACCGGTGTGATCGCGGTGTTCGAACAACGGCCCAACCACTCGCAAAACGCTATGTTGGCCGGTTTGATTCAGAACGGTCAGGTTGGCCTGGTGGACAGTCGCGCGCCGGACCTGTCCATCGATGAAATCGTCCAGTTGCTGCTCAGCGAAATCAGCCGCCTCAAAGCCACCCGCCTGGTAATCGATTCGTTGTCAGGCTTCGAGTTGGCGCTGGCGCCGACCTTCCGCGAAGACTTCCGCGAGTCGCTGTCACGCATGGTCACCGCGCTGACCGGCGCCGGGGTCAGCGTCCTGATGACTTCGGAGTTGGAAGACCGCTACACCGACCTGCGTTTCAGCCCTCACGGCACGGCTTTTCTCACCGACGCGATCATCGTTCAGCGCTACATTGAAGTGCGGAGCCGCTTGTTACGGATTATGGCGGTAGTCAAGGTCCGCGCCAGCGACCATTCCGATGAATTGCGCCAGTACCACATTGACGATAACGGCTTGCAGATTGGCGAAATGCTGGCTGATCAGGAGGGGCTGCTCGGTGGTAGACCGACCAAACAGAGTTCAGGAGCGGAACACGCAGGGAATCAAAATGTTTGAGCCCAACTCATGAGTAATGCCGGTAGCAAGAATGAGCGTGAGATGGCCAATACCGCTCACGAACTTTTTCTGCTCGGCCAAAAAACCGTCGAAGCACGCACCGTGTTAGCAGCACTGCAAAAACAGTTGAGCGACGCCAGCAACAGGCTGGTGGATACCCAGCAGGTCGAGCAATTGATTGAAGCCAATCAGCAGTTGGTACTGGCGATACTTCTGGCGCAAACAGACGCCGTAACACCCCCTCGTTTGGAGGAGCAGCGTTTGTACCTTAAGCTGCGCGAGGCTAATACGAAGTTGGTTATAGCAGCGCTCAGCGCTCAAGACCTTCAGGCAACGGCTGAGCGCGCATTGAGCCAGCAAAAAAGCATCTTGGCGACGGTGGCCCACGAGCTGCGAAGTCCATTAACCCCCATCAGTATGATTGCAGAGCGTATGGTTCGGCTACCTAGCGACCAACTACCGCGGATGCGTGAGTTGATCGAGAGCCAAGTGCAGCATATTTCACAGCTGGTCGATGATCTGCTCGACGTATCTCGCGCCAGTACGGGTAAGTTGCGAATCGACCGCCGCGATATCGATATGATGCCAATTCTGAGCGGCGCTATTGATGTGTGTGGCCCCGTGATGATCGCGCAAAATCAGCATTTCGATGTTCATCTTCCCGATGGCATCTTTAAGGTGAATGGCGACCCAGGACGCCTTGCCCAGATTCTCCATAATTTACTGGCCAATGCGGCCAAGTACACTCCGGTAGGCGGCAAAATCAAACTGTCTGTAACGGTAGGGGCCGACGTTTTGAGAATAAGCATCTCCGACAATGGTATCGGTGTTTCGGCCGAAGCACTCCCGTTCATTTTTGACCCTTATGTTCAAGACAAGCACGCCATAGGTTTCAACGGTGCTGGCTTGGGCATTGGGTTGACCGTAGTTCGGGAGTTGGTCGAAGCACACGGCGGCGAGGTCATCGGCATGAGCGAGGGTAATGGAAAGGGGAGTGAGTTCGTGGTGACGTTACCGTTGGTGAACCCTTAACTTTTCAGAATCGCTAACTGGCTGGAAACCGAAAATTACAGCTCAGGCCTGGGAGGCTAACAGTCCATAAGAAGCATGTATCCCTTATTCCTTTAAGTGTTCCCGCTGTTGTGTGGTTTCGTCGCTATAGCTTTGTACGGTCTGTGCCTGATGTTTCCCCCAGGCCCGCCACGGGCACCCACGAACCGATCAAAGTCAGTGGTGCGTTTAATCTCAAACAGGCCTTGATCGTGACGCTGGTTATAACCGGCCGCACCTAGCTGTTGTCGCTCGGGGATCTGTGATTTTGCAACTGAGCACCGGGCTGACGTGATGGTGAAGGGGACGGTGCAGCACAAGGGGTTGAACTAACTCCTGGGCACCACGGCGGACCAACTCTTGCATCTAGCTCCGTGCAGTGTGCTGGCGATCAAACCGGGCAGGGGGCTCCAATCCTGAATGCTGAATTGCCCCGTGATGGACCGTTGTCTGGAATACCACAGGGCGATTTTTTACAGGTAAAGCCGGTGAATGACCTGGCGGGTGTCGTCAGGATCGCTGTGCGTTTCGAAACCCAGTGATTTCGCCAGATCGCGCATCGGAGTATTGCTGGAGGCGTCCACCGAATACATCTGGCGGAAACCATTCTTGCGAGCGGATTTGATCAAATGCTCCATCAACGCCGAGCCCAGGCCCAGGTGGTTCCATTCATCGGCGACCGTCACCGCGCATTCGCACTCACTTTCCCCGACGGCAGCGTAGCGAGCTACGCCGATCTCGATCAGTTGACCATTTTCATGGACTAGCGCGACGTAGGCCGTGCGTTGCTTGTTATCGGTGTCCATCAATTGGTTGAGCAGGGCGGCTCCCGGTTCGCTGATCTGCGCGAGAAAGCGCATGTGCCGGGACTCGGGAGACAGGCGCTTGATGAAAGCGTATTCGCGGTCGCGGTCTTGTTCCGCCAAGGGACGGATCAAAACGTGGCGGCCGTCCTTGAGCGCTTCGATCCAGTATTTACCGGTGACCGCGGCATAGGCTGCGACGGCTCGATCATTGTGCTCTTTAACGGTGAGCATGGGGTGATCCTCCATTCGGTCCAAAAGGTTGGTGCGTGGTGATGAACCACACGGTTCATTCCTTTGTACTCCGCTGACGGCGTTTGAATCTGATCTGGATCAGACCCCCGTGACTTGGCTTGCTCATACTCCCTATCCAAAACATCAGTAGTGGGCATGCTCTTCGCTGCTGTCGGCGTGGATTATGGGGATATTGGCACCTCTGTGGATCAATCTGATCACTGATGCGGCGCCTACCATCGCCATGGGTCTTGATCTGTAAAGCACGGATGTCATCACACGCAGCCAACCAAGCCGACGGATTGAAGCATCAATACACATATGTGGGTGACAGTACTCCCCAGGTGGGGCTGGTCATGGCGTTAGCAAGTTTATTGACGGAGGAGAGGATTGATTGACTGCGACTCTGCCTTGGCTGAACTCAATTTCAGGGAGTTCCTTTCGAATTTTCAGCGCCTTAACTGATGTGGCTCGTTGTACGTCCAAGATGTTGTAGCAGGTGCTATACGTCGTGCCGAGGCTGTCATGACGTAAGTCCGCTTGGGAAGCTTTCATATCGCGAAGCGGCGCGTCTGATGCATGGCACGAATGCTTTAAATTATTTGGGATAGAGGTGTGGCTACTTACAGAGAAAGCAGTTCGGCTAATGGTCACCTTTTCTGACCACCGAGCTCACTCCTCATCGCCTAGCCTGCTAAACCTTTTGGGTCTAGGTATAGGAGCGACTCCGCGCAACGCAGCTTTGACATATTCCGCAGCAAGTTCAAGGCTATCTTGATCTGCTGCGTATACCGCACTAATTAGCTTGTCCCTAAGTCGGCGCTTGATTGCCAATATCTCTTAAAAACTGTCTTTTTCTAAAGGTTTTTTGTTTGCAATCATATTGATAGCCCGCATATCAGTTGAAAAGTCACGACTGATAGTAAAGGAGAATACCTTAGGGATTATAGCGCGTGATGACCTAGACGACCGAGTCCAGCACTTTGGCAAAGAGATAAATTCAGCGGCTATGCAGCATCGAACAGCGTTGCGACCGCATCAGCGCGATATCAATGCAGCTTCATTCAGAAAGCCTACCTATATTTTGAGACTATGCTGAGAAGCTACAGCGTGTGTTCACCAAACCTGCTTGTAGCTCTCTGATCACTCATCAAAACGTTCTGCCTCAAAGGATGACGGCATTGATCACCAAAATAAAGATCCATGGTTACCGAATTTACAAAGACTTTGTGTTGTTGCCAAACCCAAAGCTGAACTTGCTGGTAGGCGGAAATGAGGCGGGCAAGTCTTCCCTGATGGAGGCGGTAGCTTTGGCGCTAACGGGGCGTGTAGGAGGGCGAACTGCTACGGAAGAGCTCAATCCCTACTGGTTCAACACGTTATTGGTTGCCGATTTCCTCAAAGCGCATCGCGCAGGTGAACGGGTTGCATTGCCAGAGATTTCTATCGAGCTATTTTTTGATAACAGGGCTGATCTGCAATCTCTCTGTGGCGCTATCAATAGTGACGTCCCAACCAATGCGTGCCCAGGTGTTTCTCTCAAAGTCTTGCCAAACACCGAGTACGCTCCGGAATTGGAGGAGTGGCTAAAGTCTCCATCGTTATTGTTGCCCGTCGAGTACTACACCCTCGAATGGCGCTCCTTCGCAGACCAGCAACTTACGAAACGGCCAAGGCAGCTCGCTGTAGGCATAATCGACTCCAGGACTGTCAGATCATCAAGCGGCGTCGATTACCATCTTCGCCAGATTCTCAGTGATCACCTAGAGCCTGCCGAGAAGGCGTCAATCTCACTTGCCTATCGGGACGTCAAAGCTTCGATGTCCGATAACGCGCTAAAGGACGTCAACAAGCGTCTGGGTATCCTGGAGGCATCACTGCAGGAGCAGCCGATGTCTTTGGCGATGGATCAGAGCTCAAGGACGTCTTGGGAAGCCGCAGTGACGCCTCATGTTAACGACGTGCCTTTTTCAATGTCAGGGCAGGGTGAGCAGGCCTCCATAAAGATTTCGCTGGCAATGAGCCGCCATGCTGAGAAAGCGAATATCGTGATGATTGAGGAGCCGGAGAATCATCTGTCACATACCAGCTTGACCACGCTATTGGCTCGCATAGAGAAATTGGCAGGTGATCAACAACAATTGTTCATCACAACCCATAGCACATACGTATTAAACCGACTGGGTCTCGGCTCATTGATCTTGATTGGCCGAAGTACGGCGACAAAGATTACCGAGCTTGAGCCAACGACGGTGTCTTACTTCCAGCGGTTACCCGGATACGACACGCTGAGAATGGCGCTCGCGAAAAAAATTGTGCTCGTTGAAGGGCCATCCGATGAGATCATATTCGAACGAATCTTTCTTGACCGGTATGGCCTATATCCAATGGCATGCGGCATCAGACGTTCTGAGCATGCGCGGCCTCGCGCTTTCCCGCTGCCTGCAACTATGTGAAGCACTCGACAAGCCAGTGGCTGTCCTACGCGACAATGATGGGTTGGATCCCGCGGAACTACGAGCACCAGTGGAGCATTTGCTGACCGCTGGCAGGCGAGAGCTGTTTATAGGGACGGTGGAGACAGGGAGAACGCTGGAGCCACAACTGACCTCGCACAATGGCGAGAAAGCCATGCGTGAAATTCTTGGAATCACAGATTCGGCGGTCCTCGAGACCTGGATGCAAAGGGAGAAAACAGAGGGCGCCCTCCGGATCGCACAGTCCAAGCTGGCGCTAGTCCCGCCGGCTTACATGGTCGCCGCTGCCGAGTTTATCTATGGCTAACTATCTGACATTAGCAGTGGCGGGATCCCGTAAGACCCAAGGAGTTGTCGATCATTGCGCAGCGCTCCCTCTGGCTCGTCGTGCGCTGGTCGTGACGTTTACCCAGACTAACCAAGAGGAACTTCGACACCGAATTGAGATGTACGCAGGAGACCATCAGGGTATTGAAGTGATGGGTTGGTACACCTTCCTTCTCCGTCATTTCGCTAAGCCTTTCTTACCTTTTAAGCATCCTGGCAAACGTGTTCTTGGATTTGATTTCGAGGGTCGTCCGCCCATGATGGTAAAGGGGCTCAAGCGATTTTTAAATTCCAACGGTGCGGCATATGCTTGTGAGCTCGGACGCCTAGCTTTCGAATTAATAGAAGAGAGTAGGGGAGCGCTGCTTCACCGGCTGGAATGCCTCTATGATGAGATCCTAGTGGATGAGGTGCAAGACCTTAGCAGTTACGACTGGGAAATTCTCGACGTTCTGCTTCATTCGTCGATCGACATCCGAATGGTCGGTGATATTCGCCAATCTGTATTGGCCACTAATCCACGTGGTTCGAAGAACCGAAAGTACGCATATACCGATGCAATTCATTGGTTCAGGGCGCGTGAGAAAAAAGGCATATTGGAAATTAGTGAGAGGGTTCTCACGTGGCGCTGTCACCCAAGCGTCGCCGCATTCTCCGACACCATTTTTGACGCTAGCTGGTTGTTCCCTGCGACCGAGTCACTGAATGAAACAAGGACTGAACACGACGGGGTGTTTCTCTTACAGAAAAAGCACGTAGGTAGTTACGCCGCCCAATTTCGCCCGCAATGCCTGCGTAATGCGGCGAGCTCTGGCAAGGATTACGACTTGGATTTTCTGAATTTCAAGGTCTCGAAAGGCGCTACCTATGAGCGGGTTCTGATCGTTCCTACCGCTCCGATACTCAATTTCCTCCAGAAAGGAGTTTCGCTGGAACCAGGGCCAGCATCGGCTTTTTACGTTGCTGTCACTCGTGCGCAGCAGAGCGTAGCGATCGTGGCAGAGAAGGCGGGGATTTCGGGATTGCCATATTGGTGCCCCGTTGAATAGCTCAACTAAACATCCATTTAGTTGAGTTGGCTGATGCTCTCCATATATAGCCTGTTAAGGCGCCTCTGGCGGTTGGTGCTGCATAGACTATCCCCAATAGCACAAATCACTCGTCAGACATGATATTTCCTCACGCCCTGATGAGCTCAAACCTAATCTAGCAGCATGCCAAATGGTGATGTCTGTTGAAATTTTCAGGTTTGAACTTGACGTTGTATTGGTAGATAAGGAGAGACAACCCCCACCAAATCCGATGATTGCGGTCGCTGTTGACAGTGAAGCACAAGTGATAATAAGGCTATACATTTCGCCTGGCAAACCCCAGAGTTCGAACAGAATTACGGAGCTTTGAAATCCTAGGCGCGCCAAGTGAATCAAGGGCTAACACGCAGATTCAGCATTACTCTGTAAACTTGTTTTTTGACTTGTTAACCACCGCAGTTAACAAGTCAAAATTGTAGTTAACAACGGTACCAGACTAGCGTTTTACTGAGCTTTTCATCTAGCCAGGTTGTGGTGAGCGTCCAGGGTATTTGGTGGGAGGAAAGCTCCACAGCCTTCAAGTGTAAGGTGTGCACCGCTAAAACGTCAGCATCTCCATGTATGTAAACGGCGAAACCTAGTGATGTCTAGTAAAATTTGGTAGACATCACTAGATTTCGCTAGAACTTCCTATATTTGGTTAACCAGCTATTTCACGCGATTTTTTCCGAGAACTACCGCGCCGATTACTTCATATGCCTAAATCACTAAGCATGTCTTTTCACGTGCGGCAGTCCTTGAAATTTGCGCGCCAACTCCACGCCGAACGCTGCAGATTTCACACAGCGACGTGCTTGTAGATGGACCTGTGCCATAAGCAATGCCTTAAACGAACAAACTGTAACCAAAAGACCCCTTATATCAAACGAACAGATGAACTCGCATACAGAGCACGGATACGCGAATCTAGGACAATTTCACGCGATTTCTTCCGGAACTGCGGGCTCCGACGACAGGCATGCTTCCATATGGCTGCGAAGAGCTAAAATGTCGTATGAGGCCGATGATGATCGTGGAATCTATTTTGTACTGCGTGGGACAGCGCCGATTACTTTATATGCCTGAACCACGAAGAATCATTTTCGTGATTTTCTAGGCCTATGAATTTTCGATAATATTTTTTTAAAATGATTTTTCTGATTTTAAAGTGACAACGACACGTGCTCAGAGCCCCCAGCTCCCCATAGACTGGTACGCATAATGTATATTATGTTAAATGATGTGTATGGGTGGAACTTCTCCCAAGCCCCTTTCTTGCGACTCCCCAATTCAGCTTCCAGTGATTAAAGTGTTCGCCTCATCAGATCCCCAGTGCCAGCAGCGTTTGTGGATGCAGCGCATTCGGCATGTCCAGGCTGATCGCCTCGAACCCATCGTCGTGGCGATCATGCAATTGCATGGCGGTAATGTGAGTGTTGAGCAACTCCAGCCCGGGACTATTCGGTTTTCGCTGTATTTTCCGACTGTTTGAGCAACCCTCAGATTTGTGAAAGACCACCGTCGACCATCAGTTCCACGCCGTTGACATAACTGGCGTCAGCGGATGCAAGGAACAGCGCGGACGCCGCTATTTGTTCCGGTTGGGCCATGTAGCCCAGCGGTACGATTTGTCCTACGTGACTTTTCAGTGCTTCGATCTGGCTCTCATCCATCTTCAGTCCGTTGTCCATCAACGGTGTCCTGGTAAAGCCAGGGCTGAGCACGTTCGCGCGAATTTTTCGGCCTTTGAGCTCATTGGCCCACGTCCGTGCGAATGAACGAACCGCAGCCTTTGAAGCGTTGTATAGACTCAGGCCTTCCATCCCGTTGCTGGAGCAAATGGAGGCAGTCAGAACGATTGATGAGCCGTCCTTCATCAATGGCAACAGCGTCTGAACAGTGAAAAATACGCCCTTAACGTTAATATCGAACGTGTTGTAGTAAGCGGCTTCGGTCGTTTCTCCCACTGGGTTTTTTTCGCAAATACCGGCATTGGCAAATACTGCGTCGAGTTGATCGTCCCGTGCTTCGACCAAGGCCTTGAGCGCATCGAGGTCGGCCTGCCGAGCGACGTCAGACACCACCGCCACGGCATTTTTGCCCAGTGCGGTAACCGCCGCGTCCAACGTTGCAGCCGAACGTCCGGTGATATAGACGCGCCTAGCACCCTCGGCTAACAGCGCTTGAGCAATGGCAAAGCCGATGCCGGTCGAGCCGCCGGTGACGACCGCTACTTGATTGATAAATTTACCAGACATGTTTTAACTCCTGAGTGACGAGGTATTGAGGCATAAACAGACAGCAGCGCTGAAAACATCAGGCAAGCTGCGATACCCAGCAGCGCGGCAATAAAACCGTTGGCTAGCGAAGATGGGTTTTGCGCAGGCGCGGCGACCGCGTAAAACACGCCACCGAGGACCGCCACCCCCAGCGCGGCGCTGATCTGCAATGCCGAATTGACGACGCCGGAGATCATTCCCGAGCCGCCTGGTGGCGCTCGATCGATAACCGTGCGAATCAGTGTGGGCAGCGCCCAACCCTGGCCGAAGCCGAGTAATCCCACCGCCAGGATCACGAGCGCCAATTGCGGGCTCTCCCCTGCCTGCGCGGCAGCGACCGCGGCGCTCAGGATCAGGCATCCCAGTACCTCAAGCGTCATGCCCATGGCGGGTACAAAACGGCCGAACCAGCGGATGGCAAAGGGCGTTGTCAGAGGGCCAATTAGAAAGCCCACGCCAAAGGGAACGAACATCAGCCCTGAGACCAATGGTGTTGCGCCTAGCGCGTCTTGCAGGTAAATCGAAAACGTTAAAAAGAACGCGGATACCACGTAGAAAAACAATACCCCCGTCAGCCCGGCGACCAGCCCGGGTGCCCGGCTCAACTGCGGACTAACCAATGGTGTGCCGCCTCGGCGCTCCAGCGCAGTTTCGTAGCGCCAGAAGCCGACGGCGGCTATCGGCGAGCTCAGCAGCATCAGGCATAACCACCAAGGCCACCCCGCTTCCCTGCCCTCCACTAACGGCAGCACTAGCAGCCCGACTGATAGCGCACACAGCAATACGCCAATGCGATCCAACGGCGCCGGGGTTTTACTTCGCGAATCGGGAAGCAGTGGTATTCCGCCAAAAAAAACAGCGGCGACGATGGGCAGATTGATCAAGAAAATGGCGCGCCATTGCAGGTCGAAAACATTCGCTGAAATCAGCAGTCCGCCAAGCGCCTGGGCGACAACCGCCGCAAAGCCGATCGTCGCGCCATATACCGCTAAAGCGCGCGAACGTTCGTGTTCCGGAAATAGCGTGTGGATGGACGCCAGCCCTTGCGGCGCCATTGCCGCTGCGCTCAACCCTTGCAACACGCGTCCGAAGATCAACATCGTCGGCGAGTTGGCCAGTCCGCAAATCAGCGACGAAACGCCAAATCCGGCGATGCCGGTCAGGAACACTCGGCGGCGGCCCAGCAGGTCGCCCAAGCGACCTCCAGTGATCAGAAAGACGGCATAACTGGCGGCATAGCCCGAGATGATCCATTGGACTTGCGCGGGTGTAATAGCGAGGCCGCTGCGAATGGACGGCAACGCAACATTGACGATGAAAAAGTCCAGCGGCGGAAGGAACGCGCCGATCAGAAGAACAGCGAAAGCAAACCATCGGCGAGAGTCGGCTGCTTGTGATAAATCCTGTTGGGATGTCATTGGGCAACTCCAGAAAGACACGGCAAGCGCCCATTGTGGGAGTCAGCCAGCGGCCACGGCACTGCCAGATCTGCACGTTTTCCGTTCATATTTGTAAGGGCGATTGGCGTCGGCCTGAAGGATGTTGCAACGCAACGGTCATTGCGGCATCTTCGCCGTTCATTTTCGTTAGAGGTGGGCCATGGACTGGGACGACTTACGCGTCTTTCTGGCAATAGTCCGTACCGGCTCGCTGGGCGCCGCTGCGAAGCAACTTGGCGTTAGTCATCCCACCGTCGGACGGCGGCTTCACGTTCTTGAGCAGCACAGCGGGCAGGTTTTCTTCCGCCGCACCGGACAAGGTCTTGTCCTGACGGACAGCGGTGAAAGAATTCTGGGGCTGGCTGAGGAAATGGAGCGAAGCGCGCTTTCCATTGAGCGGCACCTGGCGGGCGACAGCGATCAACCTGAAGGACTGTTGCGGATTTCATCGGCTGACTGGTTCGCCTGCTATGTGCTGGCTCCCGTACTCAGCGAACTGTCGCGTCGCTACCCATTGATCGTTCCCGAGGTCATCGCCGGACATCGCCTGTTCGATCTGACGCGCCGCGATGCGGATATCGCTTTTCGCATCGTGCCGTTCACCGAACCGGATATCGTTCAACGTCGACTCACGACCCTAAGCTATGGGCTCTATGTCGCGGCTGACTTGCCTTTCTCACCGTCCCAAAACGGAGAAGGCCTCGGGTTGATCCTCATGAACACAGCACAGGCTCACTATCCCGACGTGCTCTGGCTAAAGGAGATGTTTCCTCGCGCAAACACGGTGCTCACCAGCAGCAGCCGTACCGTTCAGGCGCAGATGTGCGGCCGCGGATTGGGTGTGGCGGTTTTGCCACGGGCGTTAGGCGATCAATTGACCGCCCTGAGATTGGTAGACGTCGGCAGTGAACCACCAGGACGCGATATCTGGATGGGGTATCACCACGATATGCGGCAGATGGACAGGCTCCGCGCCCTTGCGAATCTAGCTGGCGAAATGATTGGTACGTAGGGCCTCAAGCTGTGTGCGCAGATGCGCGGATAAGGACTTTATTGATCTCAGAAACCACCTGCATCGTTGCGTCTTCGATCGTTCCTTCATTGCGGCACAAAACCCAGCCGTGATCCGCAATCGCGCGCTCGAATGCCTTGGTACTGGCGACCTGTTCTTCCAGCTTATGCATCACCGTACTGCTCAGCCCGCGCGATCGTGCTGCGGCTCTCGCCCATGAAATATCAGGGTCGGTGACAACCCCGACATGCAGGTCCGGCACTCGCACGTTTCGATCAATGTTCATCTGCAGAATTTCTGCAAACGGGACCATGCGGCGAAACGCAGCATCTGACGGGTACCAGCGATCAATCAGGATGATACTGCCGGGCGGCTGCTTAGGCAGGACGTGCCGGGAAATCCAGGCGCGGCTATCGGCAAAGCGCTCACAAACCCTTAACTCCAAATCCCGGGAGGGATTTCTGACGAGTTGGTTAACGAGAGCCATTGTTTCACCCCTGAAGGGATCGCTTTTACTCTCGCAGAGTCGGATCACCTTTTTGTTGTCGGCCCTTAGTACTTTCGTGATGGCTTCCAACAGTGTGGTTTTACCGGTTCCCTTGGGCCCATCTAGAGATACAAACAGCGGACGATTCCTTCTTCGATTCAGACTGAGAAACGCTCTGTTATGAGCCCGTCGTCAGGTGCTCTCCTGCGACTCATTAGCTGGACACGACGGCAATGACGCAATTATCTCAGCGCGGCAAACTTCGAGTATTTCATCAGCGAGTGAAGAATCATCCGGGCAGGCGCGCGACAACATGACGGCACCGATTGCATGCGCCAGCAAGTCGATCATCTTTGCTCGCACTCCTTCCTGCAGCGTGTCCTGACCATCTTTGTACTTTTCTTCGAGCGCTGCCAGTGTATTTTCTATTCCGTCGGCAAAGGTCGCCTTCAACTCACTCGACTGACGAGCAGCGTCACCGCACAGTGCTGCCATAGTGCAACCCACTCCCCTGCCGTCTCTGTGATCCCTCGACACGTACAGATTTACAAATCCCGTAACGTCGAGATCGCTGGCACTCGATAGGGATTTTGACAGGCTATTTTCAGCTGCTTCTGCCATCAAATCGGCTTTGGAGCCGAAATGCTTGTAGAAACCACCTTGCGTAAAACCCGCTGCAGCCATCAGTTCCGCCACCCCCACGCCATCGTAGCCACGGTCACGAAATAGCTCGGAAGCCGTCTCGACGATATGCGCTCGATTAGCGAGTGATTGCGTCTTGGTGATTTTCATTTCGTGCGCCTCTGCATCTCAAAGCAATGTCCGCATCATACTCTGATGTTGGTCGTAATCAAAAGCGTTGACAGTTTTGAGCATGAGCGACATCATAAATCTCGTCATCGCGAATCTTCGCGGGCACGGCGCACGTCGCCGTCATTGATCAACGATTATGGAAACGATATGAACGATAAGACGTTGTTTGAGCCATACACACTCGGCTCGCTGACACTTTCCAACAGAATCGTAATGGCGCCGTTGACCCGTAACCGAGCTGGCGAGGGTTTTGTACCGAGCGAGTTCGCTGCGACCTATTACAGCCAGAGAGCGTCCGCAGGCCTGCTGATTTCCGAGGCTTCGCAGATCTCGCAGCAAGGACAGGGCTATCAAGATACGCCCGGGATTTATACCCAGGCGCAGATAGATGGGTGGCGCAAAGTCACAGAAGCAGTTCACGAAAAAGGCGGACGAATTTTCCTGCAACTCTGGCATGTCGGGCGCGTTTCCCACATCGACCTGCAGGAAAACGGTGCCGCTCCGGTAGCGCCCTCTGCTTTGCGTCCTGCCACAAAAGTATTCGTCAACAATCTCTTCGTGGATGTTTCGGAACCGCGAGCCCTCGATATCAGCGAACTTCCCGGGATCGTTAACGACTTTCGCCAGGCGGCGTCGAACGCCATCGCTGCGGGGTTTGACGGCGTAGAGATCCATGGTGCAAACGGGTATTTGCTGGATCAGTTCCTCAAGGACGGTGCCAATGTTCGCACTGATGCCTACGGTGGCTCGGTCGAAAATCGCGCTCGCTTGTTGCTTGAAGTGACTGCGGCAGTGGTGAACGAGATCGGTGCTGGGCGAACGGGTATCCGACTTTCACCCGTCTCGCCTGCCAACGGTGTTTCCAGCACCGATCCGCAAGCCCAATTCGACTACGTTGTCGATCAACTCGACGCCATCGGCCTCGTTTACCTTCATGTGGTCGAAGGTGCAACCGGCGGCCCGCGCGATGTTGCGCCCTTCGACTTTGGCTCCCTGCGTCAACGCTTCAAAAATACCTACATCGCCAACAATGGCTACGACCTGAATCTGGCCACCTCGACGCTCAACGATGACAAGGCGGACCTCATTGCTTTCGGACGTCCCTTTATTGGCAACCCCGATCTGGTTGAGCGACTCAAAACCGCCGCCTCTTTATCAGCACTCGATCCTGCAACCCTGTATGGCGGTGGCGCCGCGGGCTACATCGACTACCCGACGCTTGCCGAGTCCAGTTCCGCGCAGCGCTGAACAGTCACAGTGACTGAATCGCTTATCGACGTCCATTCAAGAGAATCTAATTATGAGCATCAATGAAACCGTACTCATCACCGGCGCCTCGACTGGCATTGGCGCCACTTACGCCGAGCGCTTTGCCCAACGCGGGCACAATCTGGTGTTGGTTGCCCGCGACAAAAACCGGTTAGACGCACTGTCCTCCCGGCTACGTGAGAAATACGGCGTGGCCATTGACGTTATTCAAGCTGACCTGACTCAAATCACTGATTTGGCGACCGTCGAAGCTCGTCTGCGCGATGACGCCAGCATTGGCATCCTTGTGAATAATGCGGGAGCCGCCCAATCCGGCAGCTTCATCGAGCAATCCACCGATAGCGTTACCAACCTGGTCGCGCTCAATACCACCGCGCTGGTACGGCTCGCCAGCGCAATCGCCCCGCGCCTGGCACACGCCGGCAATGGCGCGATTATCAACATCGGCTCCGTCGTCGGACTGGCACCGGAATTCGGCATGACCGTCTACGGCGCGACCAAGGCCTTTGTCCTGTTCCTATCGCAAGGTCTGAGCCTTGAGCTCTCGCCCAAAGGCGTCTACGTGCAAGCTGTTCTGCCAGCGGCTACCCGCACCGAAATCTGGGAACGCGCGGGCATCGACATCAATACCCTGAGCGAAATCATGGACGTGGGCGATCTGGTCGACGCTGCGCTGGTCGGCTTTGATCGTCGCGAGCTGGTGACCATTCCACCGTTAAAAGACGCCGGTCGTTGGGATGCTCTGCAGTCTGCCCGCCAAGGTTTGATTTCAGAGATCCGTCAGTCTGAAGTCGCCGAGCGCTATCAGGCCGAGGCGTGATTGTCATGCAGCAGATGCTGATCCTGCCGGGTTTTTCATTAGGCGGATGCGTGGCACAGGCAGGCTGCCATCCCATTAAAACCATGAGAACTGAATCATGAAAGCCTTCTTGATCGACCGTTACGGCAAGAGTCATGGACGTATTGGCGAGGTACCGGTACCTGAACTTGGAATCAACGACGTCCTGGTTGAGGTGCATGCCAGCAGCGTCAATCTGCTGGATTCGAAGATCCGCAAAGGTGAATTCAAACTGATCCTGCCGTACTCATTCCCTTTGATTATGGGTAATGACTTGGCCGGCGTCGTGGTTCGCGTGGGATCGGGCGTGCACAACTTCAAGGCGGGTGACGAGGTCTATGCCCGTCCTCCTCAATCACGCATTGGCGCCTTTGCCGAACTGATTGCGGTGGATGAAAGTGCTCTTGCGCTCAAACCCAAAAATATCTCCATGGAACAGGCTGCTGCCCTCCCCTTGGTTGCACTGACCGCTTGGCAGGTGCTGGTTGAAACAGCCCGGTTGAAAAAGGGGCAAAAAGTCTTTATCCACGCGGGTTCCGGCGGTGTCGGCACAATTGCCATCCAGCTTGCAAAGCATCTGGGCGCCTTTGTTGCGACGACGACCAGCACAAGTAACGTGGGTTGGGTCAAGGCGTTGGGAGCGGACGTCGTCATCGACTACAAGCAGCAGAACTTCGAAAGCGTCTTGCGCGACTACGACGTCGTATTAAACAGCCTCGGCCCTGTCGAGCTGGAAAAATCACTCAGCATTCTCAAACCTGGTGGCCAACTTATCTCCATCTCGGGGCCACCGACGCCAGAGTTCGCACAAGAGCAAAAGCTGTTCTGGGGACTGGGTTGGGTAATGCGTCTGTTGAGCAGCGGCATCCGCAGAAAAGCGCGCAAACAGGACGTCAGATATGCGTTCGTATTCATGCGTGCGAGCGGTGCTCAATTGAAGAAAATCACTGCGCTTGTCGAGTCCGAAATTATCACACCTGTGATCGACCGAACCTTCCCTCTCGAGTCAACGGCTGAGGCATTGAGCTACGTCGAACGGGGCAGAGCCAAAGGTAAAGTGGTCATCAAGCTCATATGACTAAGCAGGTACCCAATAACGGTCGCTGCTGCGTCGACTTAAAGATCTGTAACTCGACCAGCCTGCCGGACGAGACGCCTGGTTCAGTTATACGTGAAGGTCACTTATCAGAAGTGCCCTGTATTAACCCGACTTCACCACCGGGAAAAATTGAGTTGCAGTCCCAACCCGCTACGCCAGCGCCTTCAACAATAGTCTGGCGAAAATTAATGCTGGAGCAATAGCGTCGAACCAGCTGCTTGCTATCGCCGAAAGCAACTCACGGACACACTGGAGTATCAATTGAAAACATCTTCCGAAAAAACCGCGATAGTGACCGGTGCCTCATCCGGTATTGGTCAAGCTACTGCCGAGGCTCTGGTGCGTGCGGGGTATACGGTGTTCGGCACGAGCCGCAAGGCTGGTGAAAGTTCAACACAGGTGTCGATGCTCACTTGCGATGTGACGGATGATCAGTCTGTAAGTGCGCTCGTTTCCACCGTACTCGCGCGGACCGGGCGGATCGATCTCTTGGTTAATAACGCTGGTGTCGGTCTGCTGGGCGGTGCTGAGGAATTCTCGATCCCGCAGGTGCAGGCACTGTTCGATGTCAATCTGTTCGGAGTAATCCGCATGACCAATGCGGTATTACCGTCGATGCGGCAACGTGGACAAGGGCGCATCATCAATATCGGATCTATTTTGGGGTTAGTGCCCGCGCCCTACTCCGCTCATTATTCGGCGGTCAAACATGCTTTAGAGGGCTATTCGGAATCTCTAGATCACGAGGTTCGCGCCTTCAATATTCGAGTATCGGTCATCGAGCCGGCATTCGTGCGTACCGTCTTCGATCAAAACGGCATTGAGCCGGACTCGAAGTTGAAGGAATACGATCAGGCTCGGGCCGGGTTCAAGGCACTGCTAGGCGATGTGATGCCTAAAGCCGACCTTCCAGAAGTCGTGGCGGCAGTTGTAGTGAAAGCGGCGACCGATGTCCGCCCTCAGCATCGCTACACTGCGGGCAAGGCCGCGCGACAAATCAGCATGCTGCGCCGTTTTGCCCCCGCAAAGATTTTTGACAAAGCCTTGCGCAAGCAATTTCGCCTGCCAGTTTGAAGCCGGCGCAGTAAAAGTTGAACCAGAAAAGGGCCATCAAAGGCCCTTCTTTACTCAAACCAAATCACCTGGTCAGCCAGGACTCGACGCTATCGCAGCCCTGCCTGGCTGCTCAGTGTTGGGTAAGAAATAACTGGAGGCTGTTGTGGCCATCCACGATCAGTCCTCGAACAAGTTCCTGGTACTGTTCTGCGGTATTCAGATCTTGCAGGTCAAAGCTTGCAGACCAATGGATGAACGTCTTGGACTGTCCAGTAAGAGCGGCCAGTTTTACCGTGGCTACATAGTTATCCAGCGGCAATGGAGCTTCCTCGAAGCGGTAGGACAGCGTTGTATTGCGATCATCGACCGATAACAGGCGCTCCCTGACAACTGCGCCATCGGCCAACGTGAGTTTGCGAATACAGCCCACCAATCCATCAGGTTGGTTGTCCTCAATGCTGCTTTCGACAATCGAGGGATGCCATTTATGAATCTCACCAAATTTCTTCAATACGCCCCAGGCGTGTCCTGCATCGCTGTCCAGGACAGCGGAAAACTCAACCATCGGCATCGTGTATCTCTCTTCGAATGATCTATTTTTGAAAACGGCTAACTTCGGCTTTTGCCAGCGCCGTCGATGATGAAAGAGCTCCGATCCCGGCTTTGATTCAACCGGGATCGGTGCACGCTCAACCTTCGAACTGGTGATAAACCTTGGCGATGACCTTCCAGGTGCCGTCGATTTTGATCAGGGTCAGGTAATCGTTGTAGTCGGCGCCGATCGCATCCTTTTCCATATCGACACGCACTACGGCTGTCGTGGGTGTGATCGCCAGTATGTCGAGCCGAGTTGTAATTTCTGGGGCGCTGCCGTTCTTCTGAACGAAATCAAACAGATTCCTGATCGGGCCGCCAAGCAGCTCGCCATTTGTGAAACCGTACATCACGGCGTCTTTATGGAAAGCTTGCGCAACGCCTTCTGCACTGCCCACACGCAGACCTTCAACGTACTGATTGGCGGTAGCGATGACAGCGTTGTACTCGGAAGTCGGTACAGCCTTGATGTTCTTGGACATGGTTCTCTCCTTTCAATAAGGGCGAGGTACAACACACCTCGCCAGAGGCGCTCGAGTGCTCAAACGCTCGGATGGGTGTGGTAGATCTTGCTGACGATCGTCCACTTGCCGTCTACCTTCAGCAGGTTGAAGAAGTCGGTGAAACGAAATCCCGAAACGTTGTCGGTATCGACGCGAGCACTGGCGGCAGTGCCCACGATGTCGATGCGAACGATCGCTGCTTTGGCTTCGGGAGATGGGCGGAAAACGTTGTCGATGACGTCGTACAGATTCTGGATCGCACCGCCGACGAGCTTGTCGCCGTCGACCCCAAACATGGTGGCCTGCTCGTTGAACGCGGGCTTCATCAAAGCGCTGTCAGCCTTGGCCCCACCTTCGTTGTATTGGCTAAGCACGTCGACGATCGCGTTGTATTCCTGGACGTAAGTTGGATGGCTCATGATGTGACTCCTGATTGGGTGTTTCCGGTGAGCCGTTTGGCTGAGCGGATGGAAGAAACTCAGCCGACAATCACCAATCCTGGCGTGTCGGCGAGATGATCAAATCGTTGACGGTGACGTTTTCCGGTTGGTTGAGCGCGTAAATCACAGCGCGGGCGATATCGTCAGGCGCGATGGCAATCCGGTTCAGCTCCTGAGCAGCCTTGCGCCCTTCAGGATCGCTGACCTTGTCCGCCCAGCCGGTATTGATCACGCCGGGGCTGACGGTGTTGACGCGGATGCCATGCTGCACACCCAACTCCTTGCGCATGGATTCGGTCATGGCCTGCACGAAAAACTTGGTTGCGCTGTAAACACCCGCCGCCGGCCCGACCTGATGACCTGCAACAGAGTCCATGTTGAGAATCTGCCCGGACTTCTGTTCAAGCATGAACGGCAACACAGCAGCAATAGCGTTGAGGTAGCCCTTGATGTTCACATCGATCATCTTTTCCCAATCTTGCACGGCCAGATCGACCCAGTTGGAAAAGAGCATCAGGCCGGCGTTGTTGACCAAGATGTCCACGGCGCCGTAGGTGTCTTGTGCAAACTTCGCCAACGCTTTGGTTTGATCCAGATGGGTAACGTCTGCGGTGAAGGCAACCACATCGCTGCCTGACTCACGCAGTTCTGCAACAAACGCTTCCAGCCCATGCTGATCGTGTGCTGCCGCTACTACGCGGACACCCTGTGCCGCGAGTGCACGAGTGGTGGCTGCGCCGATGCCGGAAGATGCGCCAGTGACGATGGCGACCTTGTTTTGCAGATAATTCATATTTGAGTACCTCTTGTGCGGCGAAATGCGTTCGCGACGGAGCCTCCCCGCGCCGAGTCGACGCAGGGGGAACTGCTCATTAGTTGGCGTTGGCCGTTGGCCAATCGGTGTAGCCCTTGGCGCCTCCGCCGTAATAACTCTCACGTGGCGCGATGGTCAGTTCGGCACCACGCCGCAGGCGCTCTACAAGGTCTGGATTGGCAATGAACAAGCGACCCAAACGCTACCGCGTCAATCCGGCCTTGCGCCCGGCGTTCCAGCGCCATATCCAGGTCGTAGTTGTTGTTACCAATGAACGACCCTTCGAACTGCGCACTCAGCGCGTCCAGATCCACCCCTTCCGGAACGGAGCGAGAAGTGGCGGTGGCGCCTTCGACGAAGTGCAGATAGGCCAGGTTGAATCTGTTCAACTGCTGAATGAGGTAGCCGTAAGTCGCCATGACGTTGCTGTCAGGGGGTGTATTACCTGCGTCAGGTGTCACCGGCGAAAGACGGATGCCGACCCGGTCACTGCCCCAGATCGCAACCACGGCTTCGGTGACTTCAAGCGTCAGCCGCGTCCGGTTCTCGATAGAGCCGCCGTACTGGTCAGTGCGCTGGTTGGTGGAATCACGCAGGAACTGATCGAGCAGATAGCTGTTGGCAGAATGGACTTCCACACCGTCAAAACCGGCTCGTTTTGCATTTTCAGCCGCATGCCGGTACTGCTCGATGATCCCCGGTATCTCTGAAGTCTCAAGCGCCCGAGGCATGGACACTTCGACCATGCCATTGTTGGTGTAGGTCGTGCCTTCGGCCTTGATTGCCGAGGGCGCGACCGGTGCCTCGCCGTTCGGCTGTAACTCGACGCTGGAGAAGCGGCCTACGTGCCATAGCTGGCTGACGATCTTGCCGCCCGCCGCGTGTACCGCGTCAGTGACTTTTTTCCAGCCTGCCACCTGTTCTTCCGACCAGATTCCCGGCGTCATGGCATAGCCGCGCCCCTGAGGAGAAATGTTCGTGGCTTCGGCGATGATCAGGCCTGCGCCGGCACGCTGGGCGTAGTAAGTGGCGTGCAGTTCATTCGGCACGCCGTCCTCCGCCATCCGGCTGCGTGTCACTGGCGCCATGACAATACGGTTGGCCAGTTGCAAGGCGCCCATCTGCGTGGGCGAAAAAAGGTCGGTGTTATGACTGTTATCAATCATGTTGAATACCTCAAATATTAGACCGGTCGTCTAGTAATTTGGTTAAAAAAAACGCCCCTAGGCCAGCAGGCGTTTACTTGTGATCAGTGCGGTTTCAAACGGGGCCGTGGTCTTCTTGACCTTGACCAACAGCGAAGCGCCCAGCCATAGCTGATAAAGCGATTCGGCTAATATCGCCGCGTCCTGAGTCGGCGAGATGGAACCATCGGCCATGCCCTGCTCGACGCAACGCATGATCCGCTGAATGATCAGCGCGGTGCCTTCCTCCAGCACCGTGCGCATGTCTTCTGACAAGTCGCAGACTTCAGCGCCCAGCTTCACCACCAGGCATTTCTCCTCGGGATGATCGAACGCTTGCGTCTTTGCCCAGTAGTGCAGATAGCCAAGCAGCCGCTCCGCTCCGGTTCCTTCTGCAGCCATGACGATATCGACGCGCCCGATGTACTCCTGAAAATATTCTTCGAGTAGCGCCTGGCCGAATTCTTCTTTCGAGCGGAAGTAGTGATAGAACGACCCTTTGGGTACGCCAGCGGTTGTCAGCACTTCCGACAGCCCCACGGCGGTGTAACCCTTGTTGGTCATCAGCGACTTGGCCACATCGATGATGTGCTGTCGCATGTCTTGGATAGGTTTTTTCATAGGGAAGGCAGCCTACACAAAACTAGACCGGTCGTCTAGAAACTCCTCCCTGCATCTGATGAACTGGCTCCGCCGATAGCGCTTCCTGTCGAACGTTTTCTTGCAAATGGCTAGGCTTTTTGCACGACCTGATTGACTCGTGAAGGCTCAAGGGCCGCCCTCTCCCATTTGGCGATTACCAAGGGTGCGATGGCATTACCCAGCACGTTCAGCGTGGTGGTTCCGCTATCGATAATCCTGAAGATTCCCGCAATAAGCGCCACCCCTTCCAATGGAAGACCGGCAGAGGCCAACGTCGCAGACAAGATAATGATGGCGAATCCAGGCACCCCTGCGGCACCTTTGGAGGTCAGCACCATCGTGACCACCAGCAAGATCTGCTGAGACAACGACAGGTCAATTCCATAAAGCTGAGCGACAAAAATCGTCGCAACGCCCAGGAAAATCGATGCACCATCCAGATTGAACGCATACCCCACCGGCACCACAAAACTGACGATTCGGCGCGGGACTCCATAGCTCTCCAGCTTGCTAATCAACTGCGGCATGACCGCTGCCGATGCGGCACTCGAGAACGCAAGAATCAGCTCATTCCGGAAATACTTGATCAGCTTGAAAATGTTCTCGCCGATCAGATAGCAAATACCGCCAAGTACCACCAATGCAAAGACAATCAGTGCCAGGTAGACCACGCCAATCAGCTTGAGCAAGGGTAATAGCGAGGCAAAGCCGAAGGTTGCGACGGTAGCGCCGATCATGCCGAACACGCCTATTGGCGCGTAAGCCATGACGATAGAGACGACTTTGAACATCGCATCGGAAATGCCCTGAACCACTGCGACCACTGGCGCGCTTTTCTCTCTGGGTAGCGAGTTCAATGCCATGCCGAACAGGACAGCGAAGAACAGCACCGACAGCAGCTTCGCTTCCGACATCGCCACAAAGACGTTATCAGGAACGATGTTCTGCACAATCACGAGAGCGCCCTTCGAAGGCTCCATCGTGATGGACGCCGCGCTATGCGTAATGCCGGAAATATCAGTGCCTGTGCCAGGCGCGAATACATTCGCGAAGCAAAGCCCCATCACAATCGCCAGGCCGGTGATCGCAAAAAAGTACCCCAGCGACTTGATGCCCATGCGACCAAATGACTTGTTATCTCCGCCTCCTGCAATGCCCAGGATCATGCAACAAAACACGATCGGAACAACGACCATCTTCATCATCTTGATGAAGATATCGCCGAGCGGTTTCAGGATTTCCGCGCTAACCCACAATTGATACTGCGGATGAGTATTGAAATACCAACCGACGAGCACGCCAAGCAACAGCCCGGCAATGATTTGCCACACCAAGGGAATACGTTTCATGTCTAGCCTTCTTGTTGGAATGAAAGGACTGCGTTAATAGGCAGTTGCTAGATTCATGAGCTTCCAGCTCACTTGAGTTCAAATGGCACAACGCTGTTGTGCCAACACGGTTCTTATTTGGCGAAAAGTTGGCTCATATCCTTGAAGGCCTTGAATTCAAGGGCATTACCGCAAGGGTCAAACAAAAACATGGTGGCTTGCTCGCCAACCTGCCCTTTGAAACGAATGTAGGGTTCGATTACAAACTCAGTACCAAACGACTTCAGGCGTTCGGCCAGCGCTTCCCACTCTTCCCAGCCCAGAATGATGCCGAAGTGCGGAACTGGTACGTCGTGGCCGTCTACCGGGTTGCTATGGACGCTTTCCTGGGACGCGGTTTTTGGGTGTTCGTGAATAACCAGTTGGTGACCATAAAAGTTGAAGTCGACCCATTGGTTGCTGGAACGACCTTCTTCCAGGCCGAACACTTCGCCGTAAAATGTGCGTGCGCCAGCGAGGTTGTAAACGGGAATTGCGAGGTGGAAAGGCGAGAGGCTCATCAGAACTCCAATACAGTTTTTTTGTTGGTAAAGGACGGAGCGCATGAATGCTGGCCGTTGGTTTTTCGCGACGCTTCAAGTTCCGTCGTCCCACCGACATCGGCTCATGGGTTCGGGCTGTTGCCGGGGGACAGACACATCGTAGGGCGCCCCACAAAACAAAAAAATCAATATAAATTTCTTAGAAACACAATTAATATTTGTGAATGATCAAAGAACTCAAAACACTCATCGCCGTTGCACGGGAAGGTACGTTTGCCGCTGCCGGGAATAAAATCGGCCTCACCCAGGCAGCGGTGAGCGCCCAGATTCAGCGTCTGGAGGCCGAGCTCGGCTTTGAGATATTCGACAGGAAGGGACGCTCGGCCCACCTGAACAGGATGGGCCATCAAATACTCCTGCAAGCGCAAGAGTTGCTTCGGCTTTACGACAATCTGGGCTCCACCACGGTCGGACTTCCTGCGAGCGTGCTGGTGAATATCGGTGCCATCGCTTCTGTACAGCGATCCTATCTTCCAGACGCACTGGCCAAGTTTCACCAACAATGCCCGCAGTGCCGAACCCGCGTAATTCCGGGGCTATCGATGGAGTTGGTGAACCTCGTGGATGCCGGCGAGATCGACATGGCCGCAATCATTCGCCCACCCTTCTCGCTCCAGAGCGATCTACGCTGGACGACCCTGGCGCTTGAACCCTACCGGCTGATCGTTCCGCGCGACGTGCCTGGCGAAGATTGGTCAAAACTGCTTTCAAGCCAACCATTCATTCGGTACGACCGATCATCCTTCGGGGGCCGGCAGGTGGATCGCTTCCTTCGGCAGATGCATTTCACCTTGCGCGAAGTTTGCGAGCTGGATGAACTGGAGGCGATCATCAAGCTCGTGGAGAACGGCGTCGGTGTAGCGCTGGTGCCGCAGACCGCAACCGATCAGGAATGGCCCGCCGGGGTAAGAGCGCTCGATCTCGGACAGCACACCTTTCACCGTGATATCGGGCTCGTGCACAGGTCTCGACAGAGCTTTACCGAACCGGTGCGGATACTGGCTCAACTTATCAGTGAGCAAGTCAGGGCCGGTTCTGAATAAATTCACACAGGAAAAGGCCTGACTTGGTGGCACGTACCGCCTCCTTCGCCATGTTGTAAGGGGCGTATCCCTGCAAGCCGATCACACCGGCCAATGAGGCGAAGTTAATGAACCTGCCCTCCCCGCTGGCTTTGAGGTGTGGGTAACAGATTTGTATCCGTCTGTATAAAACCCCGCGCTAGATACGCAACACCCGACTTCGCGGCATCCACGCACACATCGCCGATACACCCGAGCGTTTAACTGTGTTCACCGGATAGCAGCAGCTACCGACCCACTCAAACTAAACGCACGGAGCATCATCCATGTTCAACTTCTCGAAAGTCTCGTCCCTGGTACTCGGTCTGGCATTGATTGGCGGTCTCGGCCTGTCGAACCTGGCCTCGGCCAACACCCTGAGCGCTGCCGCCCACCGCTCGGCCCAGCAACTGCTGGTGGAAGGTGGTTCGGATCGGCTGCAACAGAATCGCGTTGCGGAATATGGCTCTGAAAACCTGCAAAAGAATCGTGTCGCCGAGGGTGGTTCGGATCGCCTGATCCAGAATCGCGTAGCCGAAGGCGGCGCCGATCGCCTGCAAGAACTGCGCGAACGTGTCGCGCTGTTCAGCCCAGGCAATGCAGCGCACTCCGGTGTGGTCGTCGCAGAAAACCGCCCTGAGTTCGGCTCGAAATATCAGCGTTATTGATTGCCGCTCATATCCGCAAAGCCGAGACTGTGACGCTATAGCTTCTGGTGTTATGAACGATCATCTCGGCTGATTCATTTGGACTCTCGCAGACAAGGAGCACAGCTTATGAAAATCGGTTTCCTGGGGCTTGGCAGCATGGGCCAGGCGATTGCTGCCAATCTTTTGAAAAGTGGTCACGAAGTGTGGGTGTGGAATCGCTCACCGGAACCGGCGCAGAAACTGGTCGAGCTTGGCGCCCACGCCGCGACGACCCCGGCCCAGGCCTTCAACGCAGATATAGTGTTCAGCATGTTGGCTGACGATAAGGCACTGCGTGCGGTGTTACTGGACTCCGGGTTGCTGGCCCAGCTGAAGGGCCCGCTGATTCACGTCAACCTGGCGACGATCGCCGTGGCCTTCGCCGAGGAGTTGGCGGCCTTGCACGAAGCGCAGGGCATCGACTACATCGCCGCGCCAGTGATGGGTCGCCCCAACGTCGCGGCCACGGCTCAACTCAATATCCTGGTCGCCGGACCGGAGGCTGCCATCGAGCGCGTCCAACCGCTTCTTGATCTGATCGGGCGAAAAACCTGGCGCCTCGGTGATAAAGCCGCGAGCGCCAACGCCATGAAGTTGGCCACCAACTTCCTGCTGGTGTCGGCGGTGCAAGCCATGAGTGAAGCGGCGGTGTTGGTGACCCGTCACGACCTGCCCTCCGCCGCGCTGATCGATCTGGTATCGACCACTATCTTCACCGGCCCGGTCTATCAAGGCTACGGCGCCCTGATCGGTGAGCGCCGATATGAGCCGGCCGCTTTCAAGGCGTCCCTTGGGCTCAAAGACGTCGACTTGATCCTCGCCGCCGCTGCCGACGTATCGATCCAGCTGCCGACAGCGGACCTGATCCGCGCCAACCTGCTGGATGCCATCGCCCATGGTGAAGGCGATAAGGATCTTGCCGTACTGGCCGAAGTCGAGGAAAGGCGCACATTGGCAGCGGCGGGACAAACAGCCTCTGATTGAGCCGGACCTACGGGTCAATGAAGCAAGAGGAGCCAAGTGTTATCACCCTCTTGCTTCAACACTGGCTCAAAGATGATCGGCGTCGATCACGATTTGCCGGACAAAGACGTTTTTCTCAGGTCAGGTTCCGACCGGCCGCTCTCCTATGTTTCTGCCTTCCAGCTTGGGTTTATGGCGAAAGCATTGATGTCCTTACCCTCGACTTATTCCAAATCGTGATTAAACACCTCCATTCCTTGCACGCTCCCCATCCTTTGCTATATCTAAAGTCCACCACGCAATCTAATGAGGCAACGGAATGTCAGTCGCGAAGAAAATGAGTGTGGGGCAACTGACGATGTTGACGGCCGTCAACATGTTGGGCTCGGGCATTGTGTTGTTACCGACCAAACTCGCCGAAGTCGGCGCTATTTCGATTCTTTCCTGGCTGATCACGGCCACTGGCTCGCTGGCACTGGCGTATGCGTTTGCGCGGTGCGGGATGCTCAGTCGCAAGACCGGCGGCATGGGTGGCTATGCCGAATACACCTTCGGCAAGGCCGGTAACTACCTGACCAACTACACCTATGGCGTATCGCTGTTGATTGCGAACGTGGCGATCAGCATCACGGCTGTGGGTTACATCCAGGTGCTGTTCGACGTGAAGCTGGACTCGCTGCAAGTGGGCCTGGCGACCATTGCCTTGCTGTGGGTCACCACCTTCGCCAACTTTGGCGGCGCGCGGATTACCGGGCGGATCGGCGCGGTGACCGTGTGGGGCGTGATTGCGCCCGTTGTGCTGGTGTCGACGGTCGGTTGGTTCTGGTTCGACAGCAGTGTCTACGCCGCTGGCTGGAACCCGCACGACAAGGGCTGGTTCGAAGCCGCCGGGGCTTCGGTGGCGATCACCTTGTGGGCCTTCCTCGGGCTGGAATCGGCGTGCGCGAACACCGACGCGGTTGAAAACCCCGAGAAGAACGTGCCGATTGCGGTACTGGGCGGCACTCTCGGGGCGGCGGTCATCTACATCGTTTCGACCAATGTCATCGCCGGTATTGTTTCCAACCCGGAACTGGCCTCCTCCACCGCCCCGTTCGGGCTGGTGTTCGCCAAGATGTTCACGCCGCTGATCGGCGATATCGTAATGGCGGCCATGATTCTGGCGTGCATCGGCTCGTTGCTCGGTTGGCAGTTCACTATTGCCCAGGTGTTCAAAAGCTCGGCGGACACCGGCTATTTCCTGCCGATCTTCGCCAAGGCCAACAAGGCCGGGACGCCCATTGTCGGCATGTTGATTCTTCTCGCCGGCCAGACCGCGCTGGGCCTGCTCACCATCAGCCCGGACCTGAGCAAGCAATTCGACACCCTCGTCAACCTGGCGGTGGTGACCAACCTGGTGCCGTACATCCTGTCCATGGCTGCACTGGCGACCATGCAAAAAGTCTCCAACGTACCCGCCGGCAAGGCGCTGGCCACCAACATCATTGCCTGGGTCGCGGCGGCCTACAGCTACCTGGCGCTCTACAGTTCGGGCGAGCAAGCGCTGATGCTCGGCGGCGTGGCGACGATCTTTGGCTACACGCTGTTCGGCTTCGTCAATAACCGCCTGATCCGTCTCGAAGCACTGAATAACAGCGTACCGACCCAGACCGTCAGTGCGCAGCACATCACGGGCGAGCCGGTGCCGGTCAACCACTTGCAATCCGCCACTTTGGAGCCTCAATCATGACGGAATATAGACACACGCTCGGGATGCTCACGCTGTTGGTGAGCAACCCGCCGGACAAACGCACCGTGTTCGGTCGCGCCCTGGATCAGTTGATCAATGATGTGGAAGAGCGCGCGGTCCACGTCATCGCCTCGGAAACCCTGAGTGACGCCACGTCGATCCTGCGCTCGGATCCGGCCGTGCAATGCGTGCTGCTCAGCTGGGAAATGGACAAAAGTGAAGGCCACGAGGAATGCATCCAGCTGCTGGTCAGCCTGCGCGAACGCAATACCCGCGTCCCGGTGTTCCTGATCAGCGACCGCAGCACCGCGTCGAGTATTCCGCTGGTGGTCATGCAACACGCCGACGACTTTATCTGGTTGCCCGAGGACACCAGTCGCTTCCTCAGCGGCCGTATCCTGGCAGCCATCGAACGCTATCGCCAGGCCGCGCTGCCGCCGATGTTTGGTGCGCTGGTGAAGTTTGCGCGGACCTATGAATATTCCTGGCACACGCCGGGGCATGCCGGCGGCACGGCGTTCCTGAAAAGCACTGCGGGCCGGGCGTTCTACGAATTCTTCGGAGAGAACCTGCTGCGCTCCGACCTGTCGATCTCGGTCGGCGAACTCGGTTCGCTGCTCGATCATAGCGGCCCGATCGGCCAGGGCGAGCGCTATGCCGCCAAGGTCTTCGGCGCCCATCGTACTTATTACGTCACCAACGGCTCGTCGACCTCCAACCGCGTCATCCTTATGGCCAGCGTCACGCGCAACCAGATTGCCCTCTGCGACCGCAACTGCCACAAGTCCGCCGAACACGCGATGACGTTGTCCGGCGCCATCCCGACCTACCTGGTACCGACCCGCAACCGCTTCGGCATCATCGGCCCGATTCTGCCGCAAACCCTGAGCGCCGAAGGCGTGAAAGCCGCCATCGCCAATAACCCGCTGGTCAAGGACGGGATCGACCCGACGCCGATTCACGCGATCATCACCAACTCCACCTACGATGGCCTGACCTACAACGTCACACGCGTCGAAGAGCTGTTGGGCCAGAGCGTTGACCGTCTGCATTTCGATGAAGCCTGGTACGGCTACGCGCGGTTCAACCCGTTGTATCGCGAGCGCTTTGCGATGCACGGCAGCCCCGACGATCACGACGCGTCGAAGCCGACCGTTTTCGCCACCCAATCGACCCACAAACTGCTGGCCGCCCTCTCCCAGGCTTCGATGATCCACGTGCGCAACGGGCGCAATCCCATCGAACACGGGCGCTTCAACGAGTCGTTCATGATGCACGCCTCGACCTCGCCCAACTACGCGATCATGGCCTCCTGCGACGTCAGCTCGGCGATGATGGAAGCCCCGAGCGGTCAGATCCTCACCAGCGAATCCATCGAAGAAGCCGTCGCGTTCCGCCAGGTCATCTCGCGCATGCACAACGAGATGCTGAGCAAGAACGACTGGTTCTTCACCTGCTGGCAACCGCCGACCGTGCAAGTCGGCAACGCCACGGTGCCGTTCCATGAAGTCGATCCGCTACTGCTGAAAACCGAGCCGAACTGTTGGGTCCTGCACCCGAACGAGGTGTGGCACGGTTTCGGTGACATCGAGGAAGGCTACTGCATGCTGGACCCGATCAAGGTCTCGGTGCTCAGCCCCGGCATGGGCGATGACGGCAATCTGCTGGAATCCGGGATCCCGGCCTGTGTGCTGACGGCCTACCTCGGTCGCCAAGGCATCGTGGTCGAGAAAACCACCGACTTCACCATCCTGTTCCTGTTCTCGATCGGCATCACCAAAGGCAAGTGGGGCACCCTGGTCAACGCCCTCCTCGACTTCAAGCGCGACTACGACGCCAACGCCGAACTGGAACTGTGCCTGCCGGATCTGCTGGCCGCCAATCAGGCGCGTTATGCCGGCATGGGCCTCAAGGACCTGGCCGACGACATCTTCGCCGCCATGAAAAAACACAAGACCACCGCCAACATGGCTCAGGCGTTCGGCATGCTGCCCAAAGCCGAATTCAGCCCGGTGGAGGCCTACGAGAAACTGGTGCGCAACGACATCGAACTGGTCACCCTCGAAGAAGCCGCCGGCCGCATCGTCGCCACGGGCATCGTGCCGTATCCACCGGGCATTCCATTGTTGATGCCGGGCGAAAACGCCGGGCCTGCGGAAGGGCCGCTGCTGGCGTATCTCAAGGCGCTGGAAGCGTTCGACAAATCCTTCCCGGGCTTCACCCATGACACCCACGGGATCGAAAGCGAGGCCGGGGTTTATCGTCTGCTGGTGCTGAAATGAGGTAAGTGGGGTTCGCCGCTGCTTGCTGGCCTGAACCTGAAAACGCCCTGACGACATGTCGGGGCGTTTTTGTATCTGCGTGCTCAGGTGACGATGGCCCGGCGCGGAGTAGACATTGCTTCAACTACCGGCCAAGCTCTAACCCGTTTAATCACAGTTGCTGACACTGGATGAAACCCACATGAAAACGGTCATGGCCCTTTTCACCTGTCTGCTCGCTGCCAACGTCTGCGCGGCGACGCCCCCCAGTGCCGAGCCCCCAACACCCATCAAGACCACCTTCGACTGCACCCTGGCAAAGGCCTCTGTCGAGAAGCTGATCTGTCGCGACCCGCAATTGAAGCAGATGGATATGGAACTGATGCGCCTCTATCGTTTGGCGCTCACCGATGAACGTGCCGTCCCGCCGCCGGACAAAATCGTGATCGACCAGCGATTCTGGATGGCCGCGCGCAACCAGTGTGGCGCTGATCCGGAACCCAAAACGTGTGTGATCCGCAGTTATGCCGAGCGCGCCCACCTGCTGCGCCAAGGCTCGGCCATCGTGCGGACCAAGGATCCGGACCGCCTCACCGAAGGCCCTCTGGCGTTTCGCTGTACCGGATTGAACGCGCTGATTGCCGCCACGTTCTATCTCACGCAACCCGGTGCCGTGTACCTGAAATGGGCGAACGCCTCGATCACCCTGAACCAGGTGCAGAGCGATTCGGGCACCCGCTACACCGGCAAGGATCGCCAGGGGGATTACAGCTTCTGGCAAACCGACAATGGGGTGCTGTTCCAGAAGCCAGGCTCAGGGGCGATGAGTTGTACGGCAGAGCCGGTCGGCTGATGTTGGTACCGACAGCCCTTATTTCGATGCAACCGTCTTTGCTTCCAGAAACGCCTCCAGTCCAAGGATGCCGAATTCCCTGCCGATCCCGGACTGCTTGACGCCGCCGAACGGGGCGAGAAGATCCGGAGTCATTCTGTTGATCAATACGGTGCCGGCCTCTAACCGGGACGCGATACCGTTCGCGCGTTCCTGCCGTTGCGAAAACACATACGCCTGTAAACCGTAAATCGTGGCGTTGGCGATTTCTATGGCGTGCGCCTCGCTGCCATAAGCAAGGATCGACAGCACCGGGCCGAAAATTTCCTCACGTGCGATGTCCATGTCGTTGTTAACGTCAGCAAATACCGTGGGCTGCACGAAGTAACCCTTTTCCAGCCCGAAGGGTCGGCCCTCCCCACCTGCAATCAGCGTCGCGCCTTGCTCTTGGCCGCGGCGGATGAAACCTTGCACCCGATCGTATTGGGCCCGGCTGACAAGTGGCCCGATGTCCGTTGCCGGTTCTTGAGGATTTCCCACGACCAATGCAGCCACTAACGTCTTGACCCGCTCGATGACTTCCTTCAAGCGCGCACGCGGCACCAACAAGCGTGTACCGGCGACGCAGGCCTGGCCGTTGTTCATGAAGGCGGCATTCAGAGCCAAGGGTATGGCGGTGTCGAAGTCTGCGTCATCGAGGACGATAGCGGCGGATTTCCCTGTGAGCGCCAGGCTTACCCGCTTCATGGTCTCGACACCGGCGTGAGCAATCAGCTTGCCTGTCGGTGTCGAGCCCGTGAATGAGATTTTTGCGATGAGAGGACTGGTGCTGATTTCGTCGCCCACATCGCTTCCCCGCCCAAGCAGGATATTGAAAACACCGTCAGGCAAACCTGCGCGATCAAGGGCTTGGGCTAGCGTGTGAGCCTGCAGGGCACTCAATTCACTTGGCTTGATGACCGAAGCACAACCGGCAGCAATCGCGGAGGCCAATTTGCTGCAAATCGTGCCGGCGGTGCTGTTCCAAGGGGCAATCAGGCCCGCAACGCCGACCGGTTCCATAAACACCTTTGCGGCTCCCATCGAGCGAACCAGTTCGTAGGCCTCCAGGGTTTGCGCTGCGTTGGCAAAACACTGCGAAGCATACTGGCTAACCCATTGAGCGCGGGCAAACGGGGCGCCGTATTCTTCGATGGCGGTGTCGCGTATCTGCTCGGTGCTGGCCAGCACGGCCGCCTGGAGGCGTCTGAGCATGTCGATACGTTCAGCCTTGGTGGTGCGCCCCATTGCGACCTGAGCACGATGGGCCGCCGCAATTGCGCGTTTCGCATCGTCACGATTGGCCAGTGTGACGGTGCCCATCAGCGCTTCTGTCGTTGGATTGATGCACTCCACGATTTCACGTCCCTGCACGGGAACGAACTTGCCGTCGATATAAGCCTGATTGATGTGCCACATGATGAGGGATTCCTGACTGTGTCCGGGTTCGGTCCCTACAATCTAAGGTCACTTCACTGTTTTAATAATATGATCAAACACGGATGAGTTATTTCGGAAACCGGGACTATGTATAAAAGTGGCCTGACTGAACTGGAAGTGGTGCTGGCCGTGGCCAGGCGCAACGGCTTTCGCGCGGCAGCGGTAGAACTGGAGATGTCGACCACCGCCGTCAGCAACGCCGTGGCCGGATTGGAAGCCCGGCTGGGTGTGCGACTGTTTCACCGCACCACCCGCAGCGTCTCGTTGACCGAGGCGGGGCAAACCTTTGTGAATCAAATCGGCCCATCGGTCATCACTATTCAGGAGGCGATGGCCTCCCTCCTGGAACACAATGCCCTGCCTACCGGCACGTTACGCATCAACAGTTCGCTCGGCGCTGCACTGATGGTTTTCCAACCCATCCTGTTGACCTTCCTGAGTCGCTATCCCGGCATGACGGTAGACATCGCGACTGACGGGCGGATGGTGGACATTATTGCCGAGGGTTTCGACGCCGGCCTGCGTGCCAGTTCACGCGTCCCACAGGACATGATCCGCGTGCCCATCAGTGAGGAAATCTCAATGGTCGTGGTGGCTTCGGCCGACTATTTGAGCCGACATCCCGCGCCAGACACGCTCGATGACCTTGCGGCGCACACCTGCATCCGCGCCCGTCTTCCGAGCGGGATTGCTTCACCGTGGGAGTTCATGCGCGAAGACACATTGCTGAAGGTTGAAGTGCGGGGCCCCTTGGTTCTGGACAGTCCCATCCTGATGCTGGAGGCCGCGAGGCAAGGCCTGGGGCTTGTGCAGTTGCCCGAGTGGTACGTCACGCATGATCTGGCAAGCGGACGCCTGACAAAGGTGTTGCAGCAATGGACTACGCCGGCCCCCGGGCTTTCCCTTTACTACTCCGGCCATCGACATTTACCCGCCGGGCTGCGTGCGCTGATAGGCGTGATTCATGAAGTAGCCGACCTTTAGCTCAAGAAATACAAACATCACCATCGAGCGCAAACGCATCACGCAGATAATCGGTAAACGCGCGCACCCGCGCCGATTGCCGGCGATCCGGCGCAAACACGGCATGGATCGGCAGCGGCGACGGCGTGTATCCGTCCAGCACCGCCACCACCCGCCCAGCCTGCAGGTCCTCGCGAAACAGCCATGAAGGCGACAGCGAAAGACCCAACCCACTCAGGACCATTTGCCGAATCGCCTCGCTGTTGTTGCTGCGCACATTGCCCTTGACCTGCACGCTCTGCCATTCGCCGGCGTGTTCGAAGCGCCAACTGTCGAAATGCTCCAGCTGATTGAACACCAGGCAGTTATGCGCGCTCAGCTCATTCGGTGTGGCGGGGATGCCGTTTTGTTCGAGATAACCGGGCGCCGCGAAAACCCGACGTTTTGTCAGTCCGATCTGACGGGCAACCAGACTGCTGTCCTTCAACTCGCCAATGCGCACCGCGACATCGATCCCCTCGCTGACCAGATCGACGTTCTCATCGCTCAACTGCAAATCGATGGTCACCTCCGGGTGCTGCTGAAGAAATCCGTGCAGCCGCGGCGCAATTTGAATCCGCCCGAAACTGCCGGAAGAGGCAATGCGCAGTGGCCCGGCGACCCGTTCCTGGCCGGTCTGGAAACTGTGTTCGGCGTTGTCCACCGCAGCGAGGATCTGCCGACAATGTTCGTAATAGCGCTGGCCTTCGTCCGTCAGGCTCAGGTTGCGAGTACTGCGAGCAAACAATCGGCCGCCCAGACGTTTTTCCAGCGCACCGATCTGTTTGCTGATCGTTGGCTGGCTGAGTCCGAGCTCTCGAGCCACGGCGGAGAAGCTGCCCCGCTCCACCACTCGCGTGAAAATCGACATCGCGTCTAACGTATCCATGACTGCCTGCTTGGCGATGATTTGGAATGAATACTATAGGCATTTATCGTCTTATCGGAATCCATCGACGGCGTGAAACTGTGGTCATCAACCTCATCGTCCTCAGGAGTTCCACATGAACCAGACCACAATGCGCGCCGCCATTGCTGTAAACGCAGGCGCCGCACTGCAAGTGCAAGACATGCCATTACCTGAACTCAAGGCAGGCCAAGTGCTGGTCAAGATCATCGCCAGTGGCGTCAATCCGCTGGATACGAAGATCAGCAGCGGCCAGGGTGGACATGCCCGGCAGCCATTGCCCGCTGTTTTGGGGATGGATCTGGCGGGTGTCGTCGCAGCAGTGAGTGCGGACGTCAGCGCATTCAACATCGGCGATGAGGTCTACGGCATGGCCGGCGGGATTGGCGGCAATCAGGGATCACTGGCGCAATACATCGCCGTCGATGCCGACTTGCTGGCACGCAAGCCAAAAAACCTGAGCATGCGCGAAGCCGCCGTCCTGCCGCTGATTTTCATCACCGCGTGGGAAGGACTGGTGGACCGGGCCAATGTTCGGGCCGGGCAAAAAGTATTGGTGCAAGGTGGCGCCGGTGGCGTCGGGCATGTTGCCGTGCAGATCGCCAAGGCTCGCGGGGCCGACGTGTTCGCGACCGGGAGCGCCGATAGCCGGGCAATCATCGAAAGCTTCGGTGCCACGGCGATTGATTACCGCCATCAAGCGCCGGCCGATTACCTTGCGCAACACACCGACGGCGAGGGTTTCGACATCGTGTACGACACCGTCGGCGGTGCAACTCTGGATGCCTCGTTCGGCGTGTTGAAGCTCTACACCGGGCATGTCGTGAGCTGCCTCGGTTGGGGCGAACACAAACTCGCACCGCTGTCGTTCCGGGGCGCGACTTACTCCGGAGTCTTCACCCTGCTGCCGCTGATCACCGGCAAAGGTCGCAAGCACCACGGCGAAATCCTCGCACAAGCCACGCGCATGGCTGAAGCGGGACAACTGCGGGTGCTGCTGGATGATCGACGCTTCAGCCTGGAAAACGTTAATGACGCCCACGCAATCGTTGCCGCCGGGCAGGCAATCGGTAAAGTAGTCATCGACATCTGACCGATCCCTTCCAGGATATTCATGAATGAGCGTTAAACCGACACTCCAACTGCTTTGCTGCGCCACCCTCGGCCTGGCCGTCCTCAACGCCCAGGCCAGCGTGCCCGCCTCCCCGCCCCAGGCCTTGCAACCGTTGCTGGTGACCTTGAATGAACGCCTGAACATCGGTGATCTGGTTGCCCTGACCAAATGGGACAGCGGCAAACCGATCCAGGACAGCCCGCGCGAAGCGCAAGTGATCGCCAACGCCCGACAGCTGGCCACCGACCGCAAACTCGACCCGGAAGACGTCGGCCAGTTACTCGCGGCGCAGATGGAAGCCAACAAACTGGTGCAATACGGCCTGCTGGCCAAATGGCAAACCGCCGGCAAGGCTCCGGACACTCCACGCCCGGACCTGGCCAAGCAAATCCGACCACGCCTGGATGAGCTGCAAAACCGTCTGTTGCAGCAATACGCGGACTTTGCGCCCTATCGAAATGATCCTCACTGCGCGAGCTGGATTGCCCAGGCTCGCCCCCGTCTGGCCAAGGACAAGTTGCATGAACTGGCGCTGATTCGCGCTACCGGGGAGTTGTGTACGGCGGCTCTGCCCCGGTAAATCCTCAGGTCAGCCGAGCACCTGACATCAGCCCTTCGGTCAGCAACGACACCAAGGGCTGGACCAGATGCTGAGTGCGCACGTCGTCGCCGATCACCGCCACTTCGGTGCTGGGCAAGGTCGGCAACTTTTCCGAAGGTTGCAGAATCCGCATCCCCTCTTGCAAGAACGAGGTTCCCAGCGCCGTAATGCCCAGCCCACCGGCAACAGCGGCTTGAACCCCCATCAAGTTGCTGGCCAGGCAGGCCGACACCCACTCTCGCCGGACCGACGCCAGGGCCTCGATCATGATGGCCCGGTACGCGCACGGCGGTCGCATCATCACCAGACGCACGGGTTTGGAGGCTTGCATGTCGAAGTCCTGCGCGGCGATCCAGACCAAAGGCTCGCGCCAGATGACCCGACCCCGTTGTGCGGTGGCACTGGCCTTCTGCTTGGCAATCACCACGTCCAGCAACCCGGCTTCGTGGTCGGCCAGCAGGTCGTGGCTCAGGCCGGTGGTGAGTTCCAGTTGAATATCGGGATAGGCCTTGCAGAAGCGCGATAACAACGTCGGCAGTTGCGTGAGCACCAGGTTCTCGGAGATCCCCAGGCGCAGCAGATTCACGGTTTCGGGCGCCTTGATCTCGCGGATGAAGGTATCGAAATGCACCATCAACTTTCGCGCGCCCACCAACAGGCGTTCTCCCTCGGGCGTCAGGATCAGTGTGCGGCTGGTGCGTTCGAACACACGCAAACCGAGGATGTCTTCCAGGCGAATAATCTTCTGGCTGACCGCCGATTGCGAGCGTGCAATCACCTGCGCTGCCGCCGTGAAACTGCCCGTCTCCGCCACCGCGATAAACGCTCGCAACAGATCGATTTCAAGGTCGCTGGCTAGCATGGTCGATTCGCCTTTCAACTGAATGCCATAAGATTTATGCGTTTGAGTTCTGGATAGCAAGCACCGAACATCGTATTCAATCTGAAACGAGGTGTTTGAAATGACCGATAGAACAGCCGTAAAAATCGTTGAAAGCTTCTGGCGCGAAGTGTGGCAGGCCAAAGACCCGCAAGCCGCCGCGCGCTTCGTGGCTGAAGACTTTGTGATCACGTCCGGTGGTGTCGATATTGTTGGCCGCGAAGCCTTCATTCGCTGGATTGGCGCCTTCCTCTCGACCATCGAAGACTTCGAATTCGGCGCCATCGAGACCTTCCAGAATGCCCAAGGCACTCGCGTAGCCTCGCGCTGGAAGTTGACCGGGAAAAACCAGGGGTTCATCGGTGGGCGCACCTGCAACAGCCCGTTTGAAATGCTTGGCACCGCCGTCTGGGAAGTGCGCCCGGACGGCTTGCTCGCGCACAACTGGGTCGAGCGCAATGCCCTGGAAGTTCACCGGGACATGATCGGCTTGGGTTGAACCGGGCTGAAGACCATACCCGACGCGAACACCACCCCAAGGATGACGCCAGCCGCACCGAGCAATTGCCAGATATTCGGCAACACACCGAGGATCGACGACACCAGCATGGTGAACACTGGCGCCAGGTTGAAGAAAATCGAAGTGCGTGCGGCGCCAATGGCATGGATGCCTTTGAACCACAGCAAGTACGCAATCAACGAACCGAAGACCGCCAGGTAGATCACCGCGCCGTGAATGGCCAGCGAAGCGTTGCGGATGTCGGCCAGCGGGTCTTCATAGATGAAGCCCAGCACGATCAGACCGATGACCCCGAACAACATGGAAAAACTTGTGGTTTCCAGCGGCGTGGAGTCTTTGACGAAGCGTCGGGTGCCGACCATGTTTGCCGCCCAGGCCATGCTGCCGGCGAGGATCATCGCGTCACCGCTAGCGACTTTCAGCCCCAGCAGCACCTGGATATCCCCGCGAGTAATCACCAGCCCAACACCGAGCAGGCCCAAAATCAGCCCGATGGCGCGGCCTCGATCAATGCGTTCGCCTTCAAGCAGCACCGCAAAGATCATCGTCCACAGCGGCGTAGTCGCCAGGATCAGCGCGCCGTTAATCGGTGTGGTGGTTTGCAGGCCAAAGAAGGTCGCGAGGCTGAACGCGGTAAACCCGAGCAGCCCCAAGCCAATGAAGGCCAGCAGATTGTTTTTCAGCGTGCTGAGCCGCAGCTTTCCGGCCAGACTGAAAATCAGCACGAGCAACAACGTCGAGATGGCAAAGCGCTCAATGGAGGCGCTGATCGGTGCCATGCTCTTGATGATGTAGGCGCCGGCGTTGAAGTTGGTGCCCCAGAAAAACGTGGCACCGACAATGCCGGCATACGCGAGCGGCGTTGATTTAGACATGGTGGTTTCCTCGGCAAAGCGTGCGATGAACATTCAAACCTGCCCATCAGGTTTTGAAGGATTCTTGCAGGCTTGCCGATGGGGCAAAATTCCCCATTTATTCACCTTCAATGTGAGAAAACGCCCATGTTCGATTGGGAGGATCTGCGCTACTTCATCGTCTTCGCCCACGAACGGTCGCTATCGGGGGCAGCACGCGCGCTCAAGGTCGACCACGCCACGGTGGCGCGGCGCATCAGCGCACTGGAGAGTTCGCTGAACCTCAAGTTGGTGGACCGGCGCCCGCGCGCGTATGTCATCACCGAGGACGGCGAACGCATTGCCCAATTGGGGCGGCGCATGGAAAACGAGTCCTTCGCGGTACAGCGCACCGCGCTGGCCGGACAGGACAACTACGTCGGCGAAGTCACGGTCAGCGCCCCGCCCGCGCTGGCCTGCGCGTTGATAGCGCCGCACCTGAATGAATTGCGGGCGAATTATCCGCAGTTGTCGTTGCAGTTGATTGGCAGCCTGGGCAGCGCGTCGTTGTCGCGGCGCGAAGCCGATATTGCCGTGCGCCTGAGCCGCCCCAAGGAACCGGACCTGGTGGCCCGCAAGGTCGCGACGATACCTTTTTACCTCTACGCCTCGGCGGACTACTTAGCCGCGACCGCCGCGCAAGACCTGGTCTTCATCGCCTATGACGAAACCATGGAGCAATCCCCGCAACAGGCCTGGCTGAAGCAGCAAGCCGGGGATCGCTCGATCCTGCTGCGCAGCAATGACCTGAATATCCAGGCGACTGCCGCCCAGGCCGGCGCCGGTGTCGCGGCATTGCCCGGTTTCCTTGGCGAACGCTACGGCCTGCAAACGATGCCGTCCGTAGGTGCGGGCTTGACCCGTGATGTGTGGCTGGTGGTGCACAACGACATTCGGCACACCCCGGCGGTTCAGGCGGTGATGGGTTTTCTGGTGTCTTGTTTTGACAAACCGGCTCGCGCTTAGCTGTGCGGCGATTTGTGCCACGGATAGCCTTTCGAGCTGACTTCAAAGGCGTAATCGAACAGGCGCTTCATGTACTCGCCATCGAATTTATGATTACGCGGGCACAGAAAATCAGAGCCGATGTACGCCAGGTTGAAGTCCGCGCTGTCCTGCTGCGCAATGCGGTAGATACGGTCCAGGTCGCTGATCCCCTGGGTCTGAATCAGTGTGCTGATGGCGCGACCGCCAATACTCAAGGTGCGGCGCTTGGTGCCGGACCACTGCGGTTCCAGTTTGCCGTTGCGAATGACGTAGAAATGTCGCTCTCGACGCAGGCGCGCGCCGGGCACTTTGCTCAGCTCCATGACGGTGGCCGGCGGGTAAAGAAATACCTGGGTGAGGACGCCGCCGTCCACATGCATTTCCTGGAACTGTTTACCGTCGACCTCCACATCGATCATGACCGGCGAGACGGCGCCGGGAATGCTCATCGAGGCGACCATGATGTTGCGAAACAGGTCGAGCGCTCCCGGCGCGCCGCTGGAAGCAATAGCGCCCATGTTCCAGGTGACAGGGCGCCCTGCATCCAGGTCGGTGGTGCCGATCATCAGCAGGCGTCCCTTGGCGTATTGCCCGGCGATGGCTGCCAGCAACTCCGCGTCGACGTACTTGGCAATCAACCGCGACAATGGCTTGCTGTCCGCGATGCCGTCGCTCGCCAGGCGGGTGAGCACGTTTCGCGAATGGAACACGTCTTTCGGGCCGATGCCGTTGCAGATCCGTTGAATCACCGCGTCGTACTCGGGCCCCAAGTAAGCGAACGGCGCGACCAGTGCGCCCGCGCTGATCCCGGTGACAACCTTGAACACCGGCCTCGTGCCATTCAGGGTCCATCCCGCAATGATCCCCGCTGCGAAGGTGCCAGCGTCGCCACCACCGGAAACGGCGAGCATATCGGCCAGCGGCAGCCTGTCATCCGGCTCATCGACACTGGCGAAGGCCTCGTACTCCTGAAGGTTGGCCTCACTGGCATCGCGGATAAATGCCGTGAGGTCATGATCCAGCCAATAGCGCGCATTCGGAATGCCGGGGATGAGCGCTTTTTCGGTCAACGGTTGCGGCACCGCATCCCGGCGTTGCAGGCAGCCTTGGCGCAACATGTTCAGTGTTGAGGCGCTGGGCCTGGGCAGAAAGGGTTTCAAGACGCCTCCTCCGGTCCCTGTAATTGACAGAGAACGCGCTCGACTATTGGGTGGTGAGTGGCTTGTACACCTTCCAATTTAGCGCAAGCCCGGGCAGTCAGGATGGCGGCGGGACGTCCGGTCTGGCTTAACGCAACTTCAGTGGATCAACCAACCCCGCCGCAATCGCCATCCCCACCAGGTCCGGCAAAGTGCTGGCCTGCATGCGTTTCATCACCCGCGAGCGATACAAGTCGACGGTTTTCGCGCTGACACCCAGTTGCTCGGCGATTTCCCGCGTGGTGTAACCCTGCACCAACGGCAGCAACACATCGCGCTCCCGTGGCGTCAGCGTCAGCAGGCGGGCCTGCAATTCTTCATGGCCGACATTGCCTGAACGATGGGTCGCGCAGTTGCTGAGGGCCTGTTGCACGCTGTCGAGCAGCAGTTGTTCGTTGTAGGGTTTTTCGATGAAGTCATGGGCGCCGGCCTTGAAGGCACGGACAACGATGGGCACATCGGCGTGGCCACTGACGAAGATGATCGGCAGTTTCAGCTCGCGCTCGCGCATGGCTTCCTGCACGTTCAAACCACCCATGCCGGGCATGCGCACATCCAGCAACACGCAGGCATTGAGCTTTGCATCGCAGGCATCGAGAAATTCAACTCCACTGGTGAACGGCAAGGCTTTCAGCCCGACCGATTCGAGTAACCAGACCGTTGAATCGAGCATGCCTTGATCATCATCGACCACGTACACCACGTGTTCCGTCACAACTGCCATTGCGTTATTCCTGTTGTTGTTTTGTTGGGCCGGCCAGCGGCAAACGGCAATACAGCAGCAGCCCGACCGGTTGCCGACGGGCCTGCAGTTCGCCACCGAAACCTTCGATGATGCTGCGACTCATGGACAAGCCAAGGCCCAGGCCATCGGGCTTGCTGGTGTAGAACGGGGTAAAAATCTGCTCAAGCTGCGACTCGCTGACGCCCGGCCCCTGATCGTGCACGCTGATCTCCACCGTTGCGCCACTGATCTGCCCCGCCGCCATCACGATCAGTGACGGCCGGCCCGGATGTTGTTCGCGGTTGGCATCGATGGCGTTGCGCAACAGATTGAGCAGCACTTGCTCCAACTGCACCCGGTCGGCGTAGACGGGCGGCAGATTATCCGGCAGCCGATCGTCGATTGTCACGTGGCACTGAGTCGCCTCCCAGGCACACAAACGCACGGCGCCACGGGCGACATCGGCGACGTTCAGGGCCTGCATGCGCCGCTGGCCTTTTCGCAGAAAACCACGCAGGCGACGGATCACTTCCGAAGCGTGAGTGGCATGCAACGTGATGCGTTCCAGGCCTTGCGCTACCCGTTCGGCGGCTTGCGGATTGGTGCCCAGCGCCTGCAAATAACGTTGGCTGGCGTTGGCATAATTGACCACGGCGGCCAATGGCTGGTTGATTTCGTGGGCGATGCCCGACGCCAGTTCCCCCAGCGTCACCAGGCGCGCGGTGTGCGCCAGTTCGTCCTCCAGACGCCGCCGGTTTTCTTCGGACTGCACGCGAGCGGTGATGTCGCGGGAGACGCAGACCACTTCCACCACATCCCCGGTGTAGGTTTCACGAATCGCCCGGCTGGCGGTCTCGAACCACAGGTAATGCCCGTCACGATGGCGGATTCGGTATGTCATCGTGTGATAACCGTCGTGCTCCAGGGCATCGCGGGCGGTTTGCACCAGGTTGGCCAGGTCCTGGCCGTGGAACAGGCCCTGGGCCATTTGCCCACGCAACTGTTCAGGCCAATAACCGAGCAAGGTCCAGGACGCCGGCGACGCATCGAGAAAACGCCCGTCCGGGGTGTGCCGGGAAATCAGGTCGGTGGTGTTCTCGATGATCAGCCGGTACAGCCGCCGCGCCGTGGCCGCCTCGCGTTCTGCCAGCACTTGCTTGGTGGCCACATGGCAACGACCGAGCACACGGCTGCTCTGCGGATCGGGGATAAACGTCCAGATCAGAATCTGCGCCTGGAACTCGGCCTCGACCCCTTCGATGGCGCGCTGCTGCGCCAGGCAAGCGCGCACCAGGTCCCGGTGATTCTTCGGCAAAAAGCCCAACACGTAGCTGTGCGGATGCTGCGCGACCAATGCCAGCAGCGCCGCATTCAACTCCAGCGGCTGGCCTTGGTTATCGAGCAGCACACTCGGCTGTGGGTCATAACTCAACAAGGACGAGTCAGAAGTCATCACGGGTCCGCTACGTGGGGGAAACCAAGGATATACCGGCCGTGGAGCTTTGGCGGCATTCATTTACCGCTCGGAGAATAATATATAGTACATATCCTATACAACGTAGGTTGTACTTCCATATCTCCGGCAGATTGTTATATAAAGCACACCGGACATAAAAGTTGACCTCAGCGGCTACGCTGAAAGGTCAGCTATAGAGCTAACAATCAGCCACCGAGTACCCGTCATGTCGATCTTCGAACAAGGGCTTAGCCCTACGGCTGTCAATCATATTGCCTTGTCGCCGCTCAGCTTCCTCGAGCGCACCGCCCACGTTTACCCCGACTACCCCGCCGTCATCCACGGTTCGATTCGCCGCACCTGGGCGCAAACCTACAGCCGCTGCCGACGCCTGGCTTCAGCCCTGGCCGGTCGCGGGATCGGCAAGGACGACACCGTTGCGGTGATGCTGCCCAACATCCCGGAGATGCTGGAAGTGCACTTCGGCGTGCCGATGATTGGCGCGGTGCTCAACCCGCTGAATGTGCGCCTGGACGCCGAAGCCATCGCGTTCATGCTGCAACACGGCGAAGCCAAGGTGCTGATCACCGACCGCGAGTTCCACAATGTGATTCATGCAGCCATCGGCATGCTCGACCATCCGCCGCTGGTGATCGACGTCAACGACCCGGAATACGGCGAAGGTCAGGCCGTCAGCGACCTGGACTATGAAGCGCTGCTGGCCGAAGGCGATCCGGCGTTCGCCTGGCAATGGCCGGACAACGAGTGGCAAGCCATCTCGTTGAACTACACCTCCGGCACCACCGGTAATCCGAAAGGCGTGGTCTATCACCATCGCGGCGCCTACCTGAACGCATTGGGCAACCAGATGACCTGGGCCATGGGCAACCACCCGGTGTACCTCTGGACCTTGCCGATGTTCCATTGCAACGGTTGGTGCTACCCGTGGACCATCACCGCATTGGCCGGCGTGCATGTGTTCCTGCGCCGGGTCGATCCACAGAAAATCCTCACGCTGATCCGCGAACACCAGGTGACGCACCTGTGCGGTGCGCCGATCGTGCTGAATGCGCTGGTCAACATGCCGGACTCGGCGAAGGCCGCCATCGATCACCCGGTGAATGCCATGGTCGCCGGTGCCGCACCGCCGGCCAAGGTGATCGGCGCTGTGGAAGAAATGGGCATCAAAGTCACCCACGTCTATGGCCTGACCGAAACCTATGGCCCGGTGACGCTGTGCGCCTGGCACGCCGAGTGGGATGAATTGCCGCTGGATGAACGCGCGCAGATCAAGTCCCGCCAGGGCGTGCGTTACCCGACACTCGAAGGCGTGATGGTCGCCAACTCGACCACGCTGAAACCCACTCCGCGAGACGGCAAGACCATCGGCGAGATCTTCATGCGCGGCAACACCGTGATGAAGGGCTACCTGAAGAACCCGACCGCCACCGCCGAAGCCTTTGAAGGCGGCTGGTTCCACACCGGCGACCTGGCGGTGTGTCATCCCGACGGTTATGTCGAGATCAAGGACCGGCTCAAGGACATCATCATTTCCGGCGGCGAGAACATTTCCACCATCGAGCTCGAAGGCGTGCTCTACCGCCATCCTGCCGTAATGGAAGCTGCGGTGGTTGCGCGGCCCGATGAGAAATGGGGTGAAACGCCCTGCGCATTTATCACCTTGAAGGCTGATCACCCGGACGTGCGCGAGGCGGACATCATCAGTTTCTGCCGTGAGCACCTGGCCGGATTCAAAGTGCCGCGCACGGTGATCTTCACCCTGTTGCCGAAGACCTCCACCGGCAAGATCCAGAAATACGTGTTGCGCGACCGGGCCCAGGCCCTCTAACCCTCACCGACGTTAAACGCTTTCAAGCGGCAGGTCGCGAACCTGCCGTTTCGGGCTCGTGCGCGCCCAATTCGGCTGCCGGGCCCTGCCCCCACACACCGACAACAAAAACAATGTGGAGCTACCGATGATCGACATCCATTCAACCGACACCCAGCGCTGCGAGCGGATTCGCACCAACCCGAAATTCCTTCAACTGGTCAGCAGCCGCTCGCGTCTGGCCTGGTCGTTGAGTGCCACGGTGCTCGGTACGTATTACCTGTTCATGTTGGTGGTGGCGTTTGCCCCCAAATGGCTGCATGCGCCACTGGGTGAAAACCGGATGTTGACCCTGGGCATGCCGGTGGGCGCGGCGATCATCATTTTTTCCTGGCTGCTGACGGGTTGGTATGTCTACCGCGCCAACACCCGTTTCGACGCACTCGGCGCCGCGATTCTTGAGGAGAGCAAGTGATGACTCTCTTCAGGAAACTGACCTTCGCCGGTCTGGGTCTCTTGCCGGCCTCTGTTGTGCTCGCCGCGCCACTGACGGGCGCAGCGGAGAAGCAACCGCTCAACCTGAACGCGATCAGCATGTTCTTCGTGTTCGTGCTCGGCACACTCTGCATCACCTGGTGGGCGGCGCGGCAAACCAAATCCACCTCGGATTTCTACACCGCTGGCGGAGGGATCACCGGGTTTCAGAACGGTCTGGCAATTGCCGGTGACTACATGTCCGCCGCCACGCTGCTGGGGTTGTCGAGCCTGGTGTTTGCCAAGGGTTACGACGGGTTCATCTACACCATCGGCTTCTTCGTCGGCTGGCCGATCATCACGTTCCTGATGGCCGAGCGCTTGCGCAATCTGGGGCGCTACACCTTCGCCGACATCGTTTCCTATCGGCTGGACCAGAACAAAGTGCGGATCTTTGCCGCGTTCGGTTCGCTGACGGTGGTGTGCTGCTACCTGATCGTGCAGATGGTCGGGGCTGGTCAGTTGATCAAATTGCTGTTCGGCCTCGATTACCCGGTGGCGGTGGTGATCGTTGGCGCGCTGATGCTGGTGTACGTGATCTTCGGCGGCATGATCGCCACCACTTGGGTGCAGATCATCAAGGCTGTGTTGCTGTTGGCCGGCGGCACCACCTTGGCGGTCATGGCCATGTCGCAGTTCGGGTTTAGCTACGAAACCCTCGCGGCCAAAGCGGTTCAGGCTCACGCCAGCGGCTGGAACATCATGGGGCCCGGCGCGATGCTCGCCGACCCGATCAACACCGCTTCGATGTCCCTCGGGCTGGTGTTCGGGATCGCCGGCCTGCCGCACATCCTGATGCGTTTCTTCACCGTGCCGAATGCCAAGGAAGCGCGTAAATCGGTGTTCTACGCCACCGGTTTCATCGGTTTCTTCTTCCTCGTGGTGTGCACCCTGGGCTTCGCGGCGATGGTGATCATCGGCACCGACCCGCAGTACTACGTCAACGGTGAAGTCGGCGGCGCCTTGATCGGCGGCGGCAACATGGTCGCCATGCATTTGGCCAAAGCGGTGGGCGGCAACCTGTTCTTCGGTTTCCTTGCGGCAGTCGCGTTTGCCACCATTCTGGCGGTGGTTTCCGGTCTGGCGCTGGCCGGTGCTTCGGCGATTTCTCATGACCTCTACGCCACGGTGTTCAAGCAAGGCAAGGCCAGCGAGAAACAGGAAATGCGTGTCACGCGCATGGCCACGGTCGGCCTGGGCATCATCGCGATTCTGCTGGGCATTCTGTTCGAGAAGATGAACGTCGCCTTCCTCGTGGGCCTGACCTTCGGCATCGCCGCATCGACCAACTTCCCGGTGCTGATCATGGCCATGTACTGGAAAGGCCTGACCACCAAAGGCGCGATCCTCGGCGGTTTCGCGGGGCTGATCTGCGCGCTGGTACTGGTGATTCTGTCGCCTGCCGTGTGGGTCACCGTGCTCGGCCATGCCCACGCGATTTTCCCGTATGACCACCCGGCGCTGTTCTCCATGCCACTGGCGTTCCTGGTGATCGTCGTGGTGTCCCGACTCGACCGCAGCGTGCGCGCCGACAAGGAGCGCGATGCCTACGCCGATCAGTTCGTCCGCGCCCAGACCGGCCTCGGCGCCGCCAGCGCTTCCAGTCACTGATTGAGCAAGCACGGCCCGCCGTTGCGGCGCCGTGCCCACCGTCCCAAAGAGGTTCACGTTATGCCCGAATTCAACGCTCCCCTGCGCGACATGCGCTTCGTGCTGCATGAAGTGTTCGACGCTCCGGCCCTGTGGGCACGCCTGCCGGCCCTGGCCGACAATGTCGATGCCGACACTGCCGACGCCATTCTTGAGGAAGCGGCGAAAGTCACCTCGCACCTGATTGCGCCACTCAATCGCAGCGGCGATGAAGAAGGCGCACATTGGGTCTACGGCCAGGTCACCACGCCGATCGGCTTCAAACAGGCTTACACCACCTACATTGAAGGTGGCTGGGTCGGTTTGTCCGGCAACGCCGAGTTCGGCGGCATGGGCATGCCGAAGATGCTCGCGGTGCAGTTCGAAGAAATGCTCTACGGCGCCAACTCCAGCTTTGCGCTGTATTCGGCGTTGAGCTCCGGCGCGTGCCTGGCGCTGGATGCCCACGCCAGCGAAGAGCTGAAACGCATCTACCTGCCGCCGATGTACGAAGGCCGCTGGGCCGGTTCCATGTGCCTGACCGAAGCCCACGCCGGCACCGACCTGGGGCTGATCCGCACCCGCGCCGAGCCTCAGGCCGATGGCAGTTACCGCATCAGCGGCAGCAAGATCTTCATCACCGGTGGTGACCAGGACCTGACCGAAAACATCATTCACCTGGTGCTGGCCAAACTGCCGGATGCACCGGCCGGGCCGCGAGGCATCTCGCTGTTCGTGGTGCCCAAGGTACTGGTCAATGCCGACGGTTCCCTCGGTCATGCCAACGCGGTGAGTTGCGGTTCGATCGAACACAAGATGGGCATCAAGGCCTCAGCCACTTGTGTGATGAATTTCGATGGTGCCAGCGGCTGGCTGGTGGGTGAAGCCAACAAAGGCCTGGCGGCGATGTTCACCATGATGAATTACGAACGCCTGTCCATCGGCATTCAGGGCATTGGCTGCGCAGAGGCGTCGTATCAGAGCGCGGTGAAATATGCGCGGGAACGGGTGCAGAGCCGCTCACCGACCGGCGCGATGGCCCCGGAGCAAATCGCCGATCCGATCATCGTGCACCCCGATGTGCGCCGCATGCTGCTCAGCATGAAAGCCATGACCGAAGGTGGCCGCGCGTTCGCCAGTTATGTCGGCCAGCAACTGGATCTGGCGAAGTTTTCCGATGACGCCCGGGAACGGGACAACGCGCAAACCCTGGTGGCGCTGCTGACCCCGGTGGCCAAGGCGTTTTTCACCGACTCCGGGCTGGAGAGCTGCATCCACGGCCAGCAAGTGTTCGGCGGTCACGGCTACATCCGCGAATGGGGCCAGGAACAATTGGTCCGTGACGTGCGCATCGCGCAGATCTACGAAGGCACCAACGGCATTCAGGCGCTGGACCTGCTAGGGCGCAAAGTGCTGGCCGACAGTGGTGTTGCGCTGCGCCAGTTCACCGGCGAGATCCGCCACTTCGCCCACCAGCCCGACGCGCCCTACTCCGTTCAACTGTTCGACGCCGTGCAGCGCCTGGAAAACCTCAGCGACTGGCTGCAAGACCAGGCCGCGACCAACCGCAATGAAGTCGGCGCCGCGTCGGTGGAATACCTGCATTTGTTTGGGTATGTCGCCTACGCCTGGCTCTGGGCGCGGATGGCCCAGGTGGCGAAGAAAAAGCGCAGTGACGATCAGGCATTTTATGGCGCGAAGATCGCCACCGCGGACTTCTACATCGAACGCCTGCTGCCACGAATTCTCAGCCTGGAGCAATCCATTCGCGCTGGCAGTGGCTCGTTGTATGGCCTGAGCGCCGAACAGTTCTAACGATTGAACCGCACGCGGCGCCCCGCTCCTCTCTTTGGGTGTTCGCGTTTTTTACTGAACAAGCCCTCGCCTGTCTGGCGAGGGTGTGTGAATCGCTGTTCCAAAAAAATAAAAACAAAGGGGCTTCACCATGGACCGTCACACCTGCACGCTCGCTACACGACTGTTACTGGCCGGCGGCGTCATCAGCCTTTCGGCCCCCGCTTCGGCGGACTTCATCAAGGACAGCAAGGCCAGCCTTGAGCTGCGCAACTTCTATTTCAACCGCGATTTTCGCCAGGACAACGCCGCGCAGTCCAAGCAAGAGGAATGGGCCCAGGGTTTCCTGCTGCGTTACGAATCGGGCTTCACCGACGGTTTGATTGGCTTCGGTGTCGATGCCATTGGCCTGGTCGGGATCAAGCTCGATTCCAGCCCGGATCGCGCCGGTTCCGGCTTGTTGCAACGCCATCGCACCACCAGCAAAGGTGCTCAGGATGAATATGGGGAGCTGGGCGTAACCGCCAAGGTCCGCGCCTCCAAAACCACGCTGAAGTTGGGCACTTTGCTGCCGAAATTGCCGACGGTGCTGGCCAACGATTCGCGGCTATTGCCGCAGACGTTCGAGGGCGGCCAGTTGACCTCATTGGAAGTCGAAGGCCTGACCGTGGACGGCGGGCGCCTGAAGCAGGTCAACCAGCGCGATTCCTCAGACTACGAAGACATGAGCATCACCAAGACCGGCGCCAAAGGCATCATCACGCCGCAAGCCACCAGCGATAAGTTCGACTTCGCCAGCCTCAACTACAAATGGACCAGTAACCTCGCCACGGGCTACAGCTATGGCCATCTCGATAATTTGTACAGCCAGCATCTGGTCAACCTGACCTACGTGCTGCCGGTGACCGCCGGCCAGTCGTTCAAGAGTGACTTGCGCTTCGCCCGCTCCATCCACGATGGCGGCAGCAACGTCGATAACAAGGCACTCGGGGCGATGTTCACCTACTCCCTCGGCGGGCATGCGCTGGGACTCGGTTATCAGGGCATGAGCGGTGACACGGGTTTTGCTTACATCAACGGCACCGATGCGTTCCTGGTGAACTTCGTGCAGATCGGCGACTTCGCCAGCAAGGATGAAAAATCCTGGCAGGCGCGCTACGACTACAACTTCGCGGCCATGGGCGTGCCGGGGCTGACCTTTATGACCCGCTACCTGACGGGCGACAACATCGACCTGGGCGGCAATCGCCCAGAGGGAAAGGAGTGGGAGCGCGATACCGATATCGGTTATGTCGTGCAGAGTGGCCCGTTGAAGAACGTTGGAGTGAAATGGCGCAATGCAACCGTGCGCTCGACTAACTTTGGCAGTGATCTGGATGAAAACCGGTTGATCGTCAGTTACAGCCTGCCGATTTGGTAGGTGGACTTGGCATCACAAGATGGGGCTCGCTTTGCGGCGGGTCCCTTTTTTTTTGATCCGGAATCTTTGGTGTTCTGGCGGGCCTCTTCGCGAGCAAGCCCGCACCCACAGGGGATTTGTGAACGACGAAGATCCTGTGTGGGAGCGGGCTTGCTCGCGAAGGCGGCCGCAAGGGCAACAAAGAAGGTTAAGATGCCTGCAAATCAGGCTCGCCACGAGACGCCCCGCATGACCGATAACAATCGCAACACTCCCCGCCTGATCAAGAAATACCCCAATCGCCGCCTGTACGACACCCACACCAGCAGCCACTTGACCCTGGCCGACATTCGTCAATTGGTGGTTGATAAAGTCCCGTTCCAGGTGGTCGATGCCAAAAGTGGCGAGGACTTGACCCGCAGTATTCTGCTGCAAGTCATCCTGGAAGCCGAAAGCGGCGGCGAGCCGATCTTCAGCAGTGAAATGCTGATGGGCATCATCCAGTTCTACGGTCCGTACCAAGGCGTGCTTGGCAGTTACCTGGATAAAAGCATCCAGACCGTGATCGATATCCAGTCCCAGACCGGCGCTCAGTCGACCGAGGCCTGGAGCACCTTCATGCACCAGCAGGCACCGGTGATGCAGGACTTGATGCGTCAATACGTCGACCAGTCCAAAGCCCTGTACCTCAACACCCAGAACATGTTCGGCCTGTTCGGCGCCAAGCCTGCCGCCGATAACGAGCCGAAAAAAAATGGCGATGGGGAATAACCCCATCGCCATCGGTGCCGCTCTGATCTGACTTACTTGTTAGCGCTGGTCGCCTTGGCGCCTGCTTCTGGAGCGGTTTTGCCGGCGGCGGCAGTCGCTGCGTCGAAGCTGCTCTGAGCCACATCAGACGCCTGTTTCACGGCTTTCTGAGCGTTTTCAAACACGCTGCCGGCATTCGCCAAACCCGACTTGAAGGCTGCAACCACTGGCTCGGAACCCGCCGGGGCATTCTTGCTGATCGACTCAACAAACTCATTCACCTGCTGGGTGCCCGCCTCAACCTGACGCTCGGTCAGTTTGGCGATGTCCGATTGCGTGCCGACGATCAGCGCTTGTACCTGACGATTGAATTCGGCCAGGCGTTCGGTCTGCGCGCTCGGCTGGGTGAACGACGCCTGCAAATCGGCGAAGCCTTGTGGGTCACGTACCGCCAACAGCTTGCGAACACCTTCGAAGTGCTCTTCGGTGGAGTCGCGCAGTGCCTTGAACTGCAACTGGCTCAGTTGCTCAACGCTGGCGAAGACTTTGCCGCTGATTTGCTGCAAAAGGTCGAGGTTGGCTTTCTGAGTGGCTTGCAGTTTTTCCGAGTTGAAAAAAGACATGCTGAAATCTCCTGGTACTGGAAGGCCCATTCAGGCCTGAGGACGCGACAGCGATCCGGGCAGTCGTCGCGTTAGCCTTGATATTGCAGTGCACAAAACTGTTTGGCAACGGATATTTTGTGCGCTGCAAAATAAACGGTACGCCTCTTGTGGTTAATCCCTATAGACTTGGGAAAATCCGATGATCGGCCTAGCCATTGCTAGTCTGGCTGAAGACTCCCTCGCACTATGTCAGGAGATCACGATGGGCCAGGACGAAAATATTGCAGCGCAAGAAGAAGCGCTTTCCTCAGCGGCCGGTTTGTTCGAGCACCTGAACCACCTCCAGCGCCTTAACGCTCGCAACGTGTTCGACGCCGTGCAGCAGCGCCAGGCCAAAACCTTCGCGCCGCTCAGCCAAGGCCAACTCAAACTGCCCACGGCGGCTGACTGGCAGGAATACTTCACCGACCTCGGCCAACGCAGCCTGTTGTTCTGGGACACCTTGCGCCAGCGCGGCGACAACACCCTGGCCCACGAACGTGCAGGCTTTCCGCTGTTGCTCAAGTTCGAGCATGAAACCCTGGTCAGCGGCGCCGACCTGCCGCGCCCGGTCAACTACTCACTGTTGCGCATCCTCAGCCACGAGCCCTCCATCGACGGCCAACCGCCGGTGATCATCATCGACCCACGCGGCGGTCACGGTTCGGGCATTGGCGGTTTCAAACAGGATTCGCTGATCGGTGAAAGCCTGCGTGCCGGGCATCCCACTTACTTCATCGCCTTCAGCCATTCGCCAAGCCCCGGGCAGACCCTGGCGGATATTGTCGAGGCGCAGGCACACTTCATCGAAACGGTCAGCGCGCGGCATCCCGCCGGCGCCAAACCGGTAGTGATCGGCAACTGCCAGGCCGGTTGGGCGCTGATGGGACTGGCCGCGACCAGACCCGAATTGCCAGGGCTGATCATCGTCAATGGCGCGCCGTTGTCTTACTGGGCCGGGGTCAACGGGCGCAACCCGATGCGCTACACCGGTGGTTTGCTCGGTGGCGGCTGGATGGCGCGTTTGGGCAGCGACTTGGGCAACGAGCGTTTCGACGGCACTTGGTTGGTGAGCAATTTCGAGAACCTCGACCCGGCCAACACTTACTGGGGCAAGTACTACCACCTGTTCAGCGAGGTCGACACGGAAGCCGCGCGCTTCCTCGATTTCGAGCGCTGGTGGGGCAGTCCGACGCTGCTCAACAGCGAAGAAATCGAGATGATTGTCGATGACCTGTTTATCGGCAATCAGCTGTCCGGCGGTTTGGGGCGCAAGAGCAGTGGGCTCGACCTCAAGCGCATCGAAGTGCCGGTGGTGGTGTTTTGTTCCTATGGCGACAACATCACCTCGCCGCAACAGGCGCTGGACTGGATCGCGGATGTGTACCCCAGCGACCTGGCCCTGCAAAACGCCGGGCGCACCATTGTCTATCTGCGTCACGCCAGCATCGGTCACCTGGGGATTTTCGTCTCCGGCGAAGTGGCGCGGCGTGAACACCGCGAACTGCTGGGCGCGGTCGACAGCATCAATGCCCTGCCCGCTGGGCTGTATGAAATGCTGATCGACGATCTGCCCGATTCGCAATATGCCGTGCGTTTCGAAACCCGGCGCATCGCCGATATTCATGGCGATGGGCAGCCGTCCCGTGATGATGATCGCGAGTTCGCCCTGGTCGAGCGCACCTCGGACCTGAACAACACGTTGTACGACGGTTTTGTCCGTCCGTGGCTGCGCCCGTTGATTAGCGAATCCACCGCAGAGTTGATCCGCAAAGCCCATCCTTTCCATCAGCAGCAAGCGCTCTGGAGCAGTTCGAACCCGGCGTTGTGGTGGCTGGCCGGCAGCGCGGCGCAGGTGCGCAAAGATCGTCGCCCCGCTGCTACCGCCAACCCGTTGCTGGCCTGGCAGGCGTTGTTTTCCAATCAGATCCAGGACGCCTTGAACGGCTATCGCGATCTGCGTGATGCCACCCAGGAACTGTGTTTCTACGGCGTGTATGGCGCGCTCAACAGCTTCGCCGGCAACCCGCCGGAGCGCGATCTTAAGGCGCATGCCGAGCAGCACGACAAAGTACTGCTCGAACGCCTGCAAACCGCCCTGCCCCTTGGCGGCCTGATGGAAGCCTTGGTTCGCATCCTGTTCCTGCTGGACCGTGACAGCGACGCGGCGGGCAAGGCCAACCTGGAAAAACTGCTCGAGCAATTGCAGGTGCTGCTGCAAGACCACAGCGCCGAACCGCTTGACCTTCGCGAAACCCTGCAAACCCAGAAAATGCTGGTGCTCACTCACCCGCAAGAAAGCCTGCGCTGCCTGCCGCTGTTGCTGCCTGAAACCGAGGAACGCCAGCAGGTATTGGCCGCCGTTGCTAATTTGCTGCCGGATTTACTGAACGAAACCGCAACCGGCCATGCCTTCTGGCGTGAGCTGCACACCTTGCTTGAAGTGCCGTTGCCGGGCTTCGACCTGACTCAGCCGCCCGGTGAAGCAGCAGTGACTGCGCAGCCCATACACAAAGCGGCCAAGGTCAAGAAAGGTTCGAAAAAACCTCCGGCGAAATGACCTGAAACGCAATCCCCGTAGCAGCTGCCGAGCAGCGCGAGGCTGCGTTCGGCGGCAAAGCCGTCGTAAAACCTGACCGCGAGGTATTCCTGATACACCGCGTCGTCTGAATTCACGACGGCTGCGCCGCCGAACGCAGCCTCGCGGGCTCGGCAGCTGCTACGTCAGATGGGTTCGGTTTCGGTTACGTCAGACCGGTTCGGCTTCTACAACCTCAAAGGATTCATCCGCCCGGCTCGGCTTCCACTGCAATCCCCGTAGCAGCTGCCGAGCAGCGCGAGGCTGCGTTCGGCGGCGAAGCCGTCGTAAAACCTGACCGCGAGGTATATCTGATACACCGCGTCGTCTGAACTCACGACGGCTGCGCCGCCGAACGCAGCCTCGCGGGCTCGGCAGCTGCTACGTCAGATGGGTTCGGTTTCGGTTACGTCAGACCGGTTCGGCTTCTACAACCTCAAAGGATTCATCCGCCCGGCTCGGCTTCCACTGCAATCCCCGTAGCAGCTGCCGAGCAGCGCGAGGCTGCGTTCGGCGGCGAAGCCGTCGTAAAACCTGACCGCGAGGTATATCTGATACACCGCGTCGTCTGAACTCACGACGGCTGCGCCGCCGAACGCAGCCTCGCGGGCTCGGCAGCTGCTACGTCAGATGGGTTCGGTTTCGGTTACGTCAGACCGGTTCGGCTTCTACAACCTCAAAGGATTCATCCGCCCGGCTCGGCTTCCACTGCAATCCCCGTAGCAGCTGCCGAGCAGCGCGAGGCTGCGTTCGGCGGCGAAGCCGTCGTAAAACCTGACCGCGAGGTATTCCTGATACACCGCGTCGTCTGAACTCACGACGGCTGCGCCGCCGAACGCAGCCTCGCGGGCTCGGCAGCTGCTACGTCAGATGGGTTCGGCTTCGGTTACGTCAGACCGGTTCGGCTTCTACAACCTCAAAGGATTCATCCGCCCGGCTCGGCTTCCACTGCAATCCCCGTAGCAGCTGCCGAGCAGCGCGAGGCTGCGTTCGGCGGCGAAGCCGTCGTAAAACCTGACCGCGAGGTATATCTGATACACCGCGTCGTCTGAACTCACGACGGCTGCGCCGCCGAACGCAGCCTCGCGGGCTCGGCAGCTGCTACGTCAGATGGGCTCGGCTTCGGTTACGTCAGACCGGTTCGGCTTCTTCAACCTCAAAGGATTCATCCGCCCGGTACTGCCCTGGCGTCATGCCGAACCAGCGGTTGCACGCCTTGTTGAAACTGCTGTGGTCATGAAAACCAAGGAGATAGGCAACATGCTTCATGTTGAAATGAGAATGACGCAGGTAAAAGTCCGCCAATTGCCGGCGTACCGCGTTCTGTACGTCCTTGAATTGCGTGCCGTCCTTTTCGAGGGAGCGTTGCAGCGTGCGCTTGCTGATGTTCAGCGCGGCGGCGATCGATTCCATGTCGTATTGCCCCTTGCCCTGGCTCAAACGCTCGCTGATCAAGGCGCGAATCCTGCCGACAATCGAGAAGCCAAACAGCAGGTCCAGTTGCGCTTCGGCAAAACTGTCATGCAGCACCGCCAGTGTCTCGTTGGCCATGCTCAACGGGCGCAGCACTTCCTGGCCGTCGAACAGAATGCTGTCGTAGGCCGCATCAAACTGCAGGTTGCAGCCAAACAGGCGCCGATGTTCGGACGTGTCCGCCGGTTCCGGATAACTGAACTCCACGTTCAGCGGTTGCGGCGAGTTGCCGCCCGCCAGCCAACGGCAAAACCCCATCAACGATGCGAGTGCCGCATCGACGTATTGCCTGGGTTTGACCGAGCCGGCCTGCTGATGATCGAGGGCGGCCAATCGATAGTTCTGCTGCTCGGCCATGAAAAACAAACTGAAGCCGGTACCGATCAACGGGCTGAAACGCACCAGCCGTTCGAGGGCGCGTTTCAGGTTGAGGCTGGACATCATGGTGTAGCCGACAATTTGAAAACTGCCGGGATGGAAGTTGCCATAGGCTTTGAGGCCGATGTCCGGATCACCGCTGGCCTGGGCCGCCAGTGCCCACAATTTATAGATCGCCCTGCGCTCGCAAAACGCTCCTGGCAGGTTCGCGAGCCTGATGTCCAGTCCAGCCTCCCGGCACAGACTGGCGACATCCAGTCCTTGAGCCGAGAGCGTATTCACCAGCACGCTGGCATAGCCTGAACTCATTCTATACATGGCGTCCTCATTGACCTGTGGAACCGGACATCCTGTCCGGAGCCATTACCGATCTGCGTTGAATCAAAGAATATCGGGCCGCTCAATGTCGAGTGTTGATCCCAGTATAGGTATTCCTCGTTTTTAACCACGTTTGGCACCGTTGGACACCACACCGTCACCTCACAACACTTCCGCAGGCCCCGGTAATACCGAACAATCCCCCATCTTGCAGCGCAAAAGAAAAAAGGGAAGAAGTCTATGAAGTCGCTTGGTCGTATTGCGTTGGTAACCGGTGGTATGGGTGGGATTGGTACGGCGATCAGTCAGCGTCTTTACAAGGAAGGTTTCAGAGTTGTGGTGGGGTGCAGCGCTGATTCCGCGCGCAAGAACGAATGGGCCGCGACTCAGTTGGCAGCCGGTTTTGAGTTCGAGTTTGTCTACGGCGACATCACTGACTGGGAATCAACCCGCAAGGCATTCGAAATGGTCAGGGAGACGGTTGGCCCGGTCGATGTGCTGGTCAACAACGCCGGCATAACCCGGGATGCCTCGTTTCGCAAACTCACCCACGAAGACTGGAATGCGGTAATCGGCACCAACCTGACCGGCCTGTTCAACACCACCAAACAGGTGATTGAAGGCATGTTGAGCAAAGGCTGGGGACGCGTAATCAACATCTCCTCCATCAACGGCCAGCGCGGCCAGTTCGGCCAGACCAACTACAGCGCGGCCAAGGCCGGCATCCACGGCTTCACCATGGCGCTGGCGCGGGAAGTGTCCGCCAAGGGCGTGACCGTCAACACCGTGTCGCCGGGCTACATCCAGACCAGCATGACCGCCGCCATTCGCCCGGACATCCTCGACAGCATGATCGCGGCCACGCCGGTCGGTCGCCTCGGCCAACCCGAGGAAATCGCCTCCATCGTCGCCTGGCTGGCATCCGATGAGTCGGCCTACAGCACCGGTGCCGACTTCTCGGTCAACGGCGGCATGAACATGCAGTAACCCGCGCGGGGCATGGAGGCCCTGCTGCCGTTCGATACATTCCTGATGAGGTCACGCATGAACGAAGTCGTAATCGTTGCCGCTACTCGTACCGCCATTGGCAGCTTCCAGGGTGCCTTGTCCGCGATTCCGGCCACCGAACTGGGCGCGGCGCTGATTCGCCGCTTGCTCGAACAGACCGGGATTAACGGCGAACAGATCGATGAAGTGATCCTCGGCCAGGTGCTCAGCGCCGGGTCGGGGCAAAACCCGGCCCGCCAGACCGCGATCAAGGCCGGCCTGCCCTTCACCACGCCCGCCATGACCTTGAACAAGGTCTGTGGTTCCGGGCTCAAGGCTGTGCAACTGGCGGTCCAGGCGATTCGCTGTGGCGACGCCGAGCTGGTGATTGCCGGTGGCCAGGAAAACATGAGCCTGGCGCCTTACGTCCTGCCCAAGGCCCGCACCGGTTTGCGTTTGGGTCACGCGCAATTGCAGGACAGCGTGATTCAGGACGGTTTGTGGGACGCCTTCAACGACTACCACATGGGCATCACCGCGGAGAATCTGGCGCAGAAGTACAGCCTCAGCCGTGAACAGCAAGACACCTTCGCCGCCGCCTCACAGCAGAAGGCCGCCGCGGCCATTGAAGCCGGTTACTTCAAGCGCGAAATCACCCCGATTCTGATTCCCCAGCGTAAAGGTGAGCCGCTGGCCTTCGACACCGATGAGCAGCCGCGCCCGGACAGCAGCCTCGCGTCCCTGGGCAAGCTCAAACCGGCGTTCCAGAAAGATGGCAGCGTCACCGCCGGCAATTCATCGACCCTCAACGATGGCGCCGCCGTGCTGTTGCTGGCCAGTGCCGCCAAGGCCCAGGCGCTGGGATTACCCGTGCTGGCGCGGATCAAGGCTTACGCCAGTGCCGGCGTGGACCCGTCGATCATGGGCATCGGCCCAGTGCCGGCCACCCTCCGGGTGCTGGAAAAGGCCGATTGGAGCCTTGATGACCTGGACCTGATCGAAGCCAATGAAGCCTTCGCCGCGCAGTCACTGGCAGTCGGCAAGGAACTGGGCTGGGACACCAGCAAAGTCAACGTCAACGGCGGTGCGATTGCCCTCGGCCATCCGATCGGCGCATCAGGCGCGCGGATTCTGGTGTCGCTGCTGTTTGAGCTGATTCGTCGCGATGGCCACAAAGGTTTGGCCACGTTGTGCATCGGTGGCGGTCAAGGCGTCAGCCTGGTCATCGAGCGCTAGTCACACCGAACTGCTTGCCTTAGCTACTGACGCGGCACCTTACACGGTGTCGCGCTTTTTTCTGCCCGCTTGATCTTTGTGGGCAAGGAGTTCCATGGATAACAATGCGCACACGTTCAACACTTTCTGGTCTGGCCAGGTTCCGTTCATTGCGTCCTTTGCAGTGCAACAATTACGCCTGTGGGTCAGCACCAATCCGTGGTTCACAGGGCAGGAATACAACGACTGGTTCGACCTGCCCCGTGGCACCCTCGACAACCTGCAGTCCGACTATCAACTGCAATGGGGCGACCTCGGTCAGCGCCTGATGACCGGCCAGCCGTTCACGTTTGAGGATCGGCGTTTCGCCAGCGGTGCCTGGAGCCAACCGCTGTTTGGTTCGCTGGCGGCGTTTTACCTGCTCAACGCCGGTTTCATGCTGAAGCTGCTGGACAAGCTGCCGATCAAGGAAAAAAAACCGCGTCAGCGCCTGTTGTACCTGGTCGAGCAAGCCATTGCCGCCGGGGCGCCGAGCAACTTCCTCGTCAGTAACCCGGATGCTTTGCAACGGGTGGCCGACACCCAGGGCGCCAGCCTGATCACAGGGATGCTGCACCTGGCCAACGACCTGCAAGAAGGCAAGATGCGTCAGTGCGACAGCAATGCGTTCAAGGTCGGCGTGGATTTGGCCACCACCCCCGGCGAAGTGGTGTTCGAGAACGAATTGTTTCAGTTGATCCAGTACTACCCGCAAACCGAAACCCAGTACCGGCGCCCGGTGTTCGTGGTGCCACCGTCGATCAACAAGTACTACATCCTTGATTTGCGCCCCGACAACTCAATGATCGGTCACCTGTTGCAGCAAGGGCATCCGGTATTCCTGATGTCCTGGCGCAACTTCGACCAGGCACATGCCGGCACCACTTGGGACGACCTGATCGAAACCGGCATCATCAAAGGCTTGCAAGTCACCCGCGACATCAGCGGCGAGCAACGGCCCAATTGCGTCGGCTTCTGCATCGGCGGCACGCTGTTAAGCACGGCGCTGGCGGTACTGGCCGCGCGCGGTGATAAAGACATCGCCAGCGTCAGCCTGCTGACCACTTTCCTCGATTACCTCGACACCGGCCCCATCGACATCTTCGTCGACGAACAACTGGTGGCTTACCGCGAGCGCACCATCGGTGGGAAGGACGGCCCGATCGGCCTGTTCAAGGGCGAGGACATGGGCAATACCTTCTCGCTGCTGCGGCCCAATGATTTGTGGTGGAACTACAACGTCGACAAATACCTCAAGGGCCTGAAGCCGACGGCCCTGGACCTGTTGTTCTGGAACAACGACAGCACCAACCTGCCCGGCCCGATGTACTGCTGGTATTTGCGCCACACCTACCTGCAGAACGACCTGAAATCCGGTGAGCTGGATTGCTGCGGCGTCAAACTCGACCTGCGGGCCATCGAAGCGCCGGCGTACATTCTCGCCACCCACGACGACCATATCGTGCCGTGGAGAAGCGCCTACGCCAGCACCGAATTGCTTGGCGGTACCAAACGTTTCGTGCTCGGGGCCTCGGGGCACATCGCCGGGGTGATCAATCCGCCGGCCAATCAGAAACGTCACTACTGGACCAACAACCGCGTGAGCAAAAAACCGGACACCTGGTTCATGAATGCCCAGCAACATTCCGGTAGCTGGTGGAACGACTGGTTCGTCTGGCTGGCCGAACACGCCGGCGAGCGCCAGCCTTCGGCGCTGCACACCGGCAATGCACAATACCCGGCGCTGGAGTCGGCACCGGGGCGCTATGTGATGCAATGATCCACCGCCCTGCGCGATAGATGACCGTCGCGCAGGGCTCGCACCCAGCACAAAACACAGCACACCCACTCAATATCCCCGCCCGAATCTGCGCAACCATGAGCCTTCACTCACTCCCGTAAGGACCTCGTGATGGCCATTGCAAAAGCAGTTCCCGGCAAAACCCTGCTCACCCCTACCGATCACACCTTGATCATGATCGATCACCAGTCGCAGATGTCCTTTGCGACCAAGTCCATCGATGCCGTGACCCTGCGCAATAACGCCGCACTGGTGGCCAAGGCTGCACGCGGCTTCAAAGTCTCGACCATTCTTACCACCGTCGCCGAGAAGAGCTTTTCCGGGCCGATCTTCGACGAGATCAAGTCAGTGTTCCCAGAACACAACGTGATCGACCGCACCAGCATGAACACCTGGGAAGACGAGCGCATCGCGGTTGAAGTCAACAAGTTCGGCAAGCAGAAAATCGTGCTCGCCGGTCTGTGGACTTCCGTGTGCATCGTCGGCCCGGCGTTGTCGGCTATCGATCAGGGTTTCGAGGTTTATTTCATCGCCGATGCTTGTGGCGATGTGTCCATCGAAGCCCATGAAATGGCGATTCAACGCATGATCCAGCTCGGCGCGCGGCCGATGACTTCGTTGCAATACCTACTGGAACTGCAACGCGACTGGGCTCGCACCGAGACCTACGAAGAAACCGTGAAAACCTCCATCGCCAATGGCGGCTCGTATGGCCTGGGGCTGATCTACGCGAAAACCATGTTCGGCGCGTCCGAAGGTCATTAAGCAACATCAGCGACTGCGTGATTTGCTCGCGCAGTCGCTGCCCCTCGTGGTGATCGATCGATGATGTTTTCCGTACAACACCGCATTGTTTATTTGTCGATACTGTTCGCCGGCACCGCCCTGGCGGATGAACCGGCGCCCACAGGTTTTCTAGAGGGCGCAACGCTTGGGGTGTTGAGTCGCAACTTCTACCTCAACAGCGACTATCGAACGCCCTCACCCTCTGGCAAAAGCTACAAAGCTGAATGGGCTCAAGGGTTTATTGGCACTTTTGAATCCGGTTTCACCGAAGGCACGATTGGCGTTGGGCTCGACGCCCATGGCTTTTTCGGGCTCAAGCTTGATGGCGGCAGAGGTCATTCAGGCACCGGACTGCTGCCGGTGGGTGATGACGGTCGCAGTGACAGCAACTACTCCAGTGGTGGCGGCGCGATCAAGTTCAAGGCATCTCGCACTACTTTGGCCTTCGGCGAAATGACCGTGGAAACCCCGGTGTTCGATACGTCGGACAAACGACTGCAACCGGAATACGCCACGGGTTTTCTCATGGACAGCCGGGAAATCGACGGCATGAATCTGGTGGCGGGGCACTTTACGGCGTTCAAGAACCAGGACAGTTCATCGCCCAAGGATGACTTTTATGGCTACGGTGCGAATACCGAGGCTGGCGGGATTTCCTTTCTCGGGGCCGATTTGTTCACCAACAGCCCCGTGGGCGGCGCGTTGTATGCCTCCGAATTGAGCGACACCTGGCATCAGTACTACGGCAATCTGCACCTGAAGCAATCGGATGTGTTTCTCGACGCGAATCTGTATCACACGCAGGACACCGGCCGGGCGTTGGCGGGGGCAATCGACAACACGGCCTACAGCTTGTCGGGCAAATACAGCCTCGGCGCGCATGGATTTACCCTCGCCTATCAACAAATCGACGGTGACACGCCGTTCGATTTCGTTGGTGGCGACTCCATCTACCTGGCCAACTCGATCAAATACGCCGACTTCAACGGCGCCCATGAACGTTCCTGGCAGGCGCGCTACGACCTCGACCTGGGTGCGTTTGGCATTCCGGGGCTGAAGTTCATGACCCGCTACGTGACCGGACGCGATATTGACGGCACCCATGCGCCGAAAGGTGGCGCCTACAACCCGTTCGATGGGGACAGCGGCGAGTACGTACCGCAGCAAGGGGACGGCGGAAAACATTGGGAACGCGACATCGACTTGCACTACGTCGTGCAATCCGGAACCGCCAAGGGCTTGTCCCTGCAACTGTCCCACGTCTCGCACCGAGGCAACACCGCCCAGGCGGGCGATGACATCGACCGGGTCTACGTCGTCATCCAATACCCACTGACCTTCGGGCCATTCTGATTCACCCCAAATCCCTGTAGGAGCGAGGCTTGCCCGCGAAGCCGGCGGCACATTCAACATCGCCGTGTCAGACAAATCGCCTTCGCGAGCAGGCTCGCTCCCACAGGGGAAATGCAGCGGTCATGGGATCGGATTTCACATAGATCAAAATGTGGGAGCGAGCCTGCTCGCGAAAGCGGTAGTTCAGACAATATCTTTGTCGCCTGACACTCCCCCTTCGCGAGCAAGCCCGCTCCCACAGGGGAATTGTAGCGATCACAGGATTGGGTTTCACACAGACCAAAATGTGGGAATGGTGGCGGTCGCGGGATCGGGTTCTCACACAGACCAAAAATGTGGGAGCGGGCTTGCTCGCGAAAGCGGTGGTCCAGGCAACATCTCTGTCGACAGACACTCCGCCATCGCGAGCAAGCTCGCTCCCACAGGGGAATTGTAGCGATCACAGGATTGGGTTTCACACAGACCAAAATGTGGGTACGGCTGCGGTCACAAGATTGGGTTTTACGCAGGACAAAATGTGGGAGCGGGCTTGCTCGCGAAGGCGGTGGATCAGGCAACATGGCTGTCGACTGACACTCCCCCCTCCGCGAGCAAGCCCGCTCCCACCGCTTTGGCCCTGTATTGAATTCAGGGCCGGTGATCGTTCGCTTATTTGACCTGACGTTGCGGGGCCTTATGCACCATGGTGTAGGCGTAGTCCACGCCCATGCCGTAGGCGCCGCTGTGTTCGCGTACCAGTTCCATCACTGCGTCGTAGGTTTCTTTGTGAGCCCAGTCGCGTTGGTATTCGAGCAGTACTTGTTGCCAGGTCACCGGCACCGCGCCGGCCTGGATCATCCGCTGCACGGACATGTCGTGGGCTTCCTTGGTGGTGCCGCCGGACGCGTCGGTGACGATGTACACCTCGTAGCCTTCAGCCAGGGCTTCCAGCGCCGGGAAGTTCAGGCAGACCTCAGTCCACAGTGCCGCCATGATCAGCTTTTTGCGCCCGGTGGCTTTGACCGCAGAAACCAGCGCCTTGTCTTCCCAGGAGTTCATCGAGGTGCGCTCGATTGGCTGTTGTTCCGGGAACACACCGAGCAATTCCGGCCAGATGAAACCACTGAAGCTTTCGGTTTCCACCGAGGTCAGGATGGTCGGCACGTTGAAGATCTTCGCCGTCTTGGCCAATGCCACGGTGTTGTTCTTCAGGGTCTGGCGATCAATCGATTGCACGCCGAAGGACATCTGCGGCTGGTGGTCGATCAGGATCAGGGCGGAGTTGGTTGGGTTGAGCAATTCACGGATGGACATGGCGAGTTCCTTTTGATGTCGATGAGTTTTGTTTAATGGGTTAGTCGCTGTTTGTTGGCGGCTTGGTTGCTAATTTAGGCCCTAGCCATAAAAGGAACAATTCCCTAAAATCGGGAATCATTGATTCCAAATTAGGGACAATCCTTGGACCGTATCGAATGCATGCGCGCGTTTATCGTGACCGTCGGTGAAAACGGCTTCGCTGCCGCAGCCCGGGCGATGGATGTACCGCGCTCAAAAGTCAGCAAACAGATTCAGGCACTGGAAGAAGCCATCGGTGTGCAACTGCTGCAACGCACCACCCGCAGCCTGCACCTGACCGAGGCCGGTGCCGAGTATTACGATGCAGCGCGGGAGCTGATCGCCTCGCTGGACGAGGCCGAACAACGGGCCCGTGATGGCGTCGGTGAATTGCGTGGCGTGCTGCGGATCAACGCGCCGATGTCCTTCGGGTTGCGGCGTCTGGGGCCGCTGATCCCGGTGTTCCATGAACTGCACCCAAACATCGAGCTGCAACTGGTGCTGAGTGATCAGCAAGTGGACCCGGTGCGCGGCGGTTTCGACGTAACGCTGCGGATTGCGAGCATGCCCGACTCATCCATGGTCGCCCGCCTGTTGGCCCCGGCGCCGCGAATCATGGTGGCCTCGCCGGCCTACCTGAAACGTGCCGGCACGCCACAAGTGCCCAAGGACCTGACCAACCATCAATGCTTGAATTACGGCTATCTGCAAAGCGGCGTCAGCCTGCAATTGAGCAACGGCAAGGACACGCAACGGGTCAACGTCACCGGGCCGTTGCACGCCAACAACGGCGATTTGCTCGCCCAGGCCGCCGAAGCCGGAATGGGCATCGCCCTGCTCCCGGATTTCATTGTCGAAGAGGCGCTAGCCGCAGGTCGGCTGGTGTCGGTGCTGTGCGAATGGCAGGCGCCGCCGATCACCATCAACGCGGTTTACCCGTCCGCGCGGCGCGTGCCGCAGAAGACCCGCACGTTTATTGATTTCCTGATCAAGGAATTGGCACCACGGTGAGACTGAAGCAAGCCCCCAGCAGCGATTTGTCGCATGAATGCCGTCCGCTATTCCAAATCAAGCTTAAAACCTGTCAGATCTGACAGTTCACTGATTCTTGACCGAGTGGGAAAATCCCGGCTGCCCAGTCATCTGGATCGGGTGGAGACTCACGGGGAAAGGAATCATGGAGCATATTGTTGATTTGCACGGTACTGCCCAAACCGATCAAGACGCACGAAACAAGGCTTCGCAGGTGCTCGCCAAACGAGGTTTTCGGGTGGCGATCTCAAAGGTGGAGATGCGTCCAGAAACGTATGCAGCAACCGTTTTCTATCAGTACGAACAAGATCCTGGTAATGATCCTGATCGTAATCGGAATGCAAGTTGATGATGAGTGGGTCCTGGCCACGGTGAAACTGGCGGAAGGCAGCCGGAGTCGAACCTGCCCGGGAACGGATGCCGTCCCCAACCGGGTTTGAAGCCCGGCCGCGCCACCGGGCGCGATTGCCTTCCTTATTCGTTGGCCTGTGCCAAGGCACTGTCGAGGCGGATCTGGCGCCGGTCACCAAGGCGTCGGGTCAGGCCGATCCGGTCGAAATATTCAAGAATCTGCACGCTGCGCTTGCGCCCCAAACCCACGGCATCACGAAACGCCGCGACCTCGATCACCGGGTTTTCACCGGCCAGTTGCAACAGCATAGCCGCCAATCGGCGCAGCGCCGCGTCGGTGTAGAACAGGTCGCGCACTACTTGGTGCAGTAACCCGAGACGCGCCATTTTTCGCAGCAGCAGGCGCACCACCACTTCGTCATGCCCCAGGTCACGCACCCATGGCGGATTGAAGCCTGCCTGTTCAAATGTTGGCTGCAATTGTTGCCACAAGGCTTCGTCGTCGGCACTCAGGCGCACTTGATGATCGGGCAGATGCAGCCACGCTCCACTGCTGAGCACCACACCGCTGGCCAGTAACTCGTCGAGCAGGCTGATGAACGTCGGACGGTCGAGCACGGAGCCCGAGAACCGGCGCAGGCGATCGCGGTCCGGGCCCATCTGATCCGGTTCCAGTTGATGGAAGCGTGCGAGGTGTTCCAGCAGCATTGGTTTGAAAGATTCCCAGCGTTCGGCGCTGAATAACAGCGGCCCTTGGCGGGTGCTGATAAGACGCACGTCGTCGGGCAAGACCCAGCTATCGCGAGGACGGTTGAACTGACGTTCGAGGCGTTGCGGATCAAGTCCGATGTCGCTGTGGGCCAGCAGCGCAGGCATGACAGCTTCAAGACTGTCGGTGCTGGCGAGCGCCTGTAGTTGTGCCAATCGCTCGGGACTGCGGCGGTGGCGGCTCGGTGCAAACGGATCGAGCACCCGCCCACCGCCGAGGGTGCGTTGGGCGCTTTGGTCGCGCAGGATCAGCGGATCGCCCTTCACTGCGTGTACCGGCGCATTCAACAGCAACTGCGCGAACATCCGCTCGCCGGGTGCCAGGCTCGGTCCTTCCAGTAATGCCACTCGCCCGGTCACGTCTTGCGTGCCGAGGTGCACGTGCACCGGGTGAAAGTGCGCAAACGCAATGACTTCGCTGGGCAACAGGCGCATCTCGATATCCAGTCGCTGGGTCGGCGCGTGCAGCCACTCGGCGAGCAGCCATTGGCCGCGGTGAATCTGTTCCAGGTTCAGGCGTTCGGCGCTCAGGTTCAACGCCACCCGTTGCCCGGCGAATGCATGGTTGGCAGCTTGATTCTGCGCATGCAGGCCTCGTATTCGCACCGGTTTACCCAACGGTCCGAGCAGCAACGTATCGCCCACGGCCACCGAACCCGACAACGCCGTGCCCGTCACCACAATACCGGCGCCGGCAACCTTGAAGGCACGGTCAATTGCCAGTCGAAACCCGCCGCTTTTACTGCGTTGCAGGACGTGTTTTTGCTCAGTGAGCAGCGCTTCACGCAGCGTCCCGATACCGTCGCCAGTGACACTCGACAGCACAATCATCGGCGCGCCGGCATACGGTCCAGGTGCGAGCAATTTTTCGACTTGAAATCTGACTGATTCGACTCGGTCCGGCTCAACCCGATCACACTTGGTTATCGCCACCAACGCCCGAGGAATCCCCAGCAACTCGACAATCGCCAGATGCTCGCGAGTCTGTGGCATCACGCCGTCATCTGCCGCCACCACCAACAGCACCAGATCGATCCCTTGTGCCCCGGCGAGCATGTTGTGGGTGAAGCGCTCATGCCCCGGCACGTCGATAAACCCGGTCAGTTCCGCCCCCGGCTCCAGCGCCGCGTAGAGGTAACCCAGATCGATGGTCATGCCACGCTCACGCTCTTCGCGACGTCGATCCCCCGCCTGACCGGTCAGCGCCTCAAGCAACAACGTCTTGCCATGGTCGATGTGCCCTGCAGTGCCGACGATCACCCTTCCCTTCCTTTCAGTTGATCAAGCTGCGCCAGCCACGCCGCTTCGTCGTCCAGTTGCCGCAAGTCCAGCCACAACGCGTCGTCATCGATGCGCCCGAGCACCGGAATCGGCAAGCCCCGGAGCGCTGCTTCCAGCCCATTCAAGGTTCGACCGCGCAAGCGTTTGGAAGCCACCGGCCGCAGACACAACGCCGCGCTCGGCAGACGCGCCACCGGTTGGCTGCCGCTGCCAATCATGCCCAGCGCCGGCACCGCGCTGACATTCCAGCCTTCGCCCAACACCCGCGCCAATGAAGGTTGCAGGCGTTCGGCCTGGGCGAGGATGTCGGCTTGAGGTCGGGTCAACAGGCGCAGGCTCGGCAAGCGTTCGGCGAGTCGATCAGGGTCACGGTACAAACCCAACACCGCTTCCAGCGCCGCCAACGTCAGTTTGTCGACCCGTAATGCACGCTTGAGTGGGTTCTTCTTGATCTTCGCGATCAAGTCCTTGCGCCCGACAATCAGCCCGGCCTGCGGACCACCCAGCAACTTGTCGCCACTAAACGTCACGATGTCCGCGCCATCCAGCAGCGCCTGGCGCACCGTGGGCTCAGCCGGCAGGCCCCACCGCGTCAAATCCAGCAAACTGCCGCTGCCCAAGTCTTCCAGCAACGGCAACGCATGCTTGTGCGCCAACTCGGCCAGTTCCGCCGTCGGCACGCGGGTGGTGAAACCGGATATCGCGTAGTTGCTCGCGTGCACGCGCATGATCAAGCCACTGCGCAGGCCGATAACCGCTTCATAGTCCCTGGCGTGGGTGCGATTGGTGGTGCCGACTTCAACCAGTTTCACCCCGGCCCGGGCCATGATGTCGGGGATGCGAAACGCGCCGCCGATTTCAATCAGCTCACCCCGAGAAATGATGCCTTCCTTGCGCGCACCCAGGCTGTTGAGGGTCAGCAGCACGGCGGCGGCGTTGTTATTGACCACGGTGACCGCTTCGGCGCCGGTCAACTCGCGGATCAGGCCTTCGATCAGGTCGTCACGGTCGCCGCGCTTGCCGCTGTGCAGGTCGAATTCCAGATTGATTGGATAGCGCGCCGCCATTTGCAAGGCTTCGATGGCTTCGTCCGGCAGCAACGCACGCCCCAGATTGGTGTGCAAAACCGTGCCGGTGAGGTTGAACACCCGGCGCACATGGCTGCGATGCTGCGCTATCAGCCGTTCGCCCGCCCTGCCTGCCAGCACTTCAGGCGCGATCTCGACGGCCGCCAGTTGTCCCGACAAAACCGGTTCGCGCAAGTCATCCAGTAACTGCCGCAGACTCGCCAGCAACGCATCCCGCCCGTAGCGCTCAGCCAGTGGCCGGCACGCCGGATGGCGCAATAAACTGTCGATGGAAGGCAGGCGCAGGTTGGACATCGGTAGCTCCGCAAAGCAATGAACCGTCGCGCCTGAGTGTAGACGTTGGGTTCATTCGCCTCCGGGAGCCAACAACAGATTCGGCGCCAGGCGCTGATAGCCTTCCTGCTCCAGGCGCATATCCAGCAGCAGGCTGGTCAGGTCGGTCGACAACGGCTCGGCCTCGGCATCGTTTTCCAGATACAGCAGTTTCAGATAGCTGTTGCAGCCGGGGCAGACTTCCGCACGCAACGGCGCCTGATCTGCTGCATAGCGATCATCATCCAGGCTGACGTATTCCAGGCCTTTGCTCTGCTCGCAATACACGCACTTGACCCGAACCACATGCCATTCACAGGCACACAGCGAACACACCAGATAGCGCAAACCGTTGAACTTGCCGCGATGGCGAATCACCCCGGCCATGGCCGGCGACCCACAGGCCGGGCACTGGCTAAGGCTATCGCCAGGCTTGAGTTCCAGGTTCGGCGTGTCCAGCAACCAATGACTCCACGCCACTTGCAGCGCAGCGCCGAGAAACGGCACCACCTCTGCCGGCAGCAACGTGAACTGACCGCTGACCAACGCAACCGCCCAGGCCTTGAGCTGTCCGGGATTGGCACCCAGCAACGTGTTGATCGCGCTTTTGACCGCCGGCTGTGGCGGTGGCTTATAGCGCAGCAACAGCGCGTACAGAAACGGCATCCAATCACCCTCACGCACCAGACTGTCAGCGGCGAACGGCGGCAAACCGTGTTGCTGGCAGGCTTTCAAGCGTTCGGGGTCTGGCATTTCATCAACCGGCAAGTCATCCAGCATTTCCTGTTGCAGATGACACAACCCGGCCATCAGTCGCAGGTAATCAGCGAGCGGATGCCCCTCGGCCAACCGCTCCAGCCCCTGCGCGCGCAAGGTGAACAGGTTGCGCGGTGGCAGGTGCAGAAACGGCGGCGAACTGGCCGCCGCTTCAATCTGTCCAGGCTCAAGAATCGTCGCCAAGGTGTTTATCCTTTTTTGCTGATCGGCCGTTCGGGATGTTCGTCGCGGGTCACTTCGCGATACCAGAGTTCATGGTGCTTCCTGGCCCAGGCGCGGCTGACCCAACCGTGGACCATCGCGCTGATGGAGCCCTTGATCCAGATCCCGGCGTAGATGTGAATGATGATGCTCAACACCAGCACAAACCCCGCCAGCGCATGCAACAGCATGGCCCAGCGAATCGTGGTGATGCCGAAATACACGCTGAAGTACGCGCGCCAGATCACCAACCCTGTGAACAACAACCCTAACATGCATAACAGCAGCGTCCAGAACAGCAGCTTCTGCCCGGGGTTGTACTTGCCAATCGGTGGCACGCCCTCCTCTTCATTCTTGATCACCCGATCGATGCGCTTGAGCCACAGCCCATCGTTGTGAATGAAGAAGTTGGCCCGCCAGAAACGAATCACCAAGCCGAGGAACAGCACGAACATCAGCACGCCCATGAACGGATGCAAAATCCGCGTCCACGGCCCGCCGCCAAACAGGTTGCTCAGCCAGAACAACGCCGGATGAAACAACGCCAGCCCCGACAGTGCGGCCATGAAAAACAGGATCGCCACCAACCAGTGATTGGTCCGCTGGTTGGCGGTGTAGCGCAGGATCTGCTTGCGGATCATGGTCTGTCCTCCCCGCGCGGATCAAAGGTGTGCACCGATGGATCGACTTCATGCACCGCCGGATCCTTGAACGGCGGCAGTTCATCCTCTTCGACGATTTGCGGGCCGATGCGCACGTAATGGAAGAACCCGGCCAGCACCGCCAGGCCCATGGCCAGCAAGCCCAGGGGTTTGCTCACGCCTTTCCACAACCCCACCAATGGGCTGATTTCCGGGTCCTTCGCCAGCCCGGCGTACAGCTGCGGCGTGTCGGCATGGTGCAGCACGTACATCACGTGGGTGCCGCCAACCCCGGCCGGGTCGTACAGGCCGGCGTTCTCAAAGCCACGGCTCTTGAGATCGACGATGCGCTCGGCGGCGTGTTCCTTCATGTCTTCCTTGGTGCCGAAGACGATGGCGCCGGTCGGGCAGGTTTTCACGCAGGCCGGTTCCAGCCCCACGGCGACCCGGTCCGAACACAGCGTGCACTTGTAGGCCTTGTGGTCCTTTTGCGAAATGCGTGGAATGTTGAACGGGCACCCGGTGATGCAATAGCCGCAGCCGATGCAATGGTCCTGATCGAAATCCACGATGCCGTTGGCGTGCTTGATGATCGCCCCAGGGCTGGGGCACGCCGCCAGGCAACCGGGCTCGGCGCAGTGCATGCAGCCGTCCTTGCGGATCAGCCATTCAAGGTTGCCGGCGTCGGTTTCGTGCTCGGTGAAGCGCATCAGGGTCCAGGTTTCCGCCGTCAGGTCCTGGGGATTGTCGTAGGTGCCGAGGTTATGGCCGACGTCATCGCGCAACTCGTTCCATTCCGAGCAGGCGACCTGACAGGCCTTGCAGCCGATGCACTTGGTGGTGTCGATCAACTTCGCCACTTCCTCCTGATTACGCGCCGAGGGTGGCACGGTGGTGGTGGCCGAACGGGCGATGATGTCTTGGCTGGCCATTTAGACTTTCTCCACGTTGACCAGGAATGACTTGGATTCCGGGGTCTGGGAATTACCATCGCCGAGGAACGGCACCAGGGTGTTGGTGAGATAGCCGTGACGCGTCAACCCGGTAAACCCCCAATGCAACGGGATGCCGATGTGGTGCACCACCTGGCCGTTGACCTGCAACGGACGAATGCGCTTGGTCACCACCGCCACCGCTTCGATAAAGCCTCGCTTACTGCTGACCCGCACCTTGTCGCCGGCGACGATGCCTTTCTCCTTCGCCAACACTTCGCCGATCTCGACGAACTGCTCCGGCTGCGCGATCGCGTTGAGCTTGCAGTGCTTGCTCCAGAAGTGGAAATGCTCGGTCAGCCGATAACTCGTCGCGGCGTAGGGGTAATCCTTGGCCACGCCAAGGGTGTCCCAGACGGAATCGAAGATCCGCGCCGCCGGGTTGCTGGTGGCTTTCTTGTTGTTTGGGTGCAGCGGATTGATGCCGATCGGGGTTTCGAACGGCTCGTAATGCTCGGGGAATGGACCTTCGTTCATTTTGTCCACGGCGAAAAACCGCGCCACGCCTTCGGGGTTCATGATGAACGGGTTCATCCCGGCGTCCGGTGCCGAATCGACCTTGAAGTCCGGCACATCAGTGCCTGCCCAGGCCTTGCCGTTCCACCACACCAGGCGTTTTTTCTCGTCCCACGGTTTGCCTTGCGGGTCGGCGGAGGCGCGGTTGTAAAGAATCCGCCGATTCGCCGGCCAGGCCCAGGCCCAGCCGAGGTGCTGTTTCATGCCATACGGATCGCTGTTGTCGCGGCGGGCCATCTGGTTACCACTTTCGGTCCAGCTGCCACAGAAAATCCAGCAGCCGGACGCGGTGCTGCCGTCGTCCTTGAGCTGGGCGAAACCGGCCAGCTGTGAATTGCCCTTGATCGCCGCGCCGGTGGCATCGCTGAAATCCATGGTGGCGTTGCCGTTGATTTCCTTGGCCAGTTCTTCCGGCGAAGGCTCGTCGGGAATCTTGTACGGCCAGGACAGTTTCAGGATCGGCTCGGGATACGCCCCGCCCTGCGCCTGATAACGCTTGCGCAGGCGCAGGAACAATTCGCCCATGATCTTGATGTCGGTCAGTGCTTCGCCCGGACCATCAGCGCCTTTCCAGTGCCATTGCAGCCAGCGACTGCTGTTGACCAGCGAGCCGTCCTCTTCGGCGAAACAGGTGGTCGGCAGGCGAATGACTTCGGTCTGGATATCGGCGCTGGTCACGTCGTTGTACGGCCCGACGTTTTTCCAGAACTCCGAGGTTTCGGTGGACAGCGGGTCCATCACCACCAGCCATTTGAGCTTGGCCAGTGCCGCCATCACGCGGTTTTTGTCCGGCAACGCGGCAATCGGGTTGAAGCCCTGGCACATGTAGCCGTTGACCTTGCCCTGGCCCATCAGGTCGAACATTTTCAGGATGTCGTAGTTGGGGATGTCGAGTTTCGGCAAGTAGTCGTAGGCCCAATGGTTCTCGGCGGTGGCGTTGCTGCCGTACCAGGACTTCATCAGGCTGACGTGGAACTTGCTGTAGTTCTGCCAGTACGACAGCTGCCCCGGCCGCAAGGGTTTTTGCGTGCGTTTGGTGATGTAGGCGTCGTAATCCTGCTCGGCGTCCAGGCCCAGCGTCAGGTAACCGGGCAGCGAGTTGGAGAGCAAGCCGAGGTCGGTCAGGCCCTGAATGTTCGAGTGCCCACGCAACGCATTGACCCCGCCGCCGGGCATGCCGACGTTGCCCAGCAGCAATTGCACCATCGCCGCGCTGCGGATGATCTGCGAGCCGATGGAATGCTGGGTCCAGCCCAAGGCGTAGAGAATCGTCATGGTCTTGCCCGGTTGCGAGCAGGTGGCGATTTCTTCCCAGATTTTCTTGATCGCCTCCACCGGCATGCCGCAGATCTGGCTCGCCAGGTCGATGTTGTAGCGGCTGTAGTGGGTTTTCATCAGTTGATAGACGCATTGCGGGTCTTGTAGGGTCGGGTCGACCTTGGCAAAACCATCCTCGCCGATTTCATAGCCCCAGCCGGACTTGTCGGTGTACAGGCGTTTTTCCGCGTCGTAGCCGCTGAAAATCCCGTCCTCGAAGCCGTACCCGGCTTTGACGATGAACGATACGTCGGTGTAGTTGCGCACGTACTCGTGCTGGATTTTGTCTTCGGTCAGCAGGTAATTGATCAGCCCGCCCATGAAGGCAATGTCGGTGCCGGTACGGATCGGCGCGTAATAGTCGGCCACGGACGCGGTACGGGTGAATCGCGGATCGACCACGATCAGTCTCGCCTTGTTGTGCGCCTTGGCTTCGGTCACCCATTTGAAACCACACGGGTGCGCTTCTGCTGCGTTGCCGCCCATCACCAGAATCAGGTTCGCGTTGGCGATATCGGTCCAGGTATTGGTCATGGCACCACGGCCGTACGTCGGGGCAAGACTTGCCACCGTCGGACCGTGTCAGACACGCGCCTGGTTATCGAACCCCAGCATGCCGAGACTGCGGATCACTTTGTGGGTGATGTAGCCCGCTTCGTTGGACGCCGCCGACGCCGCGAGAAACCCGGTGGTCAGCCAGCGATTCACCGTTTGGCCCTGGGCGTTCTTCTCGATGAAGTTGGTGTCGCGGTCGGCCTTCATCAGATCGGCCACGCGGTCCAGCGCTTCGTCCCAGGAGATCCGCGTCCATTCGGTGCTGCCCGGCTTGCGCACTTGCGGGTATTGCAAGCGGCTGGGGCTGTGAATGAAGTCCAGCAGACCCGCGCCTTTCGGGCACAGGGTGCCACGGTTGACGGGGTGATCGGCGTCGCCTTCGACGTGGATGATGCTCTGGCTGACGTTTTTCGCCTGGTCGCCCTGGCTGTACATGATCAAGCCGCAACCCACGGAGCAATATGGGCAGGTGTTGCGGGTTTCATGGGTGTGGGCGAGTTTGAAATGACGCACTTGCTCGGCAAAGGCTGGCGCCGGGAGCATGCCCAGCGCGCCAAGGCTCGAGCCCGCAAGGCCGATACCGGCGACCTTGAAGAACTGACGACGGTTGAGGTCCATCGTGCACTCCTGTTTTCTGGACAAATACATTTCAAACTCTAGGCCAGTGAAACGGCGCCCCAGATGAAAACCGACCGTCGGCACAACACCGATCTAAATGTGGGAGCGGGCTTGCTCGCGAAAGCGGCTTTACATTCAACATCATTGCTGACTGACCCGCCGCCTTCGCGAGCAAGCCCGCTCCCACAGGGGATGGTGTCCTGATTATTTTTGTGAGGTGGCTCCAGAGCCGACCGCAGGGGCTTATCATGCCGCCATGATTAACCCCCACCCTTTATGAGACTGAGCATGACCTTCGATTTCGATCAGGTGTTCGACCGCCACGCAACCGGCAGTACCAAATGGAGCCGTTACCCGGCCGACGTGTTGCCGATGTGGGTCGCGGACATGGATTTCGCCGCGCCGCCGGTGATTATCCAGGCCCTGCAAAAACGCCTGGAACACCCGTTGCTCGGCTACAGCGTGGCCCCGGACACCCTGCGTGACGCCATCGTCGCCGACCTCTGGAACAAGTACGCATGGCGCGTCCAGCCGCAAGAAATCGTGTTTCTGCCGGGTGTGGAATCGGGTTTCAACATGGCGCTGAATGCGTTGGTCGAGCCACAACAGAACGTCGTGGTGCAGACGCCCAACTATCCGCCTCTGCGGCATGCGCCGGGACATTGGGGCCTGAACAAGGTTGAGCTGGAATTTGACACCCAGGCCGACGGTTCCTACGCCACGCCGCTGGAAGCATTGCGCGAATCCCTGAGCGGTGGCGGCGCGCTGTTGCTGAGCAATCCGCACAACCCGCTGGGCAAAGTGTTCCCGCGCGAAGAACTGCAAGCCGTGGCGGATATCTGCCTGCAACAGGACGCCTGGATCATCTCCGACGAGATCCACGCCGAGCTGTGTTACGACGGGCGCGTACACATTCCTACCGCCTCGCTGAGCCCGGAGGTCGCCAAACGCACCATCACGCTGATGTCGGCGAGCAAGGCGTACAACATCGCCGGTTTGAAGACCTCGTTCATGATCATTCAGGACCCGGCGCTGCTGTCGCGGGTCAACCATGCCCGTTGCGGTCTGGTGGACAGCGTCAACCCGCTGGGCCTGGAAGCTACGCGTGTGGCCTACACCGAGGGTGGACCGTGGCTCGCCGAGCTGATGACTTATCTGCACGGCAACCGTGACTATCTGGTGGACGCGGTGCGCACGCGCTTGCCGGGCGTGACCATCAACGTGCCACAAGGCACTTACCTGGCGTGGCTCGATTGCTCGGCGCTGGGGTTGGACGATCCGCAGCGGTTCTTCCTTGAACAGGCCAAGGTCGGTTTGAGCGCTGGCCTGGATTTCGGTGATCACAGCAAACAGTTCGTGCGCCTGAACTTCGGCTGCCCTCGGGCATTGCTGGAAGAAGGGATTGCGCGTATCGAGCGCAGTTTGCTCAACAAGTGAAAATCCCCCCCTGTGGGAGCGGGCTTGCTCGCGAAGGCGGTGTGTCAGTGGATATAAATGCTGATTGATACGACGCTTTCGCGAGCAAGCCCGCTCCCACAGGGGATTTGTGTGCTTTGTGATATTTGCGTTCCAAATCCGTCATCTGAAATCCAACCGAACTCCACGCAAAAGGCCAGGGTCAACCCTCCAGGAGCGGCATCCGCCCTCGCCTTTTTTGCCTCGAGACTGGAGATCGATGATGACTGACTATCCAAAACCGCCCTTCGCGAAACAGGCCCAACCCGTACCCGGCTCGCAAAAGAAAATGGACCCGTATCCCGACTGCGGCGAGCAGAGCTACAAGGGTTCCGGCCGGCTGGAAGGCAAGATCGCCCTGATCACCGGCGGCGACAGCGGTATCGGGCGCGCCGTGGCGATTGCGTTCGCCCGGGAAGGCGCCGACGTGGCCATCGCCTATCTGAATGAACACGAAGACGCCGAAGAAACCGCGCGCTGGGTCGAACAGGCCGGGCGTCAATGCCTGCTGCTGCCCGGCGATCTGGCGCAAAAAGCCCAGTGCTACGACATTGTCAGCAAGACCGTCGAGCGCTTTGGCCACATCGACGTGCTGGTCAATAACGCAGCGTTCCAGATGACCCACCAGAATTTTGAAGACATCCCCGATGAAGAATGGGTGATGACCTTCGACGTCAACATCACCGCTATCTTCAGGATTTGCCAGGCAGCGCTGAAACACATGAAGTCCGGTGGCTCGATCATCAACACCAGTTCGGTCAACTCCGACATGCCCAAACCAACCCTCCTGCCCTACGCCACCACCAAGGGCGCCATCGCCAACTTCACTGGCGGCCTGGCGCAGATGCTCGGGCCGAAAGGCATCCGCGTAAACAGCGTGGCGCCCGGCCCGATCTGGACGCCGCTGATCGTCTCGACCATGACCGATGAGGAAGTGCAGAACTTTGGCGGCGAAACACCACTCGGGCGGCCGGGACAACCGGTGGAAGTCGCGCCGATTTATGTGCTGCTGGCCTCGGACGAAGCCAGCTACATCACCGGCCAGCGCTACGGCGTGACCGGCGGCAAACCGATCCTTTAAATGGAACCTGCCACCCCCTCCAGAACTCAACTCTTTACAGGCCTTCCCACGGCGGGCCCACCCAGCGAGAATACGGAATGAGCTTCACTTTATGGGTGGCTGTATTGGGTGCGGTGCTGTTGACGCTCGCACTGACCTCGTCGTTTCTGCGCTGGATGCCGGTGACCACTTCGGCCGTCTGTCTGGCGCTGGGAGTGGGCATCGGTCCGGCGGGCATGGATTTGCTTAAGCTGGACATTAAGGACGCGTCTAACTGGATGGAGCACCTGACGGAAGTCGCGGTGCTCTTCTCGCTGTTTGTCTGCGGCTTGAAGTTGCGTCTGCCGCTGAGGGATCGCAGGTGGCGAGTCGCGTTCGGGCTCGCCGGGCCGGTGATGCTGCTGAGTATTGCTGGTGTGAGCCTGTTGCTGCACTACGGCCTGGATCTGGCGTGGGGGCCGTCGATGTTGATCGGCGCGATCCTCGCACCTACCGACCCGGTGCTGGCAGCCTTGGTGCAGGTCAATGACGCCAAGGACTACGACCCGGTGCGCTTCGGGCTCTCGGGTGAAGCGGGTCTGAACGACGGTGTCGCATTTCCTTTCGTGATCCTCGGTTTGTTATTTTTGCAGCAGAGCGGCAGTTCCAGCGCCTGGCTCGATGACTGGGCCTTGAAAAGCCTGTTGTGGGCGGTGCCTGCCGGGTTGCTGACCGGTTATTGGATGGGCCACGGCATCGGTCGCGTGACGTTGTCGATGCGTATCCGCAATGCGGACAGCACCTTCTCCCCCAATGATTACCTGACCCTGGCACTGATCGCCCTGGCCTATGTGGCGGCCGAATCGATCCACGGCTACGGCTTCCTGTCGGTGTTCGCCGCGGGTTTGGGCCTGCGCCAGGCCGAGGTCAAATCCACCGGCGACACCCAGACCCCGGCCGAGCATTTGGTGCAACCCGTGGTCGGCCATCAGAACGTCGAGCCCGAGGCGGCGGTGCATGGTGACGTCGCCAATCTGGAAGACACCCAGGTCGCGGCTGGCATCATGATGGGCGACATGCTCGCCTTCGGCAGCCTGGTGGAACGGGCCATGGAAGTGTTTTTGGTGACGCTGCTCGGGGTAGTGCTGGTGACGCATTGGGACTGGCGCGCACTCGTGATTGCGGCGGTGTTGTTCTGCGTGATTCGACCCTTGAGCGTGTGGCTTATTCCCTGGGGAGGCTTGCTCGACCGGCGGCAACGTTCATTGATCGGCTGGTTCGGGATTCGCGGCATCGGTAGTTTTTATTACCTGTTCTACGCGCTGAACCATGACCTCCCCGCGTCTGTGGCGACCCTGTGTACTGACCTGACGCTGTCAGTGGTGGCGTTGAGCATCCTGATTCACGGCATCAGCACCCAGCCAATGCTGGCGTGGTATGAGCGCAAGAATCATCCAGAAAACTGATTGATTTTTACGATAGCAAGCTATGTATCCATCCATTTTCCAACCCGAAAATAATGAAATTACTTAGGGGCGCATGCAGTCACAAGAATATCCGGCCCCGCGTGGGCCCCCAAAATCAGGTGAACGTTATGCAGTACTCCTCGGCCCCGTTGCATCCTCAAGCCTGCCGCGACTTTGCACTCGAATGTAATCGCCAGTTGTTTGAGGATGCGCATCTGTTGAGCCAGGAGGCCTTTGAACTGCTGGAGAAAGCCGAGCTGGATGCCGAATTGTTCACCCATTACCAGGCCCTGCGGTACAAGGCTGATATGAAATTCGAGGAAGCGATCGATCATCTGCGTTTGATCGAGGAAGAGTTTCCGTCGGCAGAGAGGTTGGCTTTGCTGCGCTCGAAGTCATCTGGCGAGGGTTTTGATTCGCGGGCTTGAACCAGTAAAAAAGATCGCCGCCTTCGGTAGGAGCTACCGAAGGCGGCGATTTTTTATTTCAGGGCTGCGATTTGCATTGAGCAGCCTCGTCAATTCATGCACCTTGCACGGCAAAAATCTTCAGCGCTCCTCGCAAGTTTTTGTTTTAACTCTATTTTTGTCTCAGTAGAAATCAGGCACAGGAAATGCTCTTGAACTGTAAGCGACTGACGGCAACCCGATCGTCTGCGCTGCCCAGTGATTAAACCAAGAGGTTCGACCATGAACGCCATTGACCTGTTGAAAGCCGACCACGAACGCGTAAAAGGCATCCTTGGCCAGTTGAGTGAGTCCACGGAGCGCGCAGTCAAAAAACGCACGGAGTTGATCGCCAAGCTGGAAATGGAGATCACCATCCACACGCGTCTGGAAGAAGAAGTGCTCTACCCCGCCTACAAGAAGGCCGGTGGTAAAGAGCAGGAAGTCATGTACTACGAAGCCAAGGAAGAACACCGGACCGTGGATTCCCTGGTGTTGCCAGACCTGAAAACCACCGATCCTTCGACGCCCGAGTTCTCGGGCCGGGTGAAAGTGGTCAAGGAACTGCTGGAACACCACATCGAGGAAGAAGAAACCGAGATGTTCCCACAAGCCAAAAAGCTGCTGGGCAAAGCCACATTGGAAGAACTGGGGCAGCAGATGGAAATGCTCAAGGTTCAATACAAGAAGGAAATGACGGCGGCTAATCTGGCGGCGTGATGCTTGTAACACTCAACCATGGCAAGGGAGATCGCTGTGGTGAAGGGGCTTGCTGTGGCGAGGGGGCTTGCCCCCGTTGGACTGCGCAGCAGTCCCTTCTTTTAGGGCCGCTTCGCAGCCCAGCGGGAGCAAGCTCCCTCGCCACAAAAGCCTTCCCCACCAATATTTATCTCAACCCCCAGGATTCGTGACCTGGATGTAGAACGAGTAACTGCCCAGCAACATCCAGAACGTCGCAAAAATCCACGGCGTGCGCACCGAAAATAACAGCGACTTGCGATAACCCTTGTGGCTCGACTCCGTTTCTGCGAACAGCGGCGACTCGTCGTAGGCCAAGCCCATCAGCGGCTCGCTGTCCAGCAATTGGCTTTGCTTGAAGTGCCAGTGATCGATGATGTCGTATGCGGCCCGAATGCCCGGCCAGGCGTTCAACGAACTGAGCACGCCCAGCAACGCCAGAAACGGTGGCACCACCAGCGTGAACAACTTGCCCCACTCGGGATTGAGGTTGGACATACAGGACGCGAAGGCGATCACCAGAAACGATTGCGCTGCCAGATAGGCATCGGTGCGGTTGGCCAGAATGCTGGTTTCGTACTGGATTTCCCGGCGATAGAAGTCCAGGCGTTCCTTGGGTGAACCGAACATCTTGGCGTTGTGTTCGTTCAGGGCTTCTTCAGCCAGGGAGTCAGTCAGGATTCTTGGCACAGTGCTCACACATAGAGTGGAAAGCATTTAGAAGAGTTCTGCACTGGCAAAGTTCAGCCCGATTTCCTCGTTGTCATTTCATCGCCTGCGCAATGATCTCGACCAAATGCAGTTGGGTAAACGGTTTGGACAAGCGCGGTAGTTCAGTCACGAAGCCTTCCAGGCGGTCGGCGTAACCGGTGGCCAGGATAATCGGCAGGTCCGGTTTCTGTGCCCGAATGGCCTGTGCCAGCTGCGCGCCATTCATTTGCGGCATGGCCATGTCGGTGATGACCAGATCAATGTTTTGGCCGCTGTCGAACGCTTGCAGCGCCTGCGCACCGGATGCCGCACTGATCACCCGATGCCCGAGATCCTCAAGCAGCAAACTGGTGCTGGTCAGTACCAGGCTGTCGTCATCCACGACCAGCACACTGAGCCCCGGTATGGTCGACATGGCCGGCGTCTCGATAACAGGTGCTCGCACTGCGCCGGGGGTTGCGACGGGCAACCAGAGTTCGGCGGTCGTTCCAGCGCCCTTCTGGCTCTTGAGAATGAACCTTCCGCCCAACTGCGCGATAAAGCCGTGAACCATCGACAATCCCAGCCCGGTGCCTTTGCCCACGCCTTTGGTGGTGAAAAAAGGATCCGTCGCCGACGCCAGCGTAGTCTGATCCATGCCCTCCCCGGTATCGGCGACACTCAGGCACACATACCGACCGACCGGTAAGGATGACCGGGCCGGATCGCTGACCTGTTCGTTGCGGGCACTGATGACAATTTTGCCGCCGTCGGGCATGGCATCACGGGCGTTGGTCGCCAGATTCAGCACCGCCAGTTCAAGTTGATTGAGGTCGGCCGCAGCAGGTTCAAGGTCGGGCGCGAAGCAGGTTTCGAGATTCACTGCCGGCCCCAGGGAGCTGCGTAGCAGGCCGGTGATCCCTTGAATCAGCGCCGGGATTTCGACCGATTCGGTCTTGAGTTCCTGGCGCCGGGCGAAGGCCAGCATGCGCTGGGTCAGAGACACGCCACGCAAGGCTCCCTGCGTGGCGTTATCCAGCAAGCGCAAGATTTTCGGATCGTCCGACACGCGTTTACGCACGATTTCCAGATTACCGAGGATCACCGTCAGCAGGTTGTTGAAGTCGTGGGCAATCCCGCCACTGAGTTGGCCAATGGCCTGCATCTTTTGCGCCTGGAACAGCGCTTCGCGGGTTTGCTCAAGGGCCTGCTGGGCTTGCGTCACTTCGGTGATATCGCGGGTGATCTTGGCGAAACCGAGCAACGTCCCCGTCTCGCCCCAAATCGGGTCCACCACGACATGGGCGAAGAACTGTGTCCCGTCCTTGCGCAGGCGCCAGGCCTTGTTTTCGAAGCGACCTTCCCGCGTAGCTGTCGCCAGCGCTCGTTGCGGCTCGCCGGCGTCTCGGTCTGCGGGGGTGTAGAACATCGAAAAATGCTTGCCGATGACTTCTTCCGGCCGGTAACCCTTGATGCGCTGGGCGCCAAGGTTCCAGTTGGTCAGGTATCCATCCGGGGAAAGCATGTAGATCGCGTAGTCGGTGACGCTCTGAACCAGCAAACGAAACTGTTGCTCGCTTTGCTTGAGGGTTTCTTCGGCCATTTTGCGGTCGGTCAGGTCTCGGGTGATCTTGGCGAAACCCACTAGCGTGCCCGACGGGTCGATAATCGGATCGATCACCACATGCGACCAGAACAGCGTGCCGTCCTTGCGCACCCGCCAGCCTTCACCCTCGAAACGCCCTTCCGTCCTCGCCGTCTCCAGCGCGCGCTGGGGCAGACCGGCCAGACGATCGGCCTCGGTATAGAAGCGCGAAAAATGCTGGCCGAGAATCTCCGCCTCTTCATAGCCCTTGAAACGCCGGGCACCGGCATTCCAGCTGGTAATGATGCCATCGGGATCGATCATGTAGATCGCATAATCCACCACGGAATCGATCAGCTGACGAAATCGGCTGTCCTCGATAGCCTTGGTTTTTGTCCGATCACCGCTCATTGATCCCTCCCGACGTTATTGTTCTGTGGAGTATGCGACAAACCAAAGGATAGGACAGCCGTAATACCCAGGCCTCGCAATGTTGTAGTGGAGCGTCGGTAACAGAACACCTATTCTCGATGCCACCTACCGCGTCCGGCCAAGGAAACTGCCCTCGATGATTCTGATTCTGTTGCCGACCCGCGATTACGATCCGACTGAAAGCAGTGTGCCTTGGCAGGCCATGCGCCAGGCCGGGATCGAGGTGCGTTTCGCAACGCCCGAAGGCTTGCCCGCCTACGCTGATCCACGACTGGTGGACACCGGTTTCGGCCTGTTGAACCCGCTCCTGATGACGCGTAAATCCGACCTCATCAGCTACGCCCGAATGATCGAAGACGAGACGTTCCTCCAGCCATTGGCCTACGCCGATGTCGACCCTGCGCAATTCAGCGGGCTGCTGATTCCCGGCGGTCACGCCCAAGGCATGCGCAGCCTGTTGGAATCCGGGCAGGCCCGGCGTATTGCCCGGCACTTTTTCAAGATCGCCAAACCTGTCGCCGCGATTTGCCATGGCGTACTGCTGCTGGCCCGTACCCTTGACCCTGACACCGGGCGCCCGGTCATCGATGGGTACAAAGTCACGGCGCTGGTGGCCAGCACGATGGAGCTGCCGGCCTGGATCCTTACCGCGTTGTGGCTGGGACGCTACTACCGGACTTACCGGCAGACCGTCGAAGCCGAAGTGCGGGCCGCCCTGGGCAAACCTGCGGATTTCCAGCGTGGTCCGTGGGTGTCCAAACGTGATTCGGCGGACAAGCCACAACACGGTTTTGTGGTCCGCGACCGGCAGTTGCTCACCGCTCGCTGGCCAGGCGACTGTCATCGCTTTGCCTCTGAATGGCTGCGGATGCTGAGCGAACAGACCACCAGCTCGGTAGCAATTGCTTGACCTTGCTGTCGCCAAACCGGTCATCGATTAGCATCACCACGCCTTGATCCTGCTGAGTGCGGATCACCCGCCCGGCGGCCTGCACCACTTTCTGCACGCCGGGATACAGGTAGGTGTAGTCATAACCGGCGCCGAAGATAGCCGCCATGCGGTGTTTCATTTGCTCGTTGACCGGGTTCAGTTGTGCCAGCCCCAGGGTCGCAATGAAGGCGCCGATCAGCCGCGCGCCGGGCAAGTCGATGCCTTCGCCGAATGCTCCGCCCAGCACGGCGAAGCCAACGCCCTGACTGTGGGCGGTGAATTGGTCGAGAAAGTCCTGGCGCTGCCGTTCGGCCATGCCCCGCGATTGCGACCACAACGTGATGTGCGGATGCCGCTCGGCCAGCAACTGCGCGACTTGCTGCAAATAGTCGAAGCTGCTGAAAAAGGCCAGGTAGTTGCCGGGACGCTCTGTGAACTGCCGGGCAATCAGCTCGACAATCGGCTCAAGGGACGCTTGGCGGTGCACGAACCGGGTCGAGATCTGGCTGACAATGCTGACCTGCAACTGATCCGCGTGAAACGGCGATTCCACATCGATCCACACCGTATTCGCCGGGGTGCCCAACAGATCGGCGTAGTAATGCCGGGGGCTCAAGGTCGCGGAAAACAGCACGGTACTGCGCGCCGCCGTCAGGCGTGGGCGGATGAACCCGGCGGGCACCACGTTGCGCAGGCACAACTGCGACAAGTTGCGTTTGCGCTCGAGGTCGCGCTTGCTGATGTCGAACAGGAATTGCTCATCGAACAGCTCGGCCACCCGGCCAAACTGCAACATCTCGAAGTAGAAATTCTGTAAGGCGCTGTCCAGCCCTTGCGGGTGATCGTTGAGGTAGTCGCCAATGCTCGCGCTGCACGATGACAAGGCCTGGAGCAGTTTTTCCGGGGCCTTGTCATAGGCTTGATAGGGGCTGAGTTGCAGGTCATGCAACGCGTTCCACTCACGATTGACCCGCTGCAAGGATTTCTTCAGCGGCTCGGGCGCGGTTTTGCGCACGGCGTTGAGGGTCGCCTGATCGAGGCTGGCGCTATACATCTGCCGGCCGCGCTCCACCAGATTGTGGGCTTCGTCTACCAACACCGCGACCCGCCAGTTGTTGGCCTGGGCCAGACCAAACAACAAGGCGCTGAAGTCGAAGTAATAGTTGTAGTCCGCGACCACCACGTCCGCCCAGCGCGCCATTTCCTGGCTCAGGTAATACGGGCAAACGTTGTGTGCCAGGGCGACGTCACGCAACGCGCTCTGGTTCAACAGGCTCAATTGGCTGGCGGCCTGGCGCGCGGCGGGTAAGCGGTCGTAGAAGCCTTGGGCCAACGGGCAGGATTCGCCGTGGCAAGCCTTGTCCGGATGTTCGCAAGCCTTGTCCCGGGCGATCATTTCCAGAACCCGCAACGGCGGCGCATCGGCGCTGTCGAGGATCACCTGCGCCGCGTCCAGCGCCAGTTTGCGTCCCGGGGTTTTTGCCGTGAGGAAGAACACCTTGTCCAGTTGCTGCGGCGCCAGCGCCTTGAGCATCGGGAACAACGTGCCGACGGTCTTGCCGATCCCCGTCGGCGCTTGCGCCATCAGGCAACGACCGGTGCTGACCGCTTTGAACACGGATTCGGCCAGGTGTCGTTGCCCCGGACGAAACCCGGCATGCGGAAACTTCAATGCTTGAGCCGCCTGATTGCGGGCGTCGCGGTGAGCCATTTCCTGCTCGGCCCAATGCAGGAACATCTGGCAATGATGTTCGAAGAACGCCTCCAGTTCAGCGGCGCTGAACGCCTCGACCAGACAGGTTTCCTTTTCGCTGACGATGTCGAAATACACCAGCGCGAGGTTGATCTCGGCCAGTTGCAGCTTCTGGCACATCAGCCAGCCGTAGACTTTGGCCTGGGCCCAGTGCAACTGGCGGTGGTTGGCCGGTTGTTTGCTCAGGTCGCCGCGATAGGTTTTGACTTCTTCCAGGCAGTTTTGCGTCGGGTCGTAGCCGTCCGCCCTGCCCCTGACTTTCAATGATTGATACAAGCCTTCCAGTGCCACTTCGCTCTGGTAGCTGTCGTTGCGGCGCGAGGCAACGGTGCGATGGCCGACGATGCCTTCCAGTGCGGTGGGTGACGGGGTAAAGCGCAGGTCCAGGTCGCCGACCTTGGCGGTGAATTCACACAACGCCCGCACCGCGATGCTGTAGCTCAAGCGCTCTGCTCCGCCCATTGCACATAGCAGACAGCAATCGGCATCTGGTGTTCGTGGCAGAACTCCAGCCAGCGCAGTTGATTGTCTTGCAGGCGGTCGCCGGGGCCTTTGACTTCGATCATGCGGTAGGTCTTGTCCTGCGGCCAGAACTGGATCAGGTCCGGCATGCCGGCTCGATTGGCCTTGATGTCGAGCAACAGGCGATTGAACCAGTGTTTGAGGTGTTCGGCCGGCAGGCAGTCCAGCGCCTGATCGAGCAGTTCTTCGCTCAACGCGCCCCAGAACACGAACGGCGACTGCACGCCCCACTTGGCCAGGTAACGCTCGCGGATGGTCTGGCGATAGCGCCCGTCATTCAGTTCGGCGAGGCAGGCCTGGAACAACTCGGCGCGTCGCTGGTGGAAGTCTTCATTATGTAAATCCACCGGCCCGCGCTGGAACGGGTGGAAAAACGCCCCCGGCAACGGCGCGAAAATCGCCGGCCAGCAGAGCAAGCCGAACAGCGAATTGATCAGGCTGTTCTCGACGTAGTGCACCGGCGCCGCATCTTCAGCCAGGTGCGCCTGCACGTAATACTCCACCGACAGCGCCAGATCGGTGCGGGGCAGTTGCAAGTCCAGGCGTTCCATGGCCCGAGGGGCTGCGCGCTTCATTGGCGGCCCGCCCAGTTTGCGCCGCAGCCTTGGCAGCACTCGCAACAACTTCTGCTGTTCGGTGGCGCTTTCTGGTGACTGCTCGGCGAAAGACGCCAGATCCAGCGCCAACGCGTATTCACCGCAACGTTCCAGCACCCGGATCAGCCGCAATCGCGCGCCGGGATAGGCGCATTCACGGTAGATGCCCAGGGCATTGGCGAAATCGGCGATACGTTCGCAGTACTGACCGATCTGGAACAACAACTTGCCCCGACGCCGTTGCAACCAGGGATTGTTCAGCACCAATGCGTTGATCTGCTCGACAACCTCCGCCACCGCTTCACCGGCCTCGAACCGCTGCTGACACTCGTGCAGGAACACGCAGGCGTCCACGTCTTCACGGCTGCGCAAGCCTCGGGATTCGGCGCAGAACTCGACTTTTTCATAGGTGTAGATGCCGAGGTCAGCCAACACGAACTCCGACCAGTCCTGGTAAAGATTGCCGAAGAACATCAGCCGCAACCGGTCGCACAAACCCATGATGGTCAGGCTGAACAAGCGGTCATCCAGTGTCGGGCACCACTGCTGGAAGCTGCGGGACTCGGGAAACTGCTCGCTCAACAGCTGCAGCCAATCGGTCTTTTTGCCCTTGGGCTGGTCGATGGCATGGCCCAGGCATTGCAGAATCTCGGCCTTGAGCAATACGTCGAACACGTCCTCTATAAACAGTGGCGATTGCTCATCGATCCAGCCCAGTTCCAACAGCGGAGCGGCAGCGTTGGCGATATCGCCGATCTCGACGTAATGCAACTTGCCGGCCCGAAAATGCAGGCCCTTGCGCATCACCATCCGCACCAGCAATGCCCGGGATTCACGCGGCAACCGGTTGAACTCCGCCATGAAATGCTGCTCTTGCGGGCTCAACACATCGGCATAGCGATGCTCAAGCCAATCAAGCACTTGCATGAAGTTGTTCAAGTAATAGAACGGATCGTCGAGCGGATTTGCAGTCACAGGAAAAAGGGCCATGGCGAGCGAGTACTGGTTATGCGTACAGATACCAGCTACAGCCGGTGCGAGGCAATCGGAAAAGGATGGGCGGCGCGGTTAAAACATCAACTGCCGCCGGCTTTGTAGCAGCTGTCGAGGTACGAGGCTGCGTTCGCTCGTAGCAGCTGTCGAGGCACGAGGCTGAGTTCGCTCGTAGCAGCTGTCGAGGCACGAGGCTGCGTTCGCTCGTAGCAGCTGTCGAGGCACGAGGCTGCGTTCGCTCGTAGCAGCTGTCGAGGTACGAGGCTGCGTTCGGCTGCGAAGCAGTCGCCAAACCTGACCACGCGGTCTGCCTGAAACACCACATAGCCTGATTTCACGACGGCTTCGCCGCCGAACGCAGCCTCGTGCCTCGACAGCTGCTACGAGCGAACGTAGCCTCCTACGAGCCGTGCGCAGGTTTCGACAGCTGCTACAGGGTGCCTTACGGTTTAGATGACTGACATCTGGCGGCGCGGCTAATCGTGGATTTTTCAGGTGACCATCGAACTTTCTGCCGATCCACGGCACCAACCGCCATAGAGCGACAGTGATGACAGAAACCGTCACACTGATTTTTTGAGCATCATGGAGGTGTTATGAATATCAAGACCCTGGGCCTGCCCCTGGCCGTTGCAGCCTTTCTGGCCTTGGCCGGTTGCTCCACGCCAACCGTGGTGACCCTGCAGAACGGCACCCAGTATTTGACCAAGGACATGCCGAAAACCAAGACCAAGGACGGGTTCTATGAATTCGAAGATATCTCCGGGGCGAAAGTGAAGGTCAATGCCAATGATGTGGCGACGGTTCGTAAAGAGGACTGAGACCGCGTTATCGTTCTTCGCGGGCAAGCCTCGCTCCTACATTGGATCGGCGTCGTGCACAAAATGTGTGACCGGTGCGGTCCACTGTAGGAGCGAGGCTTGCCTGCGAAGAGGCCCGTCAAATCAGCACAAAAATCAAGGCATCCCCGGAACACTGGTATCGCAGACAACATAGCGATCACCGCGCTTGATCATCTCCGCCCGCAGCTTCTGGCACCGGTCATATTCCTGCTGCACCGAATTATCGATGCTGATATTGCCGGTCACTGGCGGCTTGTTCCCGTCACCGATCCGGATCGTCGCCCAAGGCTGCTCCGGCTCGATATGAAAGCGGCTTTTCGCTTCGACAGGTTCTTTGGTTTGGATCGCTGCCGGTTTCGGCAACTCATCTGGCGTCAGGCCATAACGGCTCAAAATCGAGCTGTGAGGCAGTTCTGCAGCGGCGTTCGCCGATAACACGGCCAAAGCCAACCCCAAGACATACCCCTTGCTGTTACTCACGTTGCTGAATCTCCTGTACTCAATGGCGGCATACCGCTGTGCGTTTAGACATAACGCAGCAGTGGGCGGATGCTTTAGTGCCGATTCCTGTTGGTGCAGGTGTTTGAGTCCAGGAATGGCCGATGAGTCACGGTGGCAGGCAGGTTTATCGCGTTATCGTTATTCGCGGGCAAGCCTTGCTCCCACAGGGGATCTGCGTCGTGCACAAAATATGCGACCGACGCGATTCCTTGTAGGAGCGAGGCTTGCCCGCGAAGGGTCCCTATCAGGCGATGACGATCCCGGAGCCAGACAAACTTTCCCCCACCAACGTCCATCGTCTGCCCGGCTGACCACTGATCCGAAAACATCTCCAACCTGTAATTTCTGACAGTAGCTAACCCCCTCCAGCCGAGGTTTGATCACTCCAGCCCTTCTCTGATTGCGCAAGGAGTCCACATCATGCCAACCACCCCCTCTTCCGATGACACCGTCCTGGTGCTCTACCCGCCCAGAATGCCCGGCGCCACCACACCGGTAATCGGTGCTCATTACGGCGTGCCAAAGCGCATTTATGACCTGGAGCCAATGGGCGCCAAAGTGGAGGTCAATCCTTATCCGGATCAGGAAGCGGGCGACACGGTGTTCCTCAACCTGGACGAGTACAACGGCATCGACAGCAGGCAGACGCAGTCCGACTCCGACACCGTCGCGCTCTACATCCCCAAGAATATGTTGAAGCAGGACACCCTCCATAAGCTCTCCTACTCCGTGGTGCGCGGCAGCCAGAACCGAGGTACCTCGGAGCCGCCGCTGGAGTTGCTCTACAACCTCATCCGCCCCGGCAATCAGGACCGCGCTCCCGGCCCAGGTGAAAACGATGGCCACTCCGAGCTGGAGTTGTTGCTGCCGGATGAGATCAAGAACGGCGTCGGCCCGGACTTCCCGGTGGCCGGTGTGCCGGTCTGCGTTTCCTACCCGTTTTGCCGCGCCTACGATCGGATTCGCCTGAACCTCAACGGGCATGATGTCTACCACACCGTCACCCCGCTGGAGGCACCACTGCCGGGTTCGGCCACGCCGGTGAAGGTGTGCTTTACCGTGACGCGCGCGGACCTGGCCGCAGGCGGCGATCACCCCCAATTCAACATTTCCTACACCCTCACCGACCAGTGTGGGAATGGTCCTGATCCCGACGCGCCGTGGTCGGCGTCACAGGTGGTGGATGTGGATTTGGCCGGACGCCAACTCGTGGCCCCGGACCTGGCCGAAGACCCGGATGACCCGAGCGATGACCCGGCGACCATTGACCTGATCAAACTAGGGACAAAAGACCTGACGGTATCGGTGCAAACCTTTGCACCGGTGTGGCAGGTCAACGATCGTATTCGCGTGGCCTACACCGCCACACCGCCCACCGGTCCGGTGGCGGATCAACTGATCACCGCCGACGTTACCCGTGTGCCCTTCACCTACAAACTGATGGTGGATAACGCCAAGGTGTTGCCCAACAGCGTGGTGCGGGCCCGGTATGAGTTGGTTCGCAACAATGTGGTGATAGCCACTTCCCGCATCGCGACCGCCCGAGTTATCGGCGGCGGTGCCGTCGAGTTGAGACCGCCGTTTCTGGTGGGGGCTACCAACCCGATTGACGTGCTGGCGTATCCGGATGGTGTGACGGTGCGGGTCGAACACCTGACCGCCGAGAGTGGTGACAAGGCGCATCTGGTCGAGGTCAGTCCCCTGCCCGACACCCCGGCCTTTCCAAGTCCGGTACTGAACGCCAATCATCGCGCCAACTTCAACTTGAGCCCGGCGTTCCTGGCGGCGCGGCAGGGTAAGAACATTGAGTTGAAATGGGAGTTGATTCGTAATGGAGCGAAAGTGGCGGAATCGCCGGTGTTGGCACTGACGGTGAACCGGATTGTGGATGGGGATACACGGTTGCCGACGCCAACCATTACTGCCGTGACCGATGGCGTAACCCTGGATCTGACCAGTTTCACGGGCGACACCAGCGCACTGCTCCAGGCTTGGCTGGGGATTGCCGTCGGACAACCGTTTTGGCTGCGGTGCGAAGGCACAACTAGCAGTGGCGCCCTGGTAACGCTGCGAATCCATCAAGGGACGGCCATTGGTACCACCGGTGACCAGAGCGGTGACGTGACGCGGGCGTTTCTGGGCCAGTTGGGGAATGGCACGCAGATCACTGTGTTTGCGGCGGTGAATTTTGATGGGGTGGCGAATGAGGCAACGGCGGTTAGGTTTCGGGTACGGGATTATACCGTCAAATCGGTTCCCATATTTTGGGAAGAAAATTTTAACGCTCAACCAACTCGCAGTATCTCTGCCGGGCAGAGTATTTCTCTTGATAGTATGACCATAACCTTAATTAGCGGCGCCGGCACCTCTGGTATTCATACATTCTCAACCCCAGTTCCAGGAATGCTCAACGGCCCTGCAATCGTCACAAATAACGGAACCGAAACCGGCCAACAACAAATCAGACTGAGTCTCAAATCAAACTGTTCTCGGGTAAGATTTGCCTATACCTACCAACTCAAAGCAGCCGAAGTAATTTTCTTGGATGGGGCAGGCAGGATCGACCAGCGAGACTTACCTGCAGACCCGTCAAACGGTCATAAATGGGTCGACTTTTCCGCACCCTCCGGAAGACAAATATCAACTATTGATATCATCTCCAGAGATTGGTCATATCTCGATTTCTTTCAGTTCTGGAGCTAAATAAAGAGAGAAAAAGAAACGCACTTATTTAACGGCCCGCCCATAAGTTTGGTAGGAGTTGCCGAAGGCTGCGATCTTTTGATCTCTGATTTTTAAAGGCAGGATCATCAAAAGATGGCAGCCTTCGGCAGCTCCTACGGGATCGGGGTCAGGCCTGGAAAACGCCTACAGGAGAAGCAGCTGTTTCGGGCGTTGCTTTGGTTGACTGCCCTGCCCTCACTCCCTATCCTCACGCCCGTCACGACTCATTCGTGATCGGGTTTGACGGCCTGGACTTCCTTACTACGCGCATAGCCTTTCTCTGCTCGTGCACTTCTGTGCCCGCTCATTGCATATGGTGACTGTGCGTGGGGCATCTTCGGATGCGCCGGGTTAGTGAGGACCGGTCCGTCAACCTGCGCACAGTTGCCACCCAATTCGTTTGACGGCGATTTCGTGGCAGCTCTTTTTGAACCAAAAGGAGTTACCTCACTTATGACGCAAGCAACCACAAAATCCACCTCCTTCGCCCCCTGCGATCACGTCGACCATCACCTCTTCGCCGTCCAACCCGGCATCCCCCTGCTCGACGCCTTGGAACACGCCTCGGTCTACCTCAGTTGCGCCGAAGCCCTCGCCCATCAAGCCCCTCACGCCACCCGCCCGGAACACATCGCGACGTTACGCTGGGCCAGCAAACAGATGCTCGGCACCGCAAGTTCATTGTTGCAGGCCTCCATCGACGGCATGCACGCGGCGCAAACGGGAGGTGAGGCATGAATGCGCATATGCCGATGACCCACAACGAGTGCGACATTCCGGTGTTGCTGGTGGCCACGCAAGCACCATTGGACGTGTTGCACAGCAACGCCGCGACGCGGTTTCTGGCGGGGACGCAGATGATGGAGAGTCTGGCCAGTCTGGATATCACCCAGGCCAAGGGTGCTGATGTGCAGCAACTGGCGCATGCGGCGGCGATGTTGTTGCGTGACGGGTGTGATGTGATGGATGTGTTGGGGCGGCAGATTCGGGCTCGGGTTTGATCGCATGATTTGATGTTGGATCGGCTGGCCTCTTCGCGAGCAAGCTCGCTCCCACAGGGATTGGTGCCGGACACAGATTCTGCGCCCACCGAAGGTCCCCCTGTGGGAGTGAGCCTGCTCGCGAAGGTGGCCGGACAGCCAAAATGATATTGCCTGACACACCGCTTTCGCGAGCAAGCTCGCTCCCACAGGGATTGGTGCCGGACACAGATTCTGCGCCCACCGAAGGTCCCCCTGTGGGAGTGAGCCTGCTCGCGAAGGTGGCCGGACAGCCAAAATGATGTTGCCTGACACACCGCTTTCGCGAGCAAGCCCGCTCCCACAGGGATTGGTGCCGGACACAGATTCTGCGCCCACCGAAGGTCCCCCTGTGGGAGTGAGCCTGCTCGCGAAGGTGGCCGGACAGCCAATAATGATGTTGCCTGACATACCGCTTTCGCGGGCAAGCCCGCTCCCACAGGGGACCGCGATGCCCTGTAGGAGCAAGGCTTGCCCGCGAAGGGTCCCTATCAGGCGATGACGATGCCGGAGCCAGACAAACTCTCCAACCCAACCCCCACCAACGTCACCGAATCCCCGCCAAACGTCAGCACCGTGTCATGCCCGACCGCCGTGGCATGCGCCCGGTAATCATCGTTCGGCGCCACGCCTTGAACGCCGAGAAACACCAGTTTGTCGCTGGCCTGATAGCCAATCACCTTGTCCTGACCAAACCCGCCAGTGAACAGGAACGTATTGACCCCGCCTCCCGACTCCATCAGGTCATTGCCCGCGCCGCCAACAAACACGTCGTTGCCCTTGCCGCCGATCAAATGGTCGTTGCCGTCCAGGCCAAACAGCCAGTCGCCGCTGGCATGCGCCGTGAGCGTGTCGGCACCCGCGCCGCCCTTCACCGTCGAGGCGTATTGGGTCAGGTTGTTGCCGACCTTCAGGCCATCCGCCGTGACGCTGTGGGTCACGTCGTCCTTGAACACGCCCCACAGGAACGCCGGTTCCTTGGTGATGATGTTGCCGATGTCGCGGGTGATGCTGATCCCGCCGTTGGCATCCTTGACGTAGAGGTTGCCGACGCCGTCATTGGCGAACACGAAGTTTTTCACCGACTGCTGCAAATCCAGCACGTTGCTGCCCTTGCCGCCCAGCACGATGTTGTAGCCGCCACCGTCGCGGAAGGTGTCGTTGCCATCCCGGCCTTCGAGGTAGTCGTTGCCCTTCCCGCCCTGGATCAGGTCATTGCCGTCGCTGCCGATGATGAAGGTGCTGCCCTTGTGGGTTTCGGCGTTGCGGTTCAGGTCCTGAACCCAAGTGTTGGCCTTTGCCGGGTCCGAAAGATTGGCGACGATGATGGTCGAGTCTTTGCTGGTGAGGTCGTAGAACTTCGACTCGATCACCCGGTTCATGCCATCGCCGTAAGCGGTCGGCAAGTGGGAGATCCAGGTCGGAATGTTCAGGATGGAAAACGGCAGCACGTTCCATGCGGTCGAGGCGTAGTGATCGTTGAAGCTGACGATGTTGTCGGTGGTCGAGGCCTTGGCGCCGTCATGCACGCCCACGGACGCGAGGTTGAAGGTCGAGCCGTCGAGAGCGCGGAACACCGGATCGTTTTCGTAGCCGACGTTCAACACTTTGTCGGTGCTGCTTTGGGTTGGCGAGGCGTAGGCGATGTAGTTCGAATCCTTGTAGAAACCCGACCATTTGTCCGTGCTCAAATCCGCCAGGCTGTTGACCGCCAAGCCGCCGAGGCTGTGGCCGCTGACCAGCACGTCTTTGCCTGACAGGCCATGGGCACTGGCAAACGCCGCCAGATTGCCGAACAGTTTGCCAAAGGCTTCACCGGCGTAGTTCTTCGCATAATCCTTGGGCCCCAATGCGGCCAGCAGATCATTGATCGCGTCGCCGATGGAGTCGCCGATCAGGATTTCCCGTGGGCCGCTGGTGCCACGAAAGGCGATGCCAAGCTCCGTAAGATGACCTTGGGCGTCGTATTTGCCGAGGATCTCGACCTGCGCGCTGGTGTAGCCAGCCTTCTCGCCGTAGAAGGTTCCGCGTGCGTCGGTCTTGCCGTCATAGCCCAGTTGCGAGGCGGTGATCGGCGTCCAGCCGGCCTTTTTCACGGCGTCCAGTGCGAGTTTTTCGGAATCCGGATTCCACGGCACGCCGGGAATGACGCCCTGGGAATCGGTGCCACCGATCAGCGCGGTGATCAGCGTCGCCGGCAACCCGAGGCCGAAGCCGTTGTGCTGATAACCGGCCGCAAAGCCGTTATCGAGGTTGTGATAGGAGTACAGCGTGATGGCCATGGCGTCGCTGAACAACGCCTTGGATTCTGCGGTGCTGAAGTTTTTGTAATCGTAAACACCCATTGCTATTGCCTCTCTTTTGTTGGAATTGTCAGAGATAGCTCACAGCCAAAGCGCCTCGGGAATGAGGCGCTCCGGAGCATTTCAGTGCATGTCGCCCTTATGCAAAGGTAAAACTTGAGGTGGACAGGTTATCCAACCCGACGCCGACCAGGGTCACGGCAAAATCGCCAATCTTGAGCACGGTGTCGTGGCCGGACTGGGTCGCATTTTGCTTGTAGTCATAGCCCTGCCCTGCGCCCTGCACGCCCATGAACACCAGTTTGTCGCTGCCCTGGTAGCCATTGATCGCGTCGAAACCGAAGGCGCCGCTGAACAGGAAGGTGTTGTTGCCGCCATTGGCATGCATCACGTCATTGCCCGCGCCACCGACGAAGGTGACGTGACTCTTGTCGCTGCGCAGCAGGTCATCGCCGGCATTGCCGAACAACCAGTCGCCATCGACGGTGGCCGCCAGGGTGTTGCCATAGGCATCACCGTTGAGCGAATGGTTGTAGTGGGTCAGCTCGCTGCCATTGAGCAAGCCGTTGGCCGTGACGTTGTAACTGACGTCCTTGCTGCCCAACCACGAGCCTGGCTCCTTGCTGACTATCGCGCCAATGTCGCGGGTCAGGCTGATGCCGCCGTAGGCGTCGCGCACATACAGGGTGCCGTCGCCATCGTTGGCAAAGCTGAAGTTCTGCAACGGCTTTTGCAGCTCGAAAGTGTTACTGCCCTTGCCGCCGAGCAGGATGTTGTAGCCGCCGTCATCGCGGAAGCGGTCGTTGCCGTCCCTGCCCTCAATGAAGTCATTGCCGGCGCCACCCTTGAGCAAGTCGTTGCTGTCGGTGCCGATAATGAAGGTGCTGCCGATGTGCGGCTCGCCGCTGCGGCCGAGGTCCTCGACCCAGGTTTTACCCCGGGAATCGACCGCCAGGTTGGAAACGATCAGCGTCGAGTCCTTGCTGGTCAGGTCGTAGAACTTCGAGTCGATCACCCGGTTCAAGCCATCGGCGTAACCCAGCGAACCATGCGCCGACCAGCTCATCGGGTTGAGGATGCTGAACGGCACCAGGTTTTGCGCGGTGGAGGCGTAATGGTCATTGAAGTTGACGATGTTGTTGGTCGCCGACGCCTGATAACCATCGTGCTTGCCCACCGAACCAGTGCTGAACGTGGTGCCATCCAGCGCGCGGAACACCGGATCGTTTTCGTAGCCGATGTTGAGCACGTTGGTGGAGACGCTTTGGGTTGGCGAAGCGAAGGCCACGTAGTTGGCCTGCTTGAAGAAACCGCCCCAGTTGTCGCCGCTCAACTCTGCCACGCTGTTGACGCCGAGGCCGCCGAGACTATGGCCGCTGATCAACACGTCCTTGGCACCCACACCGTGGGCGATGGCGAATGCGGCGACGTCCTTGAGCAAGGTGTCGAAGGCGTTTTTCGCGTAGTTCTTCGCGTAATCCACCGGGCCGATGGCGGCCAGCAGGTTGTTCTTGATGTCGCCGAAGGTGTCGCTGTAGCCCAGGCCACCGGTGCCGCGAAACGCCACGCCGATGCCAATCAGCTTGCCGGCCGCGTCGTACTTGCCGAGCACTTCGGCTTCAGCGCTGGTGAAGCCGTCCTTCTCGCCAAAGAACGAACCTTGCGCACTGACCTTGCCTTGATAACCCAGCGCCGTCGCGCCAATCGGCGCCCAAGCGGTAGCGGGCAATGGCTTGCCCGTCGGCGTGTAGGCATAAAGCGTCAGGGCGATGGCATCGCTGTACAACGCCTTGCCGGCGGCACCGCCGGCATTTTTGTAATCAAACAGTCCCATGTGTTGGCTTCCTTAGCGTCAAATCAGAACTGCCAGTCCAGGGTCAGGCCCACGCCGTGGTCCTTCTCGTTGGAGCCGATCAGCCCGTTGTAATCCAGGTTTACGCGGGTGGCTTTGTTCAAGGCCAACCCGGCACGCAGGCCGACCACGGCGGCATTGCGATCCATCGACACGCTCTGCACGTTGAACCCGGTGTTGCCGTTGGCAAACGCCAGGTGTTGATCGGTATCAACGCTGCTCAAGTTGTGCTGCCAGCCGAGGCTGCCGGACAGTTCGAGGCTTTTCTGGTCGGACAGCGCAATGGCTTTGCTCGCCCGCAGACCGAGGGTCGAGAGCACCGCGTCGCGATTGTCTTCACCGCCCTTGAGCGCGGCGGCATCACCCTTCTCGGTGAAGCTTTCGCTGTTCAGGTGCACGTAGGCCAGTTTGGCGAACGGTTCCAGAGCCAACGGTTGCAGGTCCAGACGATACGCCGCTTCGGTGAACACCTGCGCGGTGCTCGCATCGTGCTTGGTTTTCTGCTTGCCGCTGACATCGGCGAATTGCAGGTCACGTTTCGCATCAATGCGATGCCAGCTGTAGGCACCGCCGACGCTCAGGCGCAAGGCATCGATTTCATGCCCCAGGTACGCACCCAAGTGGTAGCTGTCGACGTCGGCCGACGAATGCGTGCCATCGCCCATGCTCAACGAACTGTTGCTATAACCGGTGACGAAACCGAGACGGGTATCTTTAGCGATCAGGCCATCGCCACCCACCAACAAACCGCCGATGGAGCCGTTGGAACTGGCGTTGTCGTTACCGCCATCACTTTTGCCCCAGGCGCCCAGGACCTTGACCCACAGGTTGCTCTTGTCATCGGTCGGCGCGCCGGCATCGAACAGATCACGTTCGCGCAGGCGATCGCTGACTGCATCACGCAGGTAACGGCTGTCGTTGATCAGCATGGTGCCGATGGCTGGATGAATCTCACCGGACAGTTGCTGGAACGCTTGCTGGGCCACCGCCGCAGTCGGCGATAACAGCAGGGTTTCGTACAGCGCATTGCCCGCGCCCAATTGCTCGGCGGCAGCAGCCACGGCGCGTTGGTTCGGGGTCTGGCCCACATCGCTAAACGTTGTCGCGTTACGCTCTACCGCCAGTTGAACACCGGTGGCCGAGTAATCCAGGGCGCCGCCGATAAACAGGTAGTTCGGCAGTACCGCACCGAATTGGCCCTGAATGCCGCCCGCCGCTTGCAAGATGTTGTACTGATGGCCGAGCAGGCTTTGCGTTTCGGCAGTGGTCAGCAAGGTCGGGCTGTTTTCCAGGGACAGGCTGACAGTGGCGCCATCGATCACGGCTTTGCCGCCCGCGACGATCTGGTCGCTGCTGGTTGGCGACAGTTCCACGGCGTAGGTCGAGCCGCGCTCGAAGACCACGTCGCCGGCCACTTGCAAGGTGCCGATGGAATTGCCCGGAGCCACGGTGCCGCCACTTTTCGCGGTGAGCGCGCCGATGCGGCCGTTACCGCCGAGGATGCCGCTGTCATTCACAGTGACTGCCGACGCCAGCGAACCGTTGATTGCCAGCCGCCCCTGATTAACCAGGGTCGGGCCGCTGTAAGTGTTGGCGCCGGTCAGCACCAGGGTGCCGATGCCTTGCTTGGTCAGGCCGCCATGGCCGGAAATGTCGTTGCGCCAGGTGTCGAGCCCGCAGTGCACGTCGTTGCAGACGCGCTCGGTGGGTTTGCCGGCGTCGATGATCCCGCCAATGCCTGGCAGGTTCGCGACAAACTGGCTGTCGCCGTAGGCGCCCTGGATGCGGAACTCTTCAGGAATGTCCTGCTCGGTGACGAACATCGCCGGGCCGTCGATGCCTTTGCCCAGGTTGATCATGCCCCAACCGTACAACGCATCGACGCCAGGCGCGCCGAGGTCGGTGGCCGTGGTGCGCAATACGCTGGCGACCTGTGCGCCGGTCATGTACGGGAAGCGCTCCATCAACACCGCCATGGAACCGGCCACGTGCGGCGCCGCCATCGAGGTGCCGTTGTAGTTGGCATAGCTGGTGCCGAGGTTATCGGCGCTGGTGCCGGTGATGATCGAGCTGTAGATCCTGCTGCCCGGCGCCGACACGCAGTAACTCGCGGTGTAGCCGCAGCGCGATGAGAACGTGCTGATGTTGTAGAGGTCGGCGCTGGTCAGGTCCGGATTCTTTTGCAGCGCCGCCACGGTGATCCAGTTCGGGGCGATGTCCGGCACGAAATACGCCAGGCCGGCGATGGCATCCGGGTTGTTGAGGTTGTAGTCGTTGCCGGCGGCGAAGATCGTGACGATGCCACTGCGGGCCGCCGCGATAGCGCCGTCATAGGCACCGCCCGGTTTGGTGCCGAGCAAGGGCTGGATCTCGTTGAACTGCAACTGCGCGTCTTGCACAGTGAAGTGCGGGAACGCCGGGTTGCGCCCGCCGAGGTCGAAGCGATCGGTGATACCGATGCCCCAGCTGTTGTTGATGATCCGCGCGCCGCTGGCGATCAGCGCATCCCAACCGGCCTTGTAGACCGCGCCGTCGTTGCCGCGAATGATCCCGTCTTCCGGGCCTGGGTCGCCGTTGTCGGCACTGATGATTTGCGCGCCGAATGCTACGCCGTGCATCGGTCCGCCATCGCGGCTGCCAGCGGCAATCCCGCCGACGTGGGTACCGTGGGCGCCGAGTTTGCCGTCGGAACCGACCGAAGGCGCGCCGTCATAACGGAACGCGTCCCCGGCTTTGACCGGGATGTACGGGTCGGTGTATTCGCGGATGCCGCTGGTGACCAGATTGATCACCTTGTTGGTGCCGGAAAATTCCGGGTGCTGGGCATAGACCGGCTGGTCGAAGATCCCCAGTTTCACGCCTTTACCGGTGTAACCGGCGGCGTAGGCCTGCTGCGCATTGATCGCACCCACGCCCCAATCGGCGTTGAACTCGGCGCTGCGCCAACTGTTGGGATCCCCGAGTTTGCCGTTTTCCACGTACGGCGCGGCATGCGCGGTGCCCAGGCTGGCCAGGGCGCAGAGCACGGCGAGGTTGAGGGTTTTCAGAGCAAATTTGTTGTTGTTTACAACAGTCATCCAGTTACCTTCCTTAGTTGTGTTGCCAAAATCCCTGCGCCGAAGGCGCACTAATATTCACAGCGACCTGTAGCAGCTGCCGAGCCTGCGAGGCTGCGTTCGGCGACAAAGTCGTCGTGAAATCAAGCGACACGGTGTTTGAGGTCGACCGCATGCACCGGTTTCACGACGGCTTCGCCGCCGAACGCAGCCTCGCGCTGCTCGGCAGCTGCTACGACGACCGCGTTAAAACTGCCAGTTGAGGCTCAGCCCCACGCCATGGCTTTTCTCGCGGCTGGCCAGTTGGCCGGTGTAATCGAGGTTCAAGCGAATATCCCGGCTCAGAGCGAGGCTGGCATGTGCGCCCACCAGTGCGGCATCGCGCATCAACGGCGAACTTTCCACCGCGAACGCCGTGCCACCGCTGGCAAACGCCAGGTGTTGCTCGGAATCGACGCTGCTCAGGTTGTGCTGCCAGCCGAGGCTGCCGCTCAGGTCCAGTTGTTGCTGGCCGGACAGGTTTACAGTTTTCAGCGCCCGCAAGCCCAGCGTGCTGAGCACTGCATCGCGGGTGTCGCCATGGCTCTTGAGTGCGGCGGCATCACCCTTTTCGGTGAAGCCTTCTGTGTCGAGGTGCACGTAGGCCAGGTTGGCGAACGGTTCCAGGGCCAGCGGTTGCAGGTTCACGCGATACGCTGCTTCACCGAACACCTGGGTGGTGGCCGCATCGACCTTGGCTTTTTGCTTGGCGCTGACGTCGCCGTATTGCAGATCACGTTTCACATCGGCGCGATGCCAGCTGTAGGCACCGCCCGCGCTCAGGCGCCAGGCGCCGAGTTCGTGACCGGCATACGCGCCCAGGTGATAGCTGTCGACTTGCGCCGAGGAATGCGTCCCCGAACCCATGTTCACCGAGCTGTCGCTGTAACCGGCGACCAGACCGATCCGGGTTTGCTCATCCACTGCGCCATCGACACCTGCGAGCAAGCCACCAATCGAAGTGGTGTAACCCGCCGTGTCGTGGCGATCATCGGTCTTGCCCCACGCGCCGAGGGCCTTGATCCAGCCGTTGCTTTGCGCACCTTTGGCGTCGTTCAGGCGCTCGCCGACTGCATCACGCAGGTAACGGCTGTCGTTGATCAACACCGAGCCCAGCGCTGGGTAGATTTCCCCCGACAATTGCTGGAACGCCTGTTGCGCAGACGTAGCAGACGCCGACAGCAGCAGACTTTCGTACACCGGATTGCCCGCGCCCAAGCCTTCCACGGCGCTGGCCACGGAGCGCTGGTTCGGGGTCTGGCCGACGCTGGCGAAACTGGTGGCATTGCGTTCCACGTTCAATTGAACGCTGTTCGCCGCGTAATCGAGGCTGCCGCCGATAAACAGGTAGTTGGGCAACACTGCGCCGAACTGGCCCTGAATGCCGCCGCCCGCTTGCAGGATGTCGTACTGATGACCGAGCAGGCTTTGCACTTGTTGGGCGCTGAGCAAGGTCGGGCTGTTTTCCAGGGACAGGCTCACGGTGGCGCCATCGATCACGGCTTGGCCGCCAGCGACGATCTGGTCGCTGCTGGTTGGTGACAACTCCACGGCGTAGGTCGAACCGCGCTCGAAGACCACGTCGCCGGCCACTTGCAAGGTGCCGATGGAATTGCCCGGCGCCACGGTACCGCCGCTTTTCGCGGTGAGTGCGCCAATACGGCCATTGCCGCCGAGGATCCCGCTGTCATTGACGGTGACCGCCGATGTCAGCGAACCGTTCACCGCCAACAGACCGCCGTTGACCGTAGTCGGTCCGCGATAAGTGCTGTCGCCCGTCAACATCAAGCGACCGGCGCCGGATTTGATCAGGCTGCCTTCATAGACGCGAGATGCCGCTGCGGTATTCCGCGCTGTGCCCACCGCGTAGTCGGTCTGGTCCTGTTGACTGGCACCGGCTGCCACGCCGTTTTCCCAGCCTTTGTCCCTGAGAGTTTGTTGCCAGGCGCTGTGTTCGGCGGCGTCTTCGGCCTGGCGCTGGATCAACGCTTTGTCGCTGATGCCGTTGCTCCAGACATCGCTCTGCCCTGCCCCCAGATTGGCGTCGAACGCGCCGAGCAATTGCCCCGGTCCGTGCAACGCCCGCTCCAGATTGGCGACGCCCCAGCCGACCTGCGCGTTCGGCGCATCAGTGATCGAACCGTCGAGCTGGGTCGCGGTGGTCAGCAGCACTTGCAGCGCTTGCTGGTTGTTCATGTACGGGTAGCGTTCCATCACCAGCGCCAGAGCGCCCGTGGCGTGCGGCGCGGACATCGAGGTGCCGGACTTGATCGCATAACCGCCATCGGGAATGGTGCTGTCGATCTTCGCGCCGGGGGTGGTAATGCACCAGTATTTGGCGATTCCGCACTGGTTGTACTTCTGCAGGTTGCCTTGATCGAGTCCCGACACCGCCAGCCAATGGCCTTCCAGGTCTGGCTGGAAGTACGGCAGCGCCGAACGCACGCTGGCGTTGGGGTAGCCGCTGTTGCCGGCGCTGAACACGTTGATCACACCGCGACGGGACACGTCGGCGGCGGCATCCAGCCAAGTGCCTTTGTTGAAGTGCTGGGCGTAGGCCGCGTGCAGGTCGTCGAGGGTTCGATAGCTGACATCCGGCGGCTGACTGCCCCAGCTGTTGTTGATCGCACGCACACCGGCATCCGCCAGCGCGTCGTACGCCGCTTTGAAATAACGCGGATCGGGTTTCGGGCCGAACAGGAAGCTGTCAGTCTTGTTGGTGTTGGCCACATAGAGTTGCGCGTTGTACGCCACGCCGTGCATGCCGGTGCCATCGCGAGACGCGCCGATGGTGCCGGCAACGTGGGTGCCGTGGGAGTCGTTGTTGGTGTTGAGCGCACCGTTGACGCTGAACGGTGTGCCATCGACGTAGCTGCCGCTGGCGGTGACCGCGTGATAGCGGTCTTTGGCGAATTCGGGATGGGCGGAATCGAAGCCGGAATCCAGTTCACCGATGATCACGCCTTTGCCAGTGATGCCGGCGGCGTAGGCTTGATCGGCCTGCATGCGCGCCAGGCCCCAATCGCGCTGGAACTCGGCCGAACGCCAACTGGCGGCGTCACCGGGCTTGCCGGTTTCAAGGTACTGGGCCTGGGCGGCTGCGGGGATGGCCGAAACCAGGAGCAATAGCGTGCCGACCGAAATCGGCTTGATCTGTACGTCCATGTCGTTCTCGCTTTTTTGGCGTTTTTAGAGTTTTAGCCCCCTGTCCGCGGGGGTGGTCGTGCGGTGTTGCTGTGTCGCTATGTTTTCAGGTTGCAGGTAGCTCTGTGGCGAGGGGCTTGCCCCCGTTCGGTTGCGCAGCGACCGCCGCTTTGGAGCCGCTTCGCAGCCCAACGGGGGCAAGCCCCCTCGCCACAAAAGCCCTATTGCCACATAATTTCACTCGCCACACTGATGTGTTTATCGGGATTTCGGGCCCTGGCCAAACGCCTCGTCGACCTTCGCCAGATCCTGCTCATTCAACGTCCCGGCGTAGTAATGCAGCTTGGTCCATGCCATCAGGTAGTCGTAGCGTGCCTGAGCCAAATCGCGGCGGGTGGTAAATAGTTGTTGTTCGGCGTTCAGCGCATCGAGGTTGACCCGCTCGCCACCGAGGATGCTTTGCTTGGTCGAGACCACCAGCGCTTCAGCGGAAGCCAGGGCCTTTTGATAGGCGCGCAGCTTGTTCACGCCCGACAAACAGGCGCTGAACTGGCGACGCAGTTCGATCAGGGTTTCGCGGGTCTTACCGTCGAGGTCGTACTCAGCCTGTTCCATCGTGCGGCTGGCCTGACGGGTCATGGCCGACACTCCACCACCGGCATACAGCGGCACGCTGACTTCAATACCAATGGTGTTGGTGTCGTAACGCTGGTTATAGGTGTTGCCGCTTTCCGACTCGTTCTGTCGCACCGTGGCGTACGCGTTGACTTTCGGCAGGTGCCCGGCGCGGTTGCGTTCGACTTCATACCGCGCGACTTCCACGGCTTGGCGCTGCGAAGCCAGGTTCGGGTTATTGGCCACGGCCATTTCATGCCAGGTGTCGAAGTTGGCCGGGGTCAGGGCGAAGGTCTGGAAGTTCTGGTCCAGCGGTGACAGGTCGCCGATGTTGAGCGCCGGCACACCGATCAGCGCACCTAACTCGCGCAATGACGCGTCCTGCTCATCCCGGGCTTCGATTTCTTCGGCCGTGGCCAACTCGTAACGAGACTCGGCTTCAAGAATATCGGTGCGCGTACCCTCACCCTGGCGGAACATCTGTTCGTTCTGCTGGAACTGTTGCTCGAACGCCTTCTTTTTCGCCAACGCGATGTCGATCTGATCCTGGGCGAACAACGCCTTGGTGTAGTTCTCCAGCACCCGCACCAGCAATTCCTGGCTCTTGCCGCGGAAGGTTTCGTCGGCGAACAGCGACTGCGCCACGCCTTTGCGGTACGACGCGTAAGCCTCGTAGTCGAGCAACGGTTGTTGCAGGCTCAGGGTCGAGCCGTAACTGCTGTAGTTGCGGTCATCGGTCTGGTTCTGCCCGCGCTCATTGAGGGCGGTGGCCTTGGACGAGTTGCGACCCTTGTTGTAGTTGTAACCGATCCTGGGCAACAGCCCGGCGCGACCGATAATGCGGTTTTCCAGGCCGGCATCCCGCTCCTTGATGGCGCCGAGGAACACCGGATCATTGCGCAACGCCTGTTCGTAGATTTCAAACGGCCCCAGGGCCATCGCACTGTTGCAAGTCAGTAACGCCAGGGCCGCCCCGAGCATGGAAAGCTTATTCATACAACCGAACATCCTTATTCCTCGGTCAACGCGGAGCCTGCCCGGTCGAGCAGCGGTTTGAACAAATAGTTGAGGAGTGAACGTTCACCGGTGCGCACGAACATTTCCGCCGGCATGCCGGGCTTGATCACCAGCCCATGGAGTTTTTCCATAGCCTGGTCGCTGACGCTGCTGCGCAATACGTAATACGGCGCGCCGGTTTTTTCGTCGATCATCTGGTCGGCGGAAATCAGACTGACTTCACCCGGCACCCGTGGCGTGCGGCTCTGGTTGAACGCGGTGAACAGAATGTCTACCGGCAAGTGCGTGCCGACCTTGTCGATCAGATTGACCGGCAAATGCCCTTCCACTTCCAGGGTGGTGCCTTGCGGGACGATTTCCAGCAGGGTTTCACCCTGACGGACCACGGCGCCTTCGGTGTGCACGCCGAGGTTTACGGCGATGCCGTCAGCGGTGGCGATGATCTCGCGGTGTTGCAGGTCGAACCCGGCGGAGGTCAGTTGCTCCTTCAGCGTCACGCTCTTGAGCTGCGCGTCGGCCAGTTGGGTGCGGACTTCTTTCTGGTATTCCTCGATGTGCTGTTGCAGCTTGAGTTTTGCTTCGAGGATGCCCTGTTCCACCCGACCGCTTTCGCCGGTGTTCTCGGCCAGTTGTTGCTGCACTTGCGAGAGTTGTCGCTGGTATTCCATCAAGCGGTTGCGCGGGATATAGCCGTTGTCCGCCAGCGGTTGCAGGTTGCTCAGCTGTTGTTGCAGCGAGTTGGCCTGAGCCGTCAGGTCGGTACGCGCTCGGCGCATGCCGGCCAGTTGCGCGCTGGCGCCTTCGATATTGGCGCGCAGGCCGCCCTGTTCGCGGGCATAGGCTTCGCGGCGGCTGCTGAACAACTGGCGCTGGCCTTCGAGGACCAATGCCAAACGTGGATCGGCGTCCTTGCTCAACTCGGCGGGGAACGTCACCTGCTTGAGGTTATCGCGCTCACTCTCCCAACGCGCCACGCTGGCCCACGCCATGCGGTATTGCGCCTGCAACGAATCGACGTCGGCGGCGGCCTGGGTCTGGTCGAGCTGGAACAGCGGCTGACCTTGCTTAACCACCTGGCCTTCGCGCACCAGAATCCGGCTGACCACGCCGTTGCCAATCGACTGCACGGCTTTGCGTTTGCCGGATACGACGACGGTGCCCTGCACCGGAATCCCTTGATCAAGCGGCGCGAGACTGGCCCAAGTGAAGAAACTGCCAGCGCCGACTATCGCCAGGATCCAGCCCATGCGCGCGAAGAATCTGGCGTCGCGCTCCGGGCGTTCGGCGATGTAATCGTGTTCCATCGTTGCTTCGTTTTCAGTGTTCATGCGTGCGCTGCTCATACACCCGAGTTCCTTGTCGTGGGCTGATACTGCCGGCTCATGCTGAGCCCGCCCGGTGCCTGCGCCGCTTTCTGTTCCTGATTTGCCGATTGATTGCCGGACAGTGCCTTGAGCACATCCTGACTTGGGCCATAGGCCTGCAAACGACCGTCGTTGAGCACCAACAACTTGTCCGCCTGGGCCAGTGCCGAGGAGCGATGGGTCACCAGAATCACGCTGGTGCCCCGGGCTTTCATGTGCGCGATGGCGCCAGCCAATGCCGCTTCGCCGACGGTGTCGAGGTTGGAATTGGGTTCGTCCAGCACCACCAGGCTCGGGTTGCCGTACAACGCACGGGCCAGGGCCACGCGCTGTTTCTGGCCGCCGGACAAACCGCTGCCGTCTTCGCCGAGCACGGTGTCGTAGCCTTGCGGCATGCGCAGGATCAGTTCGTGGACGCCAGCGTGTTGCGCCGCTTCCACGACTTTCTGCGGATCGGCATCGCGGAAACGCGCGATGTTTTCGGCGATGCTGCCGCTGAACAATTCGATGTCCTGGGGCAGATAGCCGATGTAAGGGCCGAGGTCGTCGCGGTTCCAGCGATGGATGTCGGCACCGTCGAGCCGCACCGTGCCGCCGAGGGTCGGCCAGACGCCGACCAGCACTCGGGCCAGGGTCGATTTGCCGGAGCCCGAAGCACCGAGCACGCCCAGTACTTCACCTGCGCCGAGGCTGAAGTTGACCATGTGCAAGGTCGCCGCACGTTGACCCGGCGGGCCGGCGCTGACTTGCTCAAAGGTGATCTGGCCTTTCGGTGCCGGCAGCGCCATGGCGTCGTCGCTGGGCGGATAGGCTTGCAGCAGCGCGTCGAGGCGGCGGTAGGCGAGTTTGGCGCCGCTCCATTGCTTCCACACGGCAATCAGTTGATCGATGGGGCTCAGGACGCGGCCCATCAAGATCGAACCGGCAATCATCATGCCGGCGGTCATGTCACCCTTGATCACCAGCAACGCGCCCAGCCCCAGCACCAGCGATTGCAGGCACAGGCGCAGGGTTTTACTCAGGGAACTGATCACCGCACCGGTGTCACTGGCCTGATTCTGCAAGCCCAGAAAACGTGAATGCACCTGGAACCAGCGCTTGCGCAAGACACCGAGCATGCCCATCGCCTGAATGGTTTCGGCGTTATGCAGGTGACTGGTGGCCAGTTGGCTGGACTTCTGGGAAAACCCGGCGGCTTCGCCCAGGGGCTTTTTGGTCATCGCCTCGTTGAGGCATGCCAGCCCGATCAGTAGCACCGCGCCGGCCGTGGCCAACACGCCCAACCACACGTTGAACAGGAAAATCACAAACAGGTACACCGGGAACCACGGCGCATCGAAGAAGGCGAACAGCGCCGGGCCGGTGACGAACTGGCGAATGTGGGTCAGGTCCCCGAGGGATTGCCCGGCGTTGCCCTCGCCCTTGAACAGGTTGCGCTCGAACGCGGCCTGGTAGACCCGCAGGTTAAAGCGCCGCTCCAATTGGCTACCGATGCGGATCACGATAAAACTGCGCACGACTTCGAGCATGCCGATAAAGACAAAGAACCCGACCACCATCAATGACAGCATCGCCAGCGTCGTTTCGTTTTGCGAAGACAGCACCCGGTCATACACCTGGAGCATATAGATGGAGGGAACCAGCATCAGCACGTTAATCAGTGCAGTAAAACAACCGACGCTGATCAGGATGCTCTTATAGTCGCCCAGTGCCTTGAATAAGGGTGCGGTGCCTGGGGCCTTCGCCATCTTCATTGATTTTTCCTGAGATGTTAGTTCTCGTCACTCTTTGACGAGGCTTCAATTAACTGCCTGCACGCGAGCCAGGCCTTCTTTGCTAGTTAGTGCTTACAAATGAATAACAACTCTTTTAGATCAAGCGAGAGTCAGGGTTATTGATCCGCTGCCTATAACTGCATTGATGGGCTTTATATCCAGCGTTCAGTGCGTCGATCTTGTAATTATGCTTAAGGCGCCGAGCGCTTGAGCGTAATGATCAGTCCTGACTTCAAAGTGCTTTTATAGAGCCCTTCGCGTTGTCGGCTGAAAAACACAATTCTTGAGCCTTCTTTACCGGTGATCGAAATGCCGTCCGGCTCGGTGAACCAGCCAATCGCCGACTCTTCCAGCCAGGCGCTGAGGCAGTCGGCGCCGTCACCCAGGGTCTGCTTTGGTTGAAAATCTATGGTGCAAACGTTCGACGGCTTGTCCTGCAATGCCTGGGACTCAGCGGTGTCTTGCGGGGCATTGAGGGTGGCTTGCCAAAGGCCTGCCAGTTCCGAAGGGTCCGCTAATTTCAGGCTGCTTGCCATGGCTACATCTCCAAAAAACATCATCAGCGTCGCCAATAGCCACGCGGTTGCTTTGTAGGTAACGGCGTTATGGGTCATAGGACTTTTTACTCCGGGGTGTAGCCTCACCCACAGCGTGCATGGATGCAAGGACAGAGCGCGGCGCATTAAGCGCCGCGCTCCTTTTCGCCTTGTATCAGGCCACGATGTCCGTGGTTGCTGCCTGGCCAACGGTGCTGACGAGGAAATCAGCCACGCCGTGCCCGGAGAAGTCCACCGCCAGTTGGCTGTTGCCACCCGACGAGGTCAACACCGCATCGCCTGCCGCACCGGTGAACGAACTCACAAAGTGCACGCCTGCGCCTTTGGTGATGCCGGTCAGGTCAATCTTGTCCAGGCCGCTGACAAAATCGAGGATCTGATCGACCGCACCTGGCTTGGAATCGCTGCTGGCGGCAAACACGAAAGTGTCCGAACCCGAACCACCCCACAGTTTGTCCGCACCGCCTGCGCCGTAGATCAGGTCGTTGCCGGCACCGCCCTTCAGCTCGTTGGCGACGCTGTTACCGATCAACAGATCGTTGCCCGAACCGCCGATGGCGTTTTCGATGATTGCGCCCTTGGCGATGGACACGTTACCTACCAGGCCGCCAACGTCGGAGAACGAGGCGTCATTGAGGTTGATCTTCTGGTTTTGGGTAAAACCGGAGAAATCCAGGGTGTCCTTGCCGCCCGCATCCCAGACCGAAAACACGAGTTTGTCGGCGGACGACGAAGCGCTCAGGAAGTCGCGACCGGCGTTGGAGTTGAAGCCGTAGGTGGTGTCACCGGTACGGGTTTCAGTGTTGGCGCCGTAGAGCTTCTGGATGGCCGCGATATCGTCCATCAGCGGGCCGGAAGCATAGGCTTCGACGCCGGCCTTGCTGAAGTTCTGGCTGGTGTTGCTTTCACTCCAGTAGCTCATGAGGCTGTAGCCACGGGTGTCCTGGCCGTAGGACGCGTCGTTGTAAGTCGGGTTGCCTTCGCCGGCGTTGTAGTCGCCAGGGTGAGACAGGCCCAAGGTGTGACCGATTTCATGGGTAAGGGTCTGACGCCCGTAGTTGTTCACGCCCGGGGTTTTGTTGACGTTGTAGCCGCTGCCGGTCAGGTACCAGGACTGACCGTCATAACCCGGCTCGGTGCCCGGCAGGAATGCAAATGCCGCTGCGCCGTCCTGGCCACCGCTGTAGTTACCGAAACTCATGTGCCCGTCGCCGCCCTTGGCCGCTTCGGCAAAGGTGACTTTGGCCACATCGGCCCAGGATTGCATGGCGAGCACGGCCTGGGCTTTTTGCAGGGCGCTGAACTGACTGAAACCGGTGACGCCCAGGCCGCTGAAATTCGAGGTCTGGGACGTCAGAAAGGTGTAGGTCAGTTCGATCTTGCCGCTGCCGTTCAGATCGTGCCAAGCAGCACCATCGCGCAGCAGTTGAGTCGCGGCTTGATCCACCGAGAAGGAGGGTTTGCCATTGACCGTGAGGTTGCCACCCCGGTCGTACTGATGGCTGAAGCTATTGATCTGGTTGAACGCAGAACTCGGCGCGGCCAGTGCATGCAGTGGCTGGAAGGCCAGTTCGGCGGAATCAATAGCCTTGGCTTTTACTTTCGACATAAACACACTTCCTTGTTAAGCAATGGAACAGTTTTTGTCAGACAGAGACAATCTCTGGCGAGATCGTCCTATCACTCGCCCAATGAAGGCGTAAGAAACCTGACACAATTTGAAATCAAACGTCTACTACTTTTTCGAGGTCAAATTGTTGTGTTCCAGCAAGTGCCCGGAAATAAGGGGGATGGGGTTGGAATATAGTTTTTAGTGCGCGGGGATGGGCGAATTGTCTGACAATTTCAAATTTAAATATTAAATAGGGGTAAGTTGCTTTTTGTCGAGAGCGTCTCACTTTGTTGAACTTATTAATATGAGTGCCAGTGCATTGCCATCAACTAAATTAAATAATTAGTGAATACTACATGCGGCCTGTAGCAGCTGCCGAAGGCTGCGTTCGACTGCGCAGCAGTCGTCAAACCTGAACACACCGCCATACTGAAACACCGCATCGCCTGATTTCACGACCGCTGCGCGCCCGAACGCAGGCTGCGCCAGCTGCTACAAAAAGCGCGCTATACGCTACAAAAAACGCGCTATACGCCATGTCTGTAGCAGCTGCCGAGCCTGCGAGGCTGCGTTCGGCGGCGCAGCCGTCGTCAAACCTGAACACACCGCCATACTGAAACACCGCATCGACTGATTTCACGACCGCTGCGCGCTCGAACGCAGGCTGCGCCAGCTGCTACAAAAACCCCGCCATACGCTACAAAAAACGCGCCATACGCCATGTCTGTAGCAGCTGCCGAGCCTGCGAGGCTGCGTTCGGCGGCGCAGCCGTCGTCAAGCCTGAGCACACCGCCTTACCGAAACACCGCATCGACTGATTTCACGACCGCTGCGCGCTCGAACGCAGGCTGCGCCAGCTGCTACAAAAAGCGCGCCATACGCTACAAAAAACGCGCCATACGCAATGTTTGTAGCAGATGCCGAGCCTGCGAGGCTGCGTTCGGCGGCGCAGCCGTCGTCAAACCTGAACATACCGTCTTACTGAAACACCGCATCGCTCGATTTCACGACCGCTGCGCGCCCGAACGCAGGCTGCGCCAGCTGCTACAAAAAACGCGCCATACACTACAAAAAACGCGCCATACGCCATGTCTGTAGCAGCTGCCGAGCCTGCGAGGCTGCGTTCGGCGGCGCAGCCGTCGTCAAACCTGAACACACCGTCTCACTGAAACACCGCATCGCTCGATTTCACGACCGCTGCGCGCCCGAACGCAGGCTGCGCCAGCTGCTACAAAAACCCCGCCATACGCTACAAAAAACGCGCCATACGCCATGTCTGTAGCAGCTGCCGAGCCTGCGAGGCTGCGTTCGGCGGCGCAGCCGTCGTAAAACAAGCGTTGCAATACATCAGAGCCAACACGCATCCCAAAGCGGATAGTCATGAACTCGCTCGACGAGTCCAGCGCGTACGGGGTTGCGAACCACGTATCGCGCAAGATCCTTTACATCTTCCTCCTTGCGCACTGCTCGATCGTGATAGCCCTTCTGCCACAACCGCCCTCGCCGTCCCAACGTCTGATTAACGGCCAAACTGCTACGCGATTTGATGCGGCACACCACGTCGGCCAATGTTCTATCCCTCAGCTGCAACAGGTAGTGCATATGATCCGGCATCAAAACCCAGGTCAAAAAATCCGCCCAACCCTCCGCTTCCAACTCGCGCAGCTCTCTGACGACCAGTCGCCCCAGCCGCCAATCAGCAAAAAGCGGCTGTCGTTGGTGAACGACAGCCGTTATCAGATAAATACCTCCAGGTTCGGAAAAACGTCCAATACGCAGGCTACCGGCATTCGTAAAGACAGGCATTCCATTGCCTCCTTATCCATTGAAGAGGAAGTCTCGAATCTACAACGCTGCCTCTCAGCTCGATAATCACCAATCGCTACCAAATATGAACGCTCAACTCCCCGTCCGAATCTTGTTCCACACCCGCGTCCGAATCCGGTCAATGTTCAACGGCATAGCCTCCAGCGCAAACAATTTCCCCATCATTTCCGGGCTCGGATAGACCTTGGTGTCGTTCTTGATCGTCGGATCGATAAGGCTGTCGGCTTGTGCGTTGCCATTGGCGTAGTGCACGTAGTTGCTGATGCTGGCCATGACGTCCGGGCGCAGCAGGTAGTTCATGAAGGCGTAGCCGGCCTTTTCGTCCGGGGCGTCGGCGGGCATGGCGACCATGTCGAACCAGATGGCGGCGCCTTCCTTGGGAATCGAGTAGCCGATGTCCACGCCGTTCTTGGCTTCCTTGGCGCGGTTTTCCGCTTGCAGGATGTCGCCGGAGAAACCGACCGCCACGCAGATGTCGCCGTTGGCCAGGTCGCTGGTGTATTTGGACGAGTGGAAATAGCTCACATACGGCCGGACTTTCAGCAGCAGCGCTTCGGCTTTTTTATAGTCTTCGGGATTTTTGCTGTGGTGCGGCAAGCCCAAATAATTCAGCGCTGCGGGCAGCAGCTCCGGGCCGTTGTCGAGGATGGCCACCCCGCACTTTTGCAGTTTCTGCATGTTTTCCGGTTTGAAGATCAGGTCCCAGGAATCCACCGGCGCGTTGTCGCCCAATACCGCTTTGACTTTGGCGATGTTGTAGCCAATGCCAGTGCTGCCCCAGAGGTACGGGAAGCCGTGCTCGTTGCCCGGATCGTTGGTCTGCAAGGCTTTGAGCAGCACCGGGTTGAGGTTTTTCCAGTTCGGCAACTGGCTCTTGTCGAGTTTCTTCAACGCCTTGCCTTCAATCTGCCGGGCCATGAAGTGGTTCGACGGGAATACCACGTCGTAACCGGATTTGCCGGTCATCAACTTGCCGTCGAGGGTTTCGTTGCTGTCGTAGACGTCGTAGGTGAAGCCGATGCCGGTTTCTTTCTGGAAGTTCTTGGTGGTGTCCGGGGCGATGTAGTCCGACCAGTTGTAGATTTTGACTGTTTCGGCCGCGTGGCCGAGGGTCGCGACGAGTGCAAGGGGCGCCAGGGTCAGTGTCTTTCGGATCATGAGTCGATTCCTGTAAGGGCTATTGTTATTGGCAGGCAATCAAAAGATCAAAATCAAAAAATCAAAAAATCAAAACGTAGGTCTTGCGCACGGTTTCCTGGATATCCCAGATACCGAGACTGTTGGCTGGCAACATCAGTGCATCGCCGGCTTCTATGTGCAGGGTTTCACCGTCGTCAGGGGTGAAGGTGCAACGGCCCTGGATGAAGTGACAGAACTCCTGGGCCACGATTTGCCGGCGCCAGCGACCGGGAGTGCATTCCCAGACGCCGGTTTCGACGCCGTCGTCGCGCTCGACGCTGGTGGTCGAGGCCACCGCCACTGGCGTCCCCAGTGGCACGGCGACGGGGTTGGATTCGTCCAGCTTCAGGGTGGCGGTGTTCTTGAATTGCGTGATGCCCATGGGAGTACCTGTCAATGAGAAAGAACGCTGTTTAGTGCATGAAACCTTCCATGAACCCCGCCACGCCGCTGGCGAGTTTGCGCCGCCAGGGTGCGGTGGCCGGGTTGGCCAGGGTCTGGTCTTCGTGGACGAAGCTGCGGATGATCGCGTTGTAGCCGAGCCAGCGGCAGGGTTCCGGCTCCCAGGCTTTCAGCGCATCGAGTCCACCCTGTGGGATGACCCAAGGCTGGCGCACCAGCTCGGTATCGCGCTCCAGGATCAGATCGGCGAGGGTTCGCCCGCCCAAATTGCTGGCACCGACACCCTCCCCGCCATAACCGCCAGACAACGCGATGCCAGCGGCCCGATCGCAGAGCATGTGCGGCTTGAAATGTCGGGACATGCCCAGGTTGCCGCCCCACGCGTGAGTGATGCGCACGTTCTTGAGTTGCGGGAACAGTTCGCCGAACAGATAACGCCGCAGTTCCACCTCGCCGGTGGTCAGGTCGAAGTCATGGCGTAATTTGCCAGCGAACTGATAGCCACCCCGAGCGCCGAACACCAGGCGATTGTCGGCGGTGCGCTGGCCGTAAGTGACCTGGCGGCTGCTCTCGCCAAAAGCCTGGCCACGGCTCAAGCCGATTTCGTCCCACGTCGCGGCGGACAAAGGCTCGGTGGCCACAATCAGGCTCTGAACCGGCAATTGATAACGCCCCAGGGGCGGCAGCGTGACGGCGTAGCCTTCGACCGCAGGCACAATCCAGCGGCTGCGCACCTGAGCCTTGGCCGTACGCAAACTGCCGGACTGCCACTGAGTGACCGGGCTGTTCTCATAGATCTTGACGCCCATGCGCTCCACCGCCCGGGCCAGGCCACGCACCAGTTTTGCCGGGTGAATGGTCGCCACATGCGGCGCATAGATACCGCCATAAGGCTTGGCGATTCTGATCTGTTGCGCCAATTGCTCGGGGCTGAGCCAGCGGTAATCGTTTTCGGTCAGGCCCTGGCTGTGCAGCTTGTCCAGGTAACCGCGCAGGCTGGCCTCCTGCTCTGGATAACGCGCCGCGCAATACAGCACGCCACCTTTGCGGTAATCGCAGTCGATGCCTTCGCGTTCGAGGACGATCTCTACTTCATCGGGAATGCTGTGCAGCAGATCGAACGAGGCGCGGCGTTGTTCAGGCGAGAGACCGGCAAGCAAACGGTCCTCACCCAGCAGATTGCCCATCAGCCAGCCGCCATTGCGGCCCGAGGCGCCAAAACCGGCGGTTTGCGCCTCGACGATGGCGATCTCCAGGCCCGGGGCCAGGCGCTTGAGGTAGTACGCGGTCCACAACCCAGTGTAGCCGGCGCCGATGATGGCCACATCGACGTCCAGGTCCTGTTCCAAGGCCGGACGTGCCAGCAACGGCTCGTCGAGTTGATCCATCCATAAACTGATGTTGCGCCACGCCGGCATACCAGACTCCACCACTCAAACTTCGATGGCGTCGATCCTAGAGCGTGACCTCAGAGGCTGTCTTGCGCGCGTGCACGCAAAGAAATTTGTTTGACGTAGGCCTTGGGCGACTGGCCGGTGTGTTGGCGGAAACAACTGTAAAACGCCGACAGCGAGTTGAAGCCAGCGGCAAACGCCAGTTCGTCGACCCGCAATGGTGGCGTAGCCTTGTCCAGCGCCGCGAGCAAGTGCTGCAGGCGCGCCTGGTTGACGTAACGATAGAAGCTTTGCCCGAGCACCTGGTTCAACAGATAGGAAATCTGATTGCGGCTGTAACCGCACTCCTTCGCCACCCGCTGCAAATCGAGTTCGGGGTCCAGATAAGGTTGCTGGCGCTGAAAATACTGCTGCAGGTCTTCGGCCATAAAGCTCAGTTGTCGCGGTGACAATCCAAGCCGGCTGGCCGCCGGGCGCAGGTTATTCGACGTTTTACTCGGCGGCTGTTCGCGCACCAGAGACGCGTATTCGTTGACGCGCCAGATCAAGCCGTCACGCACGGTGATCGCTTCGCTGGAGCGAAACGACACCATCCCGTCGGTGCCGCGCAGGGTCATCTGGTATTGAATGAACGCGGTGTTGCCGTCCAGGCGAATGCGATCCGAATGCTCCAGCGCTTCGCCGGGATTGCGCGGCATGCTGTCGCGTACGTACTCGCGCAACTCGTCCAGGCCCATCACGCGGTTCTGGAAAAAGTCGCTGTACTGGATGTCCGGGTGATACAGCGCCATCACGCCGTCCAGGTCCCGGTGTTTCCAGCACAGGTGGTAGCGCATGACCGTCTCGCCGGTGGCTTGGGTTTGCAGCGGACCATCATCATCGGCGTGCATAGAGGGCTCTGTGAAATAAACCGAGCTTGCCCAACTTGGGCCTCGGCTTCAATGGCCGATCAATGATGGCCTTTTGGCGATGAATGCCCGAGGCGTGACCCATATCAAAAAAAATCGAACCAATCGCTAAACGGACTGAAAAAATCCACATGGTTTTCACATCTGGATGCTACTTTTAAATGCATTCACCGGTTGAACCAATGAAGGTTCTACCCCTCCTCACATGAGCTAAAGGAAGCGCTCGATGACTAAGGCGGGCAACACATGAACAAAGGGTCATTCAGCAAAGTTACCTTTCCAAACGCCTGCCAGCTGATGCGCTGGCATTTTCATCCCATGGGTTTCGAGGCGAGCATGGACGCGCCGGGCAGCATGATTGCCCGTCTTTTTGACCGTGCCAGTGGCGAAACCATGATCGCCATTGCTGGCATTCCTTGCGCGACCGTGATGAATGCCGCAGATGTAGAACGAATAATCGAAGCGGTGGAAGATGAACTTGAAACGTTCATTCCGCCGGTGGCGCTCAGGAGTTATGCCTGACACCGGATCCAGACAACAAGAAGCCCACAGGATGTGGGCTTTTTTGTGGGTGCTGATTCATCCTGAATTGAAATGCCATACCCCTGTGGGAGCGGGCTTGCTCGCGAAGGCGGTGAATCAGTCGACATTGATGCTGGATGACACACCGCCTTCGCGAGCAAGCCCGCTCCCACATGGCTCCCACAGGAATTAGCGGTCTATGCGGATTTTGCGCTCTGCCGATGATCCGCAAAGAACGCCTTGCCCTGACCGACCTTGTCAGACGCCTTGGGCATATTGACGGTTTGGCCGTCCTGGCCATCGACATACCAATAGCAATGACTCACCGCCCGGGTGATCCCGACATAAGCCAGCCGCAGAATCTCGTCTTTCTGCGCCGTGTCATAAGCCTCGCTGTCCCCAGCCTTGCCCAGCCCTGCCATGCGATACACCTGGTTCTTGTAAGGCGAGCTGGTCAGATGCTGGCAATCGCCCAGCAAGAACACAGCGTCCGCCTGAAGCCCTTTGGCGCTGTGATAGGTCAATTGCTTGAGCCGGCGAGCGTCGTACGGCAGGCTAGAATCAACATTAACTAAAGATTGAATATGCTGCTCTATCAATGACTTATCGCTACTTTTTCGATAAAGCATCAAGATTGAATCGCCGCGCCGATAGTGTTCCATCAACCGCTGCGCCATGCCTTGGTCATCCCGGTCCAGCACGTTCACCGGCTGGAGCGCCTTGGATTCACCGCAGGCCTTGGCCTTCTTGCCAGGGATGGCTGGCGCGGCTCGCACGATGTGTTCGGCGGCATCGATGATGTGCTGATGACTGCGATAATTGTCGCTGAGCATGACCCGAGTGGTGCTCGGCGACGGGAATTCCTTGTTGAACTCCATAAAGTACGTCGGCGAACTGCCGCGCCAGCCATAGATCGACTGCCAATCATCGCCAACACACAGCAACGACGAACGCTGCGCACCACGCCCTACATGCATCGCCGGTCCACGACTGCGAATCTCGGCCAGGCTGGCGCGAATCCACGAGACAATCTGCGGCGATACGTCTTGAAATTCGTCGATCATCAGGTGCGACAGCGGCCTGAGCAGCTCATCGCTCAGCAGCTTCAGGTTTTCGGGCGAATGCTCGCTGAACAGGGCAAACATCCGGTTATAGGTCATCACCGGTGGCTTTTGATCGAGCAAGTGATCTTCCAGGGCGCGCCAGAACAGGCTCAAGGCTTCAAAGAAAAACCGGTCCGGGTCGTCCTTGGCAAAATTCATACGGCCCACGGCATCGGGAACGTCCAGCCCCAGGTTCTCGATAAACCCGGCGGCAGCGACGAAACAGTCCAGCAACGGTGAGGAGCCTAGCTCACCCTTGACCTTGTAATCGAACCCCGGCCCGGCACTGGCATCCCCGGCCAACGAGGCTAAAACACGTTTTGAAGATTCATAACTATCCAGCCATATCAATGGCTTACGACAGAATGCTTGAAACAAGGTGCGCTTTACTGCCCATTCGGCGCGCACCGTCAGCTTGGCATTTGGACGGCTGACTTGCGGGTTTTCCCGAGGATCGAAGCCCAGCACCACCCAGGCGTCCAGGCTTGGAATGTAGCCGTGACAATGAAAGGTCGAGCCGTTGATATCGAACGTCTGACGATTCGGCTCGATGCCCTTGATCGGCCAGGCACCCGCGCGAAACCACAGGTCTTCAATCGTGTCGCAGAGTTCTTCATCGCGCTTGGCCGCCAGTTCAGTCACGGCCACACGCTTCTGTACATCAGGGTGATCGCGTTCCAGCTCCTTGAGCTGCAAGGCATGGCGAGATAAAGGCTGGATCAGCTCGCGAAAGCGTTCGTTGGTGGTGAACAACGCGTGATAACAAGCGTTGAGCTGCTGGCGCTGGGCGTCGTTGATTCGCAGGTCGAATGGATTGCTGTCGACTTCCTCGTCACCGTTTTGTGGGCGATTGCTGAGATTTTCGAAGGCCTGCAAGCGCTCGAATCCCGGCAAACTACGGACCATCGGCAGAATCCGCGAGTGAAAGGTGCGCACCAGTTCCCGGGCGTCTTTAAGGCTGAGTGCCCGGCCCCACAAGCCAAACAGCTCGATGAGTTTGTTGATGAAGTCTTTGCGCGATTCGCGGGTGAAGGTCACCACGGTCATCGAACTCAATTCGAACCCTAAATAGTGGGTCAGCAACAGAATACGCAGTACCAGCGTCGTCGACTTGCCCGCACCCGCGCCGGCGATCACCGAGGTCGAAGGTGTATCGCTGAAGATCATCTTCCATTGCGCAACGCTGGGCTGAGCATGAGCAGGCAGCAGTCGCGCGACATCAGCCTTCATGCGTTTCTTGATCTCGGCATTCAACGGCAGCCGCCAATCATCGAACAGGTTGTCGTCGACATTCGGCGGTCGGTGCTCGGTGGAGCGCGAGTCGCGGATCAACAACACCTGCCGGCCTTCTTCCAGCCCTTCGAGCTTGCCCTCCTTAAAGCCGTAATCCACCCCGGCACTGTGGCCGCTGCGAAAGCCGTCAGCCTGCCCGTGGAGCCACGATGCACGGTGTTGCGCGCGCATTTGGGTCAAGCCATACCCGAAAAAACGGGCGGCCAGGCGCTTGAGCCATGGCATCTCGGCGAGGGGACGTAGTTCGGGAGGGAGATCGGGGGTGTGTTGCAGCACGCGGACGGACTCCAGGGTGTGAGGCTGTTGAGGGCTATGGTGTCTGCATTTGCCGTTTAGTTCTAGTGAAATGCTTACAGGTCATTGGCTTATGCGATGAAGTGAAGGCTGGATGAGAATGTTTCGAGGTTATTCAACATCAACTTATTAGATTGTTTTGAAGCACTTTTTACGCTTTTTATCGATCATCGGCTGATAGATGATGCTCGCCATCAACCACCGGTTCTTGTTTCGTGGCTCAGGCGCACCGCCCCATGACGAACCTTTTCAGGAGACGATCATGCTTGAACTCAGACCATTCAACACCTTGGGCGGCGCCCATCATGGCTGGTTGGATGCCCATCACCACTTTTCGTTCGCCGAGTACCATGACCCGAAACGCATGAACTGGGGCAACCTGCGGGTCTGGAACGATGACGTGATCGCCCCGGGTACTGGCTTCCCACAGCATCCGCACCGCGACATGGAAATCATCACTTATGTGCGTGAAGGTGCGATTACCCACCAGGACAACCTGGGCAACAAGGGCCGTACTGAAGCGGGTGACGTGCAGGTCATGAGCGCAGGCACCGGGATCGCCCACAGCGAGTACAACCTGGAATCCACCGAGACCCGGATTTTCCAGATCTGGATCATCCCCAACGAGGCCGGCTCGGCTCCGTCGTGGGGCGCCAAGCCTTTCCCGAAAGGTCAGCGCGAAGGTTTCGTGACCTTGGCCAGCGGCAAGACCGGCGACGATCAAAGCCTGCGGATTCGCGCTGATGCGCGGTTGGTGGCGGCGAATCTGAAGGCCGGGGAATCGGCGGAGTATCACCTTGATAACGGGCGCCGTGCCTACCTGGTTCCGGCCACCGGTGTGATTGAAGTCAACGGCTTGCGTGCACAAGCTCGAGACGGTGTAGCGGTCGCCGATGAGCAAGTGTTGCGTGTGACGGCGATTGAAGACAGTGAGATCGTGTTGGTGGATCTGGCTTAAATACCAGGTAAAAAAATGGGCGACCTTGTGGTCGCCCTTTTTTGTTTGTAGCGATTGTGGCGAGGGGGCTTGCCCCCGTTCGACTGCGAAGAAGTCGCAAATCAACACACACGGTATGCCTGGAAAACCGCAATGGCCGGATTAGGGTCGCTACGCAACCCAACGGGGGCAAGCCCCCTCGCCACAGGCCCTCAATCACTTCGTTGAAATAGCGCCATCCACCAGGGTCTGAGCCTCAGCCACCAACTGCTTGAGATGCTCGTCGCTGATAAAGCTTTCCGCATAGATCTTATAGATGTCTTCAGTGCCCGACGGACGCGCCGCAAACCAGCCGTTCTCGGTCATGACCTTCAAGCCACCGATTGCCTGGTTGTTACCCGGCGCATGGCTGAGGATGCTCTGGATCGCTTCGCCAGCCAGTTGGGTCGAGGTGACTTGGTCCGGGGACAATTTGCTCAGCAGTGCTTTCTGCTCAGGGTTGGCCTTGGCATCGACCCGCACCGAGAACGGTTCGCCCAACTCGTCAGTCAGTGCGCGATAGGCCTGGCTTGGGTCGCGACCGGTGCGGGCGGTCATTTCTGCCGCCAACAGCGCCGGAATCAGGCCGTCTTTGTCAGTGCTCCAGACACCACCGTCCTTGCGCAGGAAGGAAGCGCCGGCGCTCTCTTCGCCACCAAAGCCCAGGGAACCGTCGAACAGGCCATCGGCAAACCACTTGAAGCCGACCGGCACTTCGTACAGACGACGACCGAGGCGCTTGGCCACTCGATCGATCAAACCACTGCTGACCACGGTTTTGCCCACGCCAGCATCGGCACGCCAGTGCGGACGGTTCTGGAACAGGTAGTCGATTGTTACTGCGAGGTAGTTGTTCGGCGCCAACAGGCCGCCGGACGGGGTCACGATGCCGTGACGGTCGTGATCCGGATCGCAGCCGAAGGCCACGTCAAAACGATCTTTCAGACCAATCAGGCCCTGCATGGCGTGGGTGGACGATGGGTCCATGCGGATCTGCCCGTCCCAATCGACGGTCATGAAACGGAAGGTCGGATCGACCTCGGTGTTGACCACTTCCAGATCCAGGCGGTAATGCTCGGCAATCGCCGACCAGTAGCGCACCCCTGCTCCGCCCAACGGATCGACACCCAAATGCAGCTTGGCGTCACGAATGGCGTCGAAGTCGATCACGTTGATCAGGTCGGCGACATAGGTGTTGACGTAGTCGTGGCGATGGGTGGTGCTGGCTTTCAATGCCTGCTCGTAGCTGATGCGCTTGACGCCGGCCAGCTTGTTGCCGAGCAGTTCGTTGGCCTTGGCTTCGATCCACTTGGTGATGTGGGTGTCGGCCGGACCGCCATTGGTAGGGTTGTATTTGTAGCCGCCGCTTTGTGGCGGGTTGTGGGACGGCGTAATGACGATGCCATCCGCCAGGCCCGAGGTGCGGCCACGGTTGTAGCAAAGAATTGCATGGGAGATGGCCGGGGTCGGCGTGTACTCGTCGCCTTCGGCGATCATCACGGTGACGCCGTTGGCGGCCAACACTTCGAGGGCGCTGGCACCGGCTGGGGTCGACAGCGCGTGGGTGTCGATGCCGACAAACAGCGGGCCGTCGATGCCCTGGGCTTCACGGTACAGGCAAATGGCCTGGCTGATCGCCAGAACGTGCCATTCGTTGAAACTCAAGTCGAACGAACTGCCACGGTGACCTGACGTGCCAAAGGCGACGCGCTGGGTAGAGATGTTGGCATCAGGCTGGCCGGTGTAATAAGCCGTTACCAGTCGCGGGATGTCGACCAACAATTCTGCCGGTGCCGGTTTGCCCGCAAAAGGACTGAGTGTCATGCAAAACCTCTGAAATAGAGTGGTTCAGGAATAGAGACGGAGTTTACTGGCAGTTTGACCACGGCGCGATAGCAACGATCCGCGCGGTCTACGACCTTTTTTAACCCAGGATGACTCCAGTACCGCATTTCGCTGGAATACGCCACAGCCTGCTACAGCAGGTTTATCAAGGAGTCAGGCGATAGAACTACGTCATCCCCCTGGCGATCCGTCTGCAATTCGAGTTTGCCGCCCGCCGCTGCGAAATCGTCACGCTCGAATGGGAATGGGTCCAAGCCCATGAGCGAAGAAGCCTATCGGCTGCTTTCGACAGCACCGATGCGTTCGCCGCGCGTGTCGAAGCACGCCGATAGCTGTTCATATAGTCTTCGTGAGAAATCATATTGGGCAATAAATGCTGCGTAACGTGCACCAAATTCAATGAAATGGCGGGCCACAATGGGTAATCGTTAAAAGAGGTTACCCCCTATGACTGACAAGAAGGTTTGGCTCGTCACCGGCGCTGGCCGCGGGCTGGGCACCGAGATCGCCAAGTCGGCGCTGGCCGCAGGACATGCCGTGGTGGCAACCGGCCGCGATGTCGCCAAGGTCGGCGCGGCCATTGGCAAGCATGACAATCTGCTCACAGTCCAGCTCGACGTTACCCGTCCCGAAGATGCCCAGGCCGCGGTCGAGGCCGCCATCGGCAAGTTCGGCCGGATCGACGTTCTGGTCAACAACGCGGGCAATTTCTACGCAGGCTTCTTCGAAGAACTGAGCCCGGATCAGGTGCGCAAGCAGATCGAGACCCTGCTGTTCGGTCCGATGAACGTCACCCGTGCCGTGCTGCCGGTGATGCGCCAGCAGCGCTCCGGCCTGTTGCTGAACATCTCTTCGACCGCGGGCATTGCCGGCGGCATGTTCTGCACCGCCTACGCGGCCGCCAAGTTCGGTATCGAAGGCTGGACCGAGTCCCTGACTCCCGAGATCGAACCCTACGGTATCCGCACAATGCTAGTGGAACCGGGGTTCTTTCGCACCGAACTGCTGAGCGCCGACTCCACCACCTACGCCGAGCCAGCCATCGACGACTACGCCCAGCGCACGCGAGAGATCGTCGCGGCCTGGAGCGGCATGGACGGCAAACAGGGCGGCGACCCGGCCAAGCTTGCGGCCGCCATCGTACAGCTCGCGGGACGAGATGAACCGCTGACGCGTTTCGCCGCTGGCGCCGATGCCGTGCAGACCTTCGAGGCCAAGGCCAAGGCGCTGCTCGATCAGGCCGAGGCGCATCGCGCGTTGTCGTCCTCGCTTGCCCACGACGGCTGACGCGATCGTTCGCAACATCAACCCGTGCAACGCATGTGGATGACTTCATGACGCTTGGTCTCGCCCTGCGCGCCCCCGCATTGCGGACCACGCCCACCATCCAGGCCTGGCCATCAACCCAAGGAGCCCTCACCATGAGCAATCTACCCACCGACCAAGTCGAATCCGACGACGCAGCAGGCCGTGAACGCCGGGAATTCATCAAGGCCGGCCTGGTCGTGACGGCCGCTGCCTTGCTGCCTGGTTTGGCTGCGAGTGCGTCGGCCGCGACCGCAACCGGCGCGCAAGCGCAAGGGCATCAAGGGGCAGGCAAGAAGGTGTGGATGATCACCGGCTCCAGCCGGGGCCTGGGCTTGGCGATCGCCAGATCGGCACTGGCTGCCGGCCATGCGGTCGTGGCTACCGGGCGCAATCCGCAACGGGTCGCGGCGGCGCTGGGCAACCACCATGACCTGCTCACCGTCAGGCTCGATGTCACCCGTCCGGAAGAGGCCTACACCGCGGTCGAAGCGGCCGTGGGCAGGTTCGGCCGGATCGATGTCCTGGTCAACAACGCGGGCAACTTCTACGCAGGCTTCTTCGAAGAGCTCAGCCCGGATCAGGTTCGCAGCCAGATCGAGACCCTGCTGTTCGGCCCCATGAACGTCGCCCGTGCCACGTTGCCGGTGATGCGCAAGCAGCGCTCGGGGCTGCTGCTCAATATCTCCTCGAGCGGTGGCATCACCGGCGGCATGTTCTGCACGGCGTATTCCGCCGCAAAGTTCGGCATCGAAGGATGGACGGAGTCGCTCATCCCGGAAATCGAGCCCTACGGCATCCGCACGATGCTGGTGGAGCCCGGCTTCTTTCGCACCGAACTGCTGACCCCGGCCTCAACCACGTACGCGGAACCCTCGATTGATGATTACGCCCCGCGTACGCGGGAGACCGTCACGGCGTGGAAGAGCATGGACGGCAAGCAGCCGGGAGATCCGGTCAAGCTCGCCAACGCCATCGTGCAACTCGCGGGGCGCGAACAACCGCCGCTCCGCTTCCCCGGCGGTGCCGATGCGGTGCAGACCTTCGAGGTTAAGTCCAAGAACCTGGCCGAGCAGGCCAATGCCAATCGCGCACTGTCGAGCGCCCTGGCGCATGACGCGTAGGGCCGGGCCAACCAAGGCGTCTACAACATGACCAGGTTCGGCGTGAACGGCTTCACCGAATCGCTGCGCCAACCGCCGCTCTGGCGCTTGACCTCAATCTTGACCTCAATGCAGTGGACCCAACTCCAATGAAGAAATACATCCTCACCGCAGCCGCCGTCATGGCGATGGCACTCTCTGCAACGGTTTACGCGCAGCCGCCCGGCTACATGATCGCCAACTACACGATCACCGACCAGGCCGGCTTCCAGCGATACATGGATGCTGCGGGGCCGCTGGCCCCCAAGTACGGCGGCAAGATTATCGTGTTCAACATGAACGCCACCGCCGTGGAGGGCAAGCCCAAGATGGTGATGGCCATCGCGGAATTCCCGAGCCTGGCCGACGCCCAGCGGTTCTACAACTCGCCGGAATACACCGCCGCCAGAAGGCTGCGCATCGAGTCCACAGAAGGCTCGGTCGTCATCACCGAAGGCTTCGTCGCGCCGACGCAGAAGCCGTGACGCCCTTCGTGCCGCGGTTCTGACCGCGCCTCGGGAGAACGCGCCTCATCCAACACCGATATCTCACCTACATCGAAGGAATCCACCATGAGCAATCCGGACAACTCTCCCGCTCTGCAGGAAGGCGCCTCATCCCATAGTCGCCGACAGATTCTGAAGGCCAGTGCATCGCTGGCTTCCCTCCCGTTGCTGGCCATGGCTGCGTCCGGCGTGGGTGCGGCGCAAAGCCAGGCCGCCGCACCGGCCGCTGCACCAGCCGCCGCGGCCACCGATGCCGGTACTGATGCCTTCATCAACGGCATGGCCGATCTCATGGCCCACTCGACCCGCACGCCCATCCTGCGTTGGCCCAACGAGTACGGCATGGAGTACGAAGATGTCTTCTTTCCCGCGATGGACGGCGTGACCATCGAGGGCTGGTTCATCCCCGGCAACTCGGACCGGCTGCTGATCTTCAACCACCCGATGCCGTGCAACCGCTATGGCTATCCCGGCCACCTGGCCCCGTGGCAGGACTTCGGCGGCTTCGAGGTGAACTTCCTGCCCGAGTACAAGATCCTGCACGACGCCGGCTACAACATCCTGACCTACGACATGCGCAACCATGGTCGCAGCGGCATTGGCAGCGGCGGCGTCAACGGCCACGGGGTTCTGGAGTACCGCGACGTGATCGGCTCGATGCGCTACGCCAAGTCGCGGCCCGATACCCGCAAACTGAAGACCGCGCTGTACAGCCGTTGCCTGGGCGCCAACGCCACCATCGTCGGCATGCACAAGCACCCCAAGGAGTTCGCGCATATCAGGGCGATGATCGCGCTGCAGCCGGTGTCGCCGGCGGTGTTCGTCCAGACCGCCGTCGAGAGCCAGAAGATTCCCAACGGCGTCGCACGGTTCGATGCCGCCTTCCACAAGCGCACCGGCTACCACCTCGCCGATGTATGGCCCATCGAGTACTCGCGGTCGGTCACCATTCCGACGTTCGTGTCTCAGGTGCGGCGGGACTTCCTGACCAAGCAGTCCAACGTGCAGGAGATCTACGACCTGATCTCATCCAAGGACAAGAAGCTGTTCTGGATCGAAGAGACGGACAAGCGCTTCGAGGGCTACAACTATTTCGGGCGAAACCCGCAGCTCGTCCTCGACTGGTTCGAGAGCCACATGCGCTCGTGACGGGCTCCAGCAGCAACATCGGCTTCGCGATAGCCAAGGATTCGGCAGACAGAGGCGCGCTGGTGATTCTCAACGGCCGCCATCAAGACAGCCTGTACAGGGCCGCCGCGGGCCTCAGCTCCGAAGTGCGCAGCGCGATTGGCGCGTTCGTACTGGTCGCGTCAGAGTTCAGAGTGGTTGAAGCTGCCTCCGCAGACGATTCGAGAACCACTTCTGGCTTATCGCCGCGCGGCGTCTCTGCCACTCGGTGCAATCAACTCAGTCGCATGCGTTTGATATCACGTTGAGGCGGTGCGCCGAACAGGCGGCTGTACTCGCGGTTGAACTGAGAGGCGCTTTCGTATCCAACGAGCCCGCCCGCGTAGCCGGCATCGAGGTTCTGGTTGAGCATCAGTTGCCTCGCCTCCTGCAGCCGCAGTTGCTTCTGGAACTGCAGCGGGCTCATGCCGGTGATGGCGCGAAAGTGCTGACGAAAAGTTGAAGGGCTCATGCGCGCACGCTCAGCCAACTCGTCGACGTGCAGCGGCTCTCTGAAATTCTGCTTGAGCCACGCTACCGCCTTGGCGATTTGCCGGCTCGGTGAGCCCGCCGCGACCAAGTGCTGCAGTTGTGCGCCGTGCGGGCCTGTGAGGAGGCGAACGGTGATCTCGTGTCGAATCAACGGGGCCAGTTGAGGTATCACCTGCGGCTCGTCCAGCAGATTGACGAGACGGACCAGGGCATCACCCAAGGCGCCATCGAGCTTTTCGATGGTGACCGGTTGGCAGGAGCTACCCTTGTCCGGTTGCGACAGTTCCAGCTCCGAAGCGATCTGCATGATCAGGCGCATGTCCAGCGTCAGCATCATGCCGAGGAACGGCTCGCGCGTGGTCGCGTGCATGATGTGCGCCAGCACGGGGAGATCGATCGTCGTCAGCATGGACTGCCCCGGTCCGTAGTCCGCCACCTCTTCTCCAAGCGTGACCTGCTTGCCGCCCTGCACGACGACGCCAAGTCCCACGCCATAGATGCAGTGCAGCGGCGCGGTGGGTGCCTTGCGGCGATGCAAGGTCAAGCCGGGAATGACTGTGGCGTGATCACCGTCGCTTTGGGCAAATCTTCCGATGACACGCGCCAACGCCTCCACCGTCGTCGGAGTCGCCGATGGCTTGGGCGATTCATACTTGATCATGAGCTTCTCTTTTGCCTTGAGTACCACAGCCGAGCCTAGCATCGGCCCACATCACCCACACCGTGTTACAACGATCATTAATCATTTTAGGCAAACATAAGGATGAATCCGGCAAGCAAAAAGAGGGCGCGATCCACAGGCGTGCGAGCGTCATGCTCGCCAAGTAGAACGCATGCTGCGTCGATTCGACCGGGCGCCGATGATCGCCGAACAGGTCGCTTTTCAAAGAGCTTGATAGCGGACCTTTTTAACCCCGCTCAATCAATCGCTTCCAGACGTAATGCGTCACCCAGCAATCCCAGTGCGGTACCGAGGTCATGGTCACCGCTGAACGTATGGCTCAAGCGAAGATGCTGACCATACAGGCCTTGCAGGCTGAACAGCTCGCCTGGCGCAATCACCACTTGCTGCTTGAGCAAGCGCTGAAACACCCTGCGCACATCGACCTGACGCAACGAGCGCGCCCAGATCGTCGCACCACCTTGCGGCTCGACCGGTTGCAGCGCGTCCCCCAGTCGTTCGTGCAACAGATGGATCATCTGCACCTGACGCTCCTTGAGCAGGCGCCGCAGTACTTGCAGGTGCTGGTCGATACGGCCATTGCTGTAGAGGCGGGCAATGGCTTTCTGGCGGATCGGCGACAGGCGAAACGCACGCAACAAAAAATGCCGCTGCAGTTCTTCGCCCAGTCGTCGTGAGAGCAGATAGCCGTACGGCGCTTCCGGCCCGATGATTTTCTCGAAAGTGGAGAACACGATCAGCCGATCAGGCGCCAGAAGGTCGCGAAACTTCGGCCCTTCTGGCTCGAAACCAAGCTCGCCATAGCAGTCGTTTTCCAGCACCCAGCAGTCATGCCGAGCCAGCAGCTGCGCGACCGACTGCCGGTTGTCATGCGGTACCTGGCTTCCCCGCGGCATGCTCAGCCCTGATGACAGCATCACCAGCCGCACCGACTCGATCTCCAACACGTCATTGAGCCGCTCCAGGTCCAACGCGCCGCAGGCTTGCAATGGCAACTCGATCACCCGCACCTCCGCCGTCTCAAGCAAACGCAGAATCACCCAATCACACGGCGACTCGACCACCACCGTGGCGCCTTTGAGGCAGAGGATGGTGATCAGTATTTCAAGCACGCCGCGAAGATCGGCGCCGATGTAAACCTCGTCGGCATGCCAGTAACGCGCCGGTGACGTGGTGTAGCGCGCCGCCAGTGCCGTACGCAATTCAAGCTCGCCACAGGGTTGCGAGGCCGAGAGTGGCTGGCGCGGATACTGGCGCAGCAGTTCGCGTTCCAGCGTCAGCAGCGGGCTGTCCAGTGGCTGCAACAGGGCCGGTTCATCGGCGCTCAACACCAGCATTTCTGGACGCCGAGCATTGAAATAGACGGTTTCAAGTAAATCATTGCCGCTGGCCAACGGACCAATGGCAGCTATCGGCTGCGAGTAATAACCGGACTTGGCCACCGAGTAGACCCGCCCTTCCTTCTCCAGCAGCGAATAGGCGTATTGAATGGTTGAAATCGACACGTTCAGGCGCAGCGCCAACTGCCTCAAAGAAGGCAGGCGAGTCGGTGTGCCGCAACCCGGTTCATTGATGAGGTGCGTCAAATATCGATACACCGCCTGATAAGCAAAGTCGGTTTCTCTGGGTCCTTTCATTGGTATTCGCCGGGCACGGTGCAGGTATTTGCTTGAACGGTTGTGGATGGCGACAGCCCCTGCACTTTCAATGCCCCGCTGACAGTTCGCCAATAGCGTCCGCGTCATCGTCCTGCGGGTCTTCGACGCAAACGTCTTCCTGCACGGTTACTGACCCCATGCGATAAAGCGTGGCAATCAGGTTGACTGGCAAGCCACTGACATCGACCATCCATTGCACGACTTGCTCGGGCACCTGATGCCCCTGCATCGCCTTGTGCAGGTCCGGCATGGCCACCAGCATTCCGGGGTGGCAACTGCGCAGGAAACGCTCGAGTCCCGCTCCCCCATCGACAAAGGGCGCAAAGAGCAGGCAGATCAATTGAGCCTCGGTCAACCCGAGGGTTTTCAGCACCTCGTCCGCCGCCAGCAAGCGGCGCTCGGTCATGACGACCGGATTACCAAATGACTCCAGTGCCAATTCGCAAAAGCGCTCCGGCACCAGTTTGCGCCGCATCAACACCAGGGCTCGCTGCAAGTATTCAGCGATCCCGGTTTCATAACTGTCGCCCGACACAACGCTCGCCTGTAACCCGCGCAAATGCGCCGCAATCACTGGGCTGACGTATTCGCTATCGCTCAGGTGCGCCGCCATTTCGTCAATCTGGACACCGAGGAATTCGGTGAGCAGCGGCCAGCGCTCCTCGAGTTTGCCGACCACCATGTCGTGAATATCGATATTGGTCGTGCGGCGGCAGGCTTCAAATCCGCCATACGGGCGCCATTGCGCGCGCTCATGGCCAGCATAAAATTCAAGATAATAGTCGCTGCCCAGGTCATCGAGCACGGCGAACAACCCGTCAAACCCCGCGATGTTGTTATTCAGGGTCCCGAGACCTGCCTTTTGCGCCGCGCGCTTCAAACCGTCGAGAAACTGCTTCTGTTGGCGCGGCGTTTCGCTGCTGATCAACGCATCGACCCCATTGCCCCATCTCGCGATCTGCCCGTAGAACTCGCCCGTTGTCAGGTAACCATCATCCCAAAGATCAAGCGGCCCATCCCAGGCCCGGCGATGGCCGACCATCAACAGGTTGAGCCGGTTCGACTCGCGCCCGGCCTCGGAGATCGGCGCCAGATGGTTGAATGGCAGGACTTCACGGTTATCCACCATCAACAATTCGACCCGAGGATCGTCATAGAGGAACAGCGCCGCGTTGGTACGATGGATGTTCTCCAGCGCTGTAGAACCGGTCCCGTTCAGGCGCAACGTGGCCACGCGTAGCTGAAACGTCGCCGGTGCCCGGCTGGCGATGCTCAGTTGGGCGGCGCGCAACAAGGCCAGGGTGTAACAACTGTCGAGCGTGCCGGACTGGATCGACATCACCTTGAATTCGCCGATGCGCTCCATACCGCCAGCCGACACCACCAGGCGCTGAATCATAAGCTGCAAGGCGGTGCGCTCGGCGCGCGAGAAAAAACTCAGCAGCCTTTGCAGTACTTGCTGGTAAACATAGTTCATTGCCTGATCGTGAATTGTAGTCATCAGTGTTTTACCTGGTATTCGGAAGTTCAACGTCACGCAAACAGTGATAGACACTGCGCGACCGATTCTCGCTGTGAAGTGCTTGATCCTGTCATAAAATGCTAGCACTTAAGTTTGGGGTAATTATTTGAAATGTTTGAACTCTGCCTATGCCAAGGCGACAGCCACCTCCTCGCAAAGCCCGACGGGGCAAGGCCCGCGAGGTTTGGCACGACTTCCTAGGAAACTTCCGACAGCGTCCCACAGACATTGAGTACAAAAAATAGAGAAAGAAGATACTGATTGGTCTTTAGTCTTCAAACGTTGTGACATTTGCCCGTCGTCTGTCGCAAACATGTGCTGATTAATATCAGCCGAACGCCCACTCATGACTCATTCCTTGAGATGAAAGTAATCATTCAATTATCAGGGCTTATATGATGATTAGAAGATACAGATCGAAAGCAAAAACCGGTTCAGTTGCTGAAACCCGGTAGACAGAAACGAAAATGCCCTCTGCGCAAGGAGCGCAGAGGGCATCGGGAAAGCTTGAAGAGCAAGCGTACGTGAGGGCACGCACGCCTGCGTAAGGCTTACGCTGGCTCGACCTGCAGGGCGACCCGTTCGCGGCATGGGCATTCGTCCATGTAGCGATGCGCTTCGACAAACTCGGAAAACGGGAAGACCCGAGTCTTGAGCGGCAGCAGCACGCGGTCGGCGGTCAACTGGTTGATATCGCGCAACGCCCGTTGCAACGCCACCTGATCCTGAATAATGCCCAGCTCCGGCTTGCCGGTGAAGTTACCGATACAGTGCACGAAGAACTGAATGTTCTTCTGGAACGCTGCACACGCCGGGAATGGCGTCTGGTTGCCGCCTTGCAGGCCGTAAAGCACCAGGCTGCCACGCGGCGCCAGCACGTCACCGAGCATCGACATCTGTGGCCCGCCAAGCCCATCGAACACCACATCGACGCCACGGTTGTCGGTGATCTTGTTGATCTGCATCAGCAGATCCTGTTCTTCGGTGACGATGACTTTCTCGGCACCGAGGGACAGCAGGTAGTCACGTTCTTCCGCGCTTTTGGTCGCTGCGATCACTCGCACACCCAGGGCTTTGCCCAGTTGTACAAAGGACGGCCCTGCGCAATGGCTTGCGTCGGTTACCAATGCAAACTGCCCTGGTTTGACCCGCGCCAGATCGACGTAGGCAAAATAGGCGATCAGCAGCGGCGTGTAATGCACGCTGGCTTCGATCGGGCTGAGCACGTCCGGGTAGCGGGTCAGTGCCGAGCGCGGCAGAACAATCTGTTCACCGTAGACCGGATAATCGTTAGGACTCTCGGCTGGGAAGCTGGCGACCTTGTCACCCACCGCCAAGTCATCAACACCGTCGCCGACCGCCGTCACAACACCCGACATTTCATGGCCGAGGCCTGAAGGCAGACGAGCGTGGGACGAAGCCAGGTTCTGGCGCCAGAGAATGTCGTACCAGCTGATGCCGATTGCTTCGACGCGCACCTGCACTTCACCTGGTGCAGGCAGAGCGGCCGCATGCTCTTCGCATTTGAGCACCTCGGCTGGACCAAACTTGTGAAAACGGATCGTGCGGGACATCGCAAACCTCGTCAAAGTAACCTCTAGTGCCACGAACTCTATCTGGGCTTTCTACCCAAGACCATCAGTGGCTATTAATAGTCGACATGCCTGTCATTGATTCCGCAGCGCCGGCGGCATCACCAGATGCCGTAAAAAACCGAAGCAGCCATTTAAGTAAAAAGTGAATTACACGGTGCAGAGTAGCAGCCTTTGCCCGTAAGATTCATGCCGGCCATTGTTCTCATATGGCCGCCCACGTCAAGTTTGCTGACTCTGCCAGGACTCCAGATGAATCGTAATGACCTGCGTCGTGTCGACCTGAACCTGTTGATCGTTTTCGAAACATTAATGCATGAACGCAGTGTGACCCGTGCTGCGGAGAAATTGTTCCTTGGACAACCCGCGATCAGTGCGGCGCTCTCGCGCCTGCGCGGGCTGTTCGATGACCCGCTGTTCGTGCGCACCGGCCGCAGCATGGAACCGTCGGCCCGGGCAGTGGAGATCTTCGCCCTGCTCTCCCCGGCGCTGGACTCGATTTCCACGGCGGTCAGCCGTGCGGCGGAATTCGATCCAGCCACCAGCACTGCGGTGTTTCGTATAGGTTTGTCGGACGACGTCGAATTCGCCTTGCTGCCCATGCTGCTCAAACGTCTGCGCGCCGAATCACCGGGCATCGTGCTGGTCGTTCGCCGGGCCAACTACATCCTGATGCCAAGCCTGCTGGCCTCGGGTGAAATCTCCATCGGCGTCAGCTACACCGCCGACCTGCCGGCCAACGCCAAGCGCAAAGTACTGCGCCGCAGCATGCCCAAGCTGTTGCGAGCCGACACCGTGCCGGGCCCGCTGAGCCTGGACGACTTCTGCGCGCGACCCCATGCGCTGGTGTCGTTCGCCGGCGACTTGAGCGGCTTCATAGATGAAGAACTAGAGAAGCTCGGGCGCAAACGCCATGTCGTCCTTGCAGTGCCGCAATTCAACGGGCTGAGCACGCTCATCAGCGGGACGGATATTGTCGCCACCGTGCCTGATTACACGGCTGAGGCGTTGACAGCCGCAGGTGGTGTGCGGGCGGAAGATCCGCCGTTGCCGGTGCGAACCTTTGAACTGCACATGGCGTGGCGTGGGTCGCAGGATAATGATCCGGGCGAGCGTTGGTTGCGGTCGAGGATTCAGATGTTTTTTGGGGATCCGGATAGTCTCGCCTGAACGCGACCTTCAAGCATAAAATCCAGAAAACAATGGGAAATACTGGTCCGCACTTGTTCGTTACTGTTCTTATTTTTCCGTGTTCGTCCAGGGTATCTGGGGGTATTATCTAGGGTATCTTGCCCTGGCAGCTCCACGGATACCCCTACATCATGCCTGCTTCCGACAGTCCCACAGCCAACCCGTCATCTCCCAGAAGCCTCAGTGATGCCCGCCTTAGATCGCTGTTCGAGCCCGGTAGGTACACAGACGGCACTGTGCCCGGCCTCTATCTGCAAGTCTCGAAGAGCGGCGGCAAGTTGTGGCGGCTGAAGTACCGCCTGCACGGCAAGGAATACGTGTATGCGATCGGTACCTACCCTGCCATAGGCCTGAAGAAAGCTCGCGATTTGGCTTGGTTAGCTAGAACAGAGGTATCTGAAGGCAAACACCCTCTGAAAGAGAAGAAAGCCAAGCTCGAGGAAAAACGACTCGCGGAAGACCGGACGTTCCAGTTCGTCGCCGAGCAATGGTTGAAGATCAAAGGGCCTAAGCTGGTCGAAAAGTCTCTCGCCGGCTTCAACGGTGCACTGACCAACCACATCTACCCTACCCTCGGCCAAATGGCGGTGGCCGACATCAAGCTTGAGCACATCAGTGCCGTGATCGGCAGACTCACCGGCAAGGGCATGATGGCGATGGCCAAGCGGTGCCGGACGATCATGCGGGCCGTGTTAGGGTTTGCGCTGGGGCGTAGCTGGGTGCCGCACAACGTGGCACTGGGCAAAAGCGACGAACTGGAAATCAGCCACGTCGTGACCCACTCCGCCGCGCTGGAAACACCTGAAGAGCTGGGGCGCTACCTGCGACGGCTGGAGACTTCTGGCGACGGCAGTGTGACGCAAGCACTGCGACTGTCGGCCCTGCTCCCCTGCCGCCCCGGTGAGCTGGCGGTGATGCGCTGGGAAGACACCAATCTCGCCGGTGGCGACTGGCGTTACGTGGTCGGCAAGACCAAGCACCTGAGTAAGGAGAAGCACATCGTACCGCTGCCGACACAAGCGCTGGCAATCCTGCGTGAGTTGCACGAAAGCCGTGTCGTCAACGCCAAGGGAGAAGGCTGGGTATTTCCGAGCCCGGTCCACCCTGGCGAGCCCATCAACCCCACCTCACTGTTGAAAGCGGCACAGCGCCTGTGGCCGGACGGGAAGATAACCGCCCACGGTTTCCGCAGCGTGTTTCGCAGCATGGCCCACGAGCATCTAGGGATTGATTTCGTGGTGCTTGAACTGATGCTGTCGCACAAGATGCCCGGTCCGCTCGGTGCCACCTACGCACGGGCGCAGTTGCTGAAGCAACGTCGAGAGGCGGCGCAGGAGTGGGCCGATTACCTCGACCGCCTGCGCTCAACGCCAGAACAAAACAATGACCGGATGAACGGCATTGAATGATATTGCACAGCTGAAAAAACAGGAATAAGGTGCCGGCCAATCCCGACAGGAAAGGGATTGACCAGCAAACCAAACCAGATACACGTAGTCCCGCCCCAAGGTCCGCCATAGGAACCTGACAGGTACACACAAATCGAAACGGAACAGACATTCGATTTGGACTGGGATCAAGTGACCGGTGCCAACAGCGCCGGGTTCAGTTGATTTCGAGGTGCACCATGTCAGCAGCAACCCTCACCGCCACAACACCCCCTACTCTCGCGTCGGAATCGGCCTACAACCATGGCCACAGCCCACTCATGCCCCTTAGAGAAGCATTGGCCATCTACGGCGCGGGACGCACTGCCTTCTACGCCAGCATCGCGCGTGGCGACTTCCCTGCCCCTGTCTCGCTCGGCCCCCGGCGCTCAAACGGCTACGCCGGTAAATCCATGTGGGTTCGCACTGAGATCATGGCCTGGCTCGAAGCCAAGATTTCCGAGCCTCGCGCACTAGGACCGACCGCAAAGTCCTGTCGCGCTGCCGAGCAACCGGCGTAGTCAACCTTCGGACAAAAGAAAGCCCCGGCAAGCGGCTAACTTCCGAGGCTGAATCAGGTATTCCAATATGAAAAATTCTAGCACTTTTGCGCCAGGAAATCAGCCGGGCGCTGTGTCGCCGAGGCATCTTGACGACGAACAGTACATCCCTCATTTCAATGAGAAACGCGACGAGCTTCTGCGGTCAGGATTGTGCTCGAAAGGCTCTGTGTCCGCAAAGGCGGTCATGTTGCTGGCGCATGTAGGCCTATTGCGTGCTGCGAATGACCATCCCACAAACAATCATCAACACCCTGCGCCAGGCATTGCTGGCGAGCACGGTGGTGCACCAGTTGTTGACGATCACCCCGCCTCTACCCAGTCGCAACGCCGTCCTGCAACGTCTGACAAAAGGAAAAAGGCCAATCCAATAACGACGATTGATGCTGAATCGAAGGAGATTTTGCGCTACATCAGCGAAGACTTTGTCATGTTGGGCAGCGCTTCCAGCTTGGTGGCGTACCACATCGAAAGCGGCGACAAGCTGGGTAAAGAGGCATTCATCCAATACTGTGCCAAGCATTACGGCGAGGTGCTATTCGTCGATAGCGATGGCAATCAGGTTGATCGGGCATCGAGCGGGCAAATCTGGTGGGCGTGGAGCGATCCGAGCAGGCGTGTGGTGAAGTCCATCATTATGGAGCCGTCCAGCAAGCCCGAGCACGAAGGCGACCCGACCGCCTACAACCGCTGGTACACACTGCGCAAGAGCATGGTCGAGCCGAACTACGCCGCCACCGTAGACGACGTGAAGGTACTCACAGATCATTTGATGTTCATCAGCGACGGTGACGAAGTAGCGGTGATGTACTTTCTGTGCTGGCTGGCACAGCTATACCAATTCCCTGAAACCAAGATCCCTGTCGCGATCCTGATGTACTCGCGAGTGGGCGGTGTGGGCAAGAACCTGATTCAACGGCTGCTGACCAAGGTCTTCGGGAAACCGCTGGTGACAGGCTGCACCGGCAAAATGCTGCAAAGCAATTTCATGGACGCCATCGAACACCGCCGCATGGTGTTCATCAATGAAGTGGCCAAGTCCGAAAAGGCCGACGGGTATGAAAATTTCAAGAGCCAGATATCCGAAGAATCCGTCTCGTTCGAGGGCAAGGGGCGCGCAGCCCGTGAAATCAAAAACATCGCGCATTACATCATCACCACCAACAACCTGGATGCCTTGCCGTTGATGCAAGGCGATCGGCGCATTGCTGTGCTGATGTGCGACTCGGTGCCGAAGTCCACGATCTATTACAAAACGCTGGTCGAGTGGATTGACGGACCAGGAGGGCCGGCACTGGCCAACGTACTGCGCACCTGGGAGTTCCCAGCCAGTTGGAACCCGCACGCACCAGCACCACAGACCGAGGCCGCTCGCATCATGCAACGTGAGTCACGGGGCGCACTGCATGCAATGGTTGAGGAATTAATTGAAGGCCACAGGGCACCGTTTGACCGCGACCTGGTGACGATCAATGCTACCTGTTTGGCTCTCGAAACGCAGTACGGAAAGATACTCCAGAGGGAAATCAACCCGGTCAAGTTGGGCAGGGTCTTGAATGACATTTGCGGCAAACCCAGCCAGAAAGACATCAAACGCCCAGGACAGGCCACCGAAAGGAAGGTGCGGTACTACGTCGTCCGTAACGGCGAAAAATGGGAAAAATCCACGCCGGAGCAGCGCGGCGACCACCTCGAAAAAGGTACTCCGCTGTTCGCTGTGTCAACCGAAACCCGAGGCAGTGAGGTAGGAAGTCATGAAATTTGATTGGATTGAATGGCTCGGTCGAGGAATGCAGCTCGCACTGGTTGTGCTGGCCGTCGGTGGGATTTATGAGTGCTCCGCCGACAGTAGCCGAAAACAGGAAGCGCTGTGCGGCGTGGCGCAGTCATACGTGGAAGCCCTAGATACTCGGTCGCAGGTGTCCCGACAGGAAATTAAACGCGCCGAGAAGACTATCAGCGACGCCTGTGATCAGAATGACGACTACCGGGACTACTGACCATATGCTGCTACGCTTCCAGCTCTCAAGCGACATCCGTCGTGAACATAAGGAGATGGACAGTGTACATTTTCGAGATCGTTGTTCCGGGTGAATCGCTAGAGCTGCCCGGACTAAGCCCGCGTGCCAAATGGGATATGGAAGACATGCTCCATGCGCTCACTGCACAGTTTTTTGAGGCTAACTTTGCACTCAACTTGTTCGAGCAGACACGGCTGAAGGAGGACGCGAGCCCCACCATTGAAAAGTGGCAGCGCAGGGTAAACCGTAGTCGAGAGATAGAAGAGATCGTCGAACAAGAACGTGGACCATCAACGGATTTTTCAAAACGGATATAAAATTTGAGGCCGACATACGCCTCAAACGCGAGGAGTGGGCATCAGGCAAGCTGCCATCCGAGTTCGAACATCAGCTTTCTTTTTTGTATGCTAAAGAGTTTCTCAGCGCGCTGGACGGCTTCGAAAAACATCTTGGGAAAATCCAGAAAGCTGAAGGTGCGCCACCAGTTATCGCGGACCTTCACAGCAGAACGATCGCCGCTTTTCCAGACTTGCGTGCGGTTCGAAATTCAGTCCAACACAATGAGGAGCGCGTACGCTCGAAGGGTTTCAAAGAAAAAAACCTTGATTTGCAACCCCTCCCCAATGGAATGGCGCCGCCTGAGCTCAAAGTGCTAGCGCTCAAAAACTTACATGGTTCAAAGTTCTGCACAACCATGGACAATGGAAGCTACGGTGAAGTGGATATTTCTCCCGAGTCCATGGAAATAATGCGAGGGCTTCTTCAAGAAGCATTGAGCGCGTTCATCTGGACCGGGCCGATGCGTCACCTACCAAGCGCACCAAAACTCGTCTAGCTGCCCCGTCGATCCAAGAGGGCGCTCTCCGTGGCGCCCTGCAAGCGATTGGCAAGAACGCTGGGCACATCAAGCAAGGACTGGCCAAGCTGTTGCAGCAGTTAAAATAAAGGGCGATCGCCATAGGCGCCTCGACTACTACAGCTCAACACTTACAAAGGGAATCTCCAATGCGGTTAACACTGTCGTGCATGCAGTGCTTACAAGAAAGCGGACGACTAGGCGGTGCTTCGCACGTCGAAATTCGGGACGATGGTTGCTACACGGCAACCTGCCTGAACGGCCATAAGACTGTGACCGTCCTTCAGCAGCAAAAATTCGAAGTCCTGTTTGAGATTGGCGCCCACGCGATACTGGACGGTTACTACCGAGAAGCGGTTTCCTCTTTTACTTCGAGCCTCGAACGCTTCTACGAATACACCATCCGAATACTCCTCGAAAAATCCTCGGGTAGTGACAACCTTTTCCAGGCTGCATGGAAAAATGTCTCGAACATGTCGGAGCGGCAGCTCGGTGCGTTTATCTTCCTTTGGGCCCACAACTTCAAAGAACCCCCTGCGCTACTGCCCGATAATATGATTAAGTTCAGAAATGAGGTAATCCATAAAGGCAAAATTCCATCGCGAGACAAGGCTTTGGAATACGGAGATGCGGTCCTGGACGTGCTGCGGCCGAAGCTAAGTAAAATTCTTGAGGCGTTCCCAGAGCAAGTGCAAAGCTCAAGCATCCGGCAAATTATGGCTAGTGCAGGAAAAGCCGACACCCCGAATAGCGTATCGACAATGTCCATCAATACAATCCTAGGTCAAGGCAATGTTGAGGGCCCAGAAAAACGCCTCGAAGAGCACCTGGTTTTGGTAGATGACATGCGCACTCGACTTGGTAACCTTCAGGATTACTTCAATCAGATGCAGGCGCCGCAAGGCCCCATTATGTCGCCTGATGAAATTCGTGATTTCCTCGGCCGAAAATTCCCTGAGCTGGTAGCAGAGGGTCGCAACGACCCCGACGGCTGGGATTTCTTTCTGGGGGCACCACAGCAAGAGCCAAACTCCAATTGCATCGTCCGCACTGTGCAACACCCACAAGGGGGCACCCAATTCGAGCTGTCGGTATCATCACGACTTGAAGGCACAGAAAAGATGGTCATGTTCAGCGGGAATGAGGACGCATTGCGTCAAGTTGTCGATGCGCAGCTACGCATCTATCGCGACCACCTGTAAGCAAAATAAAGGGCGCTCTCCAAAAGCGCCCTTGTCGTCTGTGCTGCACACCGGTCATCTGCCACGCTTCCCGCCCTTGCCGGCCTCACCTCTCGGACGCTTGCCGGGGTTGGCCTGCGGGAAGTACTCCTGCGTCTTGACCGGTTTCCTGGTCGTACCATCGCGCTTGTCGATCATCACTTCACCTCGCTGATGTGCCGGCGTGGCACAGATTCGGAAAACAACTCACTGCGTAACTCGGCCTCGAACTGATCAAGCGGCAAGCAGGGAGCATGTACCAGCGCCCACGCCGTCATCCGAACGCCCTTCATGATCAGCCGGCGACGAACCCGCAGTGCTTCGCTCGGGCCGCTCTCCACGTCCCGCTGAAGGCGGCTCAGAATGCGTTCGAGGCGTATTTCCTTAGCTTCAACGCTCATGATCAGTACGCCGGACGCACAGTGGAGGCGTCCTTCATCGAGTTCCACAGCTTGTCGAACTCAGCGTTGCTCATGCTGGCGACGTCTTTCGCACTGATCCTCCCCGACTCGTCCGGCGCACGGCCAGCGGCTGGTAAATTGCTCAGGCTGGTGGGCGCTTGGCGAGCGGGTTGGCGGGTTGCAGGCACATGAGTTCAAGCCCAGGTAGTTGAGCCCAAGTACGGCGATGAAGGCACCCAACATGTACTGGGCGCCGTGGGCGAAGTTGATGATCCGCAGGAGCCCGAAAATGATCGCCAGGCCCAGGCTGAGCAAAGCATAGAAGGCCCCGTTGATCAGCCCCAGGAGCACCTGGCCGAACAATACACTCAGGGGAATACCGAATACGACAGTCATGATTTACCACCCGCTGAAAGTCAGTGACACCCGGCTGGTCGCAGCCGGGGCATAGCTGGAGTCACACCTGTTTAGTTTGTGGTGACCAGCTTGCACTTGCTTTCAGCCAGAGGGCGGTAGGCTTCCTCGCCAGGAATCGTGCGAACGATTTTGTACAGGTCCCACTCCCCTTTTGATTCCGCTGGAGTCTTGACCTGAGCCAGGTACATGTCGTGAACCATTCGGCCATCGACACGAATTTTTCCGTTCTTGGCGAACATGTCATTGACCGGTGTCGCCACCATCTGTGCGCGTACCGTCTGCGCATCATCGCTGCCAGTCGCCTTGATGGCGTTCAGGTAATGAGTAGTCGCCGAGTAGATGCCTGCCGGCACCATGCCCGGCATCTTGCCGGTGCGTTTGAAGTAGCGCTGAGCCCATGCACGGCTTTCATCGTTCATGTCCCAGTACCAGCCAGTGGTCAGCATCAGACCCTGAGTCACCTCCAAACCCATGGCATGGATGTCGTTGAGGAACACCACCATGCCGGCCAGTTTTTGTCCGGACTGCGCGACGCCAAACTGGCTGGCAGTCATCAGCGAATTGACCGTATCGGAGCCGGCGTTGGCCAATGCAATCACTTCTGCACCAGACCCCTGGGCCTGCAAGATGTAGGAAGAGAAGTCGCTGGTCGGGAATGGATGACGAACCTTGCCAACCACCTTGCCGCCATCAGCCTCGACGACCTTGATGATGTCCGCTTCCATCGCATGGCCGAAGGCATAGTCGGCGGTCAGGATGAACCAGCTCTTGCCGCCAGACGCGAGCACAGCCTTCGCGGTTCCATTGGCTAACGCGTAGGAGTCGTAGGTCCAATGAATGTGATTGGGTGAGCAAAACTCATTGGTCAGGCTGGAGGCCGCTGCACCAGAAATCAGCGCCAGCTTACCGGCCTGCTCAACCACCTTGCTTGCCGCCAGCACTACCGAGGAAGCCACCATGCCGGTAACCATGTCGACATTGCGCTCATCCACCCATTGGCGAACGGTGTTAGCGCCGACATCAGGCTTATTCAGGTCATCGGCACTGAAGACCACGATTTTCTTGCCATTGACCTGACCGCCGAAGTCCTCGATGGCCATGTTCAGCGCTTCCAGACCGCCGGGGCCGGAGAGGTCGCGGTAAGTCCCGGACATATCGGCCAGATAACCGATTCGAATCTCGTCATTGCTGATCTGAGCCTGGGCGGCGCTGACAAGCAGGCTGGAGACGAGAATGGCACGTGCAGTCTTCTGAAAAACCTTCATTTAGCTCACCCATTCTTCACAGTTATTGTTGTTGTTTCGGGCAAAACGATCCCGTATCGGCGGGTCTTGAGCCACGTCGACACCTATGTCGCAGGGATAAAACGGATCTCAGACGCCGAGACAGCTCTGCAGGAGTTCTTGTTTCGACTCCAGTTCAGCAGCGCTGATTTCTTCCACGATCTGACCGTGGTCCATCAAGTAATGGCGGTCAGCCAAAGGTGCTGCGAAGCGAAAATTCTGCTCCACCAACACAATGGTCAAGCCTTGCTTCTTGAGCTTGATCAGCACTTCGGCCAGCTTCTGCACAATCACCGGGGCCAGGCCTTCGGTGATCTCATCCAGCAACAACAGATTGGCGCCCGTGCGCAGGATCCGCGCCATGGCCAGCATCTGCTGTTCGCCGCCGGACAGGCGTGTGCCCTGGCTGAAACGCCGTTCATAAAGATTGGGAAACATCTCGTAGATTTCGTCGAGGCTCATGCCGTCGTTGCGCACCGTCGGTGGCAGCAGCAGGTTCTCCTCGACATTGAGACTGGCGAAAATACCGCGCTCTTCCGGGCAGTAGCCGACACCCAATCGTGGGATCAGGTGCGCGGCGAGACCGATGGTCTCGTTGCCATTGAGCACAATCGAGCCGGTGCGACGGCCGACCATATTCATGATTGCGCGCAGCGTGGTGGATCGCCCGGAGCCGTTGCGCCCAAGCAAGGTGATGAGTTCGCCACGCCGTACCTGCAGGTCGATGCCGTGCAAGATGTGAGATTCGCCATAGAAAGCATGCAGGTCGCTGATCCGCAGTTGCTTGAAATCCGGAGCGTGCAGACTGTTCATGCGTGCTCTCCTGCAAGGCTGACAGCTTCACTGCCAAGGTAGGCCTCGCGCACCAACGGATTAGCGGAGACGCTGGCATAGTCTCCTTCGGCGAGAATCGCCCCGCGTGCCAGGACGGTGATGCGGTCGCACAGCTCGCTGACCACTCCCAGGTTATGCTCGACCATCAATACCGTGCGCCCTACGGCGGCCTGACGTATCAGGTCAATGACCATGTTGACGTCCTCGTGCCCCATGCCTTGGGTCGGCTCGTCGAGCAGCAACACCTCCGGATCCAGTGCCAGGGTAGTGGCCAACTCCAGTGCGCGTTTACGACCGTAAGGCAGTTCGATGGTCAGGGTATCGGCGGCGTCGAGCAGACCGACCTGCTCCAACATCTGTAAAGCCCGCTCATTAAGACCCTCGAGGCTGCGTTCGGACTTCCAGAAGTGAAAGGAGTTACCCAGCTTGCGCTGCAAGGCCACCCGCACGTTCTCCACCACACTCATATGGCCAAACACTGCGGATATCTGAAATGACCGCACCAAACCCAAGCGGGCAATTTCATTGGGCTTCAAACGGGTGATCGACTGGCCACGGTAGAGGATCTCACCACGGGTGGGCGGGAGAAACTTGGTGAGGAGGTTGAAAACGGTGGTTTTGCCGGCACCGTTAGGCCCGATCAGTGCGTGAATATGGCCCGTCTGCACACGTAGATCGACCGAATCCACCGCAGTGAAACCGCGAAACTCTTTGGTCAAGCCACGCGTTTCCAGCACGATTTCTGACGACATTTGAAGCCCTCTAACCTTAGTTATTTTTATTGGTTATGGTGCTACTGCGCGATTTGACGTTTACGTAAACGAAACCGCTCATTCAAAAAAAATCTACTTAATACAAACTCTCCAGCTGGCCTCAGGCACGCTGATGGAACAGCTCCAGATTGATCAATCGACGCTCATCCCGCATGCCTAAAATGGCGAATTTGTTGCACGATCCGAGGTATGCGCGATCCCTGTCCTCTGCCGATGCGCCTGGCGGTGCATCACCCGAAACTCAACGTGCCGGTGTTGTGTTGGCGCAACGTGGAGGCCCTCACGGGTAAGTCGGTGCGTGAGTTGCTCTTCAGGCTGGCGTGACAGAGCTGGGATCGACGAGTCTGGATTTCACTCGATTAATGAATGGGCCAAGATGCTTCAGCGGCCAAAGAAAACGTACCGTCAACGGTGGTTTGATGGGAAAACCAGCACAAAGACCTAAGGCGCAGTAACGCCGTTGCCACCAGCACGCAGCAACTCTTCAACAGCCAACCGCGCCACTTCGGCATCCTGCTCCGCCTTGACACCGGACACACCGACAGCGCCAATGCAGTGGCCTTCGTGCCAGATGGCAACGCCGCCCTCGAGCATGCCTTGCAGGTTGGGTGCGCTGAGGAAGGCGTGTCGCCCGCCGTTGATCATGTCTTCATACGCCTTGCTGTCGCGACGACCCAACGCTGCGGTGCGGGCCTTTTCGGTGGCGATGTAGCCGGCGATCGGCGCCGCACCGTCCAGACGCAGCAGCCCCAGCGGATGCCCGCCGTCGTCGACGACAGCAATCGCCACGCCCCAGTTGCGCGCCTGTGCCAACTGTTTTGCCGTAGACAGCAGGTGTGAAACCTCTTGTTCACTGAGAAAAGCCTTGGTTTGCATCCCGCCTCCTGATCAAAAAGAACGGCACGCCGGCTCAAGCAAGCGTGCCGATAGAACACACGCGGCTTAATCGCCGTAGATGTCGAAGTCGAAATACTTCTGGCGAATTTTGTCGTAGGTGCCATCAGCCCGAATCGCCGCCAAGGCCTGGTTGAAACGGTCTGCCAGCGGATCGTTCTTGGGCACGGCAATGCCGATGCCTGTGCCGAAGAATAGCTCTTCAGTGAAGTTCGGGCCGACGAATTCGTAATCCTGCCCTTCCGGCCGCTTCAACAGGCTTTCATCGATCACCACCGAACTGGCCATGGTTGCGTCGAGGCGCCCGCCCAGCAGGTCGAGGAAGATTTCGTTCTGCGAGCCGTAGCGCACCACTTCGGCACCCGCCGGGGCGAATTTCTCGGTGACGTAACGATCGAAGTTGGTTGCGCGCTGAACGCCAATGCGTTTGCCCTTGAGCTGCGCCGGAATGTCGACGATGCCGCTGCCTTTCTTGAACACCAGGCGCGCCGGAATGCGGTAGTAGCGATTGCTGAAATCGACCGACTTGAGGCGCTCCGGGGTCATCGACATCGAAGAAATCACCGCGTCGACTTTCTTCACCTTGAGCGCGGGTATCAGGCCGTCGAACTCTTGCTCCTTCCACTCGCACTGGACTTTCATTTGCGCGCACAAGGCCTGGCCGATGTCGTAGTCGAAACCGACAATCTGGTTATCGGGAGTCTTCGACGCGAACGGCGGATAAGCCGCTTCGATGCCCAGGCGCAGCGGCTGCTCCGCCGCGTGCAGGTTGCCGGCCAATGCCAGCAGCGAGATGAGACAAGCCTTCAATAGCGTATTTTTTACGTTCATACATGGCTCCAGATGCGATGTTGTTTGTGTCGGGCGCTCCGCAAAGGAAGTCGTCCGTTATGGCAGCGGAAATGTGAACAGGCGGAGATGGCGGCTCTGATGGCCCCTGCTCCGTTGTTGCGCCGCGTGGAACCGGCGCAACGGGTCGAGAAACACTCAGACGGCGGCGGTGACGATCAACTCCAGCAGGATCTGCGGGTCATCGAACATCACCTGGGCGGTGGCGCGTGCCGGCGTTTGCGCGGCATCGACCCAGGCACTCCAGGTTTCATTCATGCCGGCGAAATCGGCACTCATGTCTTTCATCCAGATCTGCACACTGAGCAGCCGGCTCTTGTCACTGCCGGAGATTTCCAGCAATTCGTCGACCCGTTGCAGCACCTGGCGCGTCTGGCCACGGATGTCCTGGCTGCAATCGGCGGCGACGATGCCGCTCAGCCAGGCAACGCCGTTGTGCACGACGCTGCGGCTCAGGCGTGGGTTGCTTTCGATGCGTTGGATAAGGCTCATACAGGCTCCTGGGTCAAAGGTGTCTCGGTTGATAGTTGGGCAAGGGTGATGGGTTTGAGCGGTGATCGAATGCGGTAGTAGCCGACTTCTGTGGCAGACACCTGGCGTTGCGCGGCAATGATTTCAGTGACGCTCAAGCCACACTGGCGCCCCTGGCAAGGCCCCATGCCACAGCGACCGAAGGCCTTGGCTTGATTGGGCCCCAGGCACCCCAGCTCGACGTACTGGCGAATCGAACCGGCGCTGACTTCTTCGCAGCGACAGACAATCACCTCGTCGGCGGGTATGCGGTTTTGCTGCTGCGGGCGGTACAAGGCATCGATCAGTGGCCGCGCGGCAAGCTGGCGACGCAACGCCTTGCGATAAGGTGCGGCGAGTCGTTGCGCCTGTTGCGCATCGAGCTTTCCCGAGCGGGCGGCAATCGCCAGCCCGACCAGACGGCCTTCGAGCCGCGCCACGTGCGCCCCGCCGATTGCCCCGCCATCACCGGCGATGTAAATGCCCGGCAGGCTGGTTTCACCTTGGCTGTCACGGCGCGCGATCCAGCACAATTGCTGCTCGCTCCAATCGTGTTCCAAGCGCAACGACCAACTGATCTGTGTGTTGGGTACCACGCCTTGATGCAGCAGGATCAACGAAGCGCGAATGGTCCTGTTCCGACCGTGACTGACGAAGCTCAAGGCGTTGGCGTGCGCCTGCCCTTCGATACGCAAATCCCGCGCATCGCGAAAATGTTTGACGCCGGCGCGCTTCAGTTCCGCCAGCAATTGCAGGCCCTTGAGCAAATCGCGCCAGCCGCGCAGGGCGCTTGGGATGTTGCGCCAGGCGCGCGGCAGATCGTTGCGGCCGCTGGTGTCCACCAGCGCTTCAATCGCAACCCCGGCGCGCAGGTATTGCACCGCCAGCAGGTACAGCAACGGTCCGCAACCAGCGAGTACCACGGGGCCTTGCGGCACCAGTGCGGCATTTTTCAGCAGGATCTGTCCGGCACCGGCGGTCATCACGCCCGGCAAGGTCCAGCCCGGAATCGGCATGGGTCGCTCGAACGCCCCGGTGGCGATCAACACCTGCCGCCCCTGGAGGATTTGCGCCCGCCCCTCGATCAGGAAATGCACCTGACGCTGGGTTGTCACCTGCCAGATCGCCGCGTTGGGCAGGTATCGGGCGGCGCATTGCAGAAACTTCGCAACCAATGGCGCACCCGCTTCATAGTCGCGTCCCAACAGCTGGCGGCTGCGCGCGTCGGCCTGCTGGATGTTGCGATAGATCTGCCCTCCCGGGCTGCCCTGCTCATCCAGCACCGCCACCGAAAGGCCGCGCTCCGTAGCCTCAAGGGCGGCACTCATGCCGGCCGGGCCGGCGCCAATCACGATGAGATCGACCGTTTGCTCATTCATCAGCCACCTCCTCCTCTCCCCCCAGCACATCGCGAGCGCCACGCTGACGCTGCACTCGCATGCCCGCTCGAACTGGCAGCAAACAGGCCTGACAGTTGGCTTGGCCGTCGACCTCGACCAGGCATTCGAAGCACACCCCCATCATGCAAAAGGGCGCGCCGAGTCGGCCGTTGACCGCGCTTTCACGGGTATGAGTGACGCCGCTGCCGAGCAATGCTGCGGCCAGTGACACACCGGCCGGCACTGACAATGGCGCGCCTTCGAATTCGATCTGCACGGTGTTTTGCCCAGGGTCGATCACCCGAAACAACGAATCAACCGACATGGCGCACCTCGCTTTTGTGGTGAAAGCGCTTAAGGCCGAAAGCCGCTACCGCCGGATCGTCGAACTCGCCGTCGATCCACGGCGCCAGGCGCAAGGCGTGAATCGCCGCCAGGGTCACGCCGCTGTGGCAGCTGACCACTACGGCTCCCGGACATGCCTGGGAGGCTTCATAAATGGGATAGCCATCGGCGCTCATTACCCGCAGCGCGCCCCAGGCCCGGACCAGGCGCACTTGCCCCAAACGGGGGAAACAGCGCACCGCGCGCGCGGCGATCGTCGCCATCACTTCGCTGCAAGTGCCGTCATCGAGCCCGGCGGACTCATGGGAGTCGCCCAACTGCACCGTGCCTTCGTCGGTCTGGCGTATGTAGGTGGTGGGGTAATGCAGAAAAGGTTTGAGGCGCTCGGTGACCAGGATTTGCCCACGGTTAGGACTCACGGGCACGTCGATCCCCAACTGAGCGCCCAGCTCACGATTGCCGAGCCCGGCGGCCAAAATTACCCGCCCGGCATACCAGCGTTGTTCACCGGCCTGCAGCTCGAAGCCCGAGGCGCATTGGCCGATGGCGCTGACCCGATGACCATTGATGATCCTGACTCCACGCGCCCGGCAGGCGGCGTACAGCGAACGCAGCAGCTTGAGCGGATTGACGTGCCCGTCCATGGGCGAATAGCAGGCACCCACGACCGTCGGCCCCACGCCCGGCAGACGCGCCTTCAGTTGTTCGCCATCCAGCAACTCGAAGGGGTAATCGCCCTGCATGGCATCGCGCAGCCAGAGCAGCCGACGGCTTTCCTCGGCCATTTCCTCGTCACTCAAACACAGCTGGAAACCGCCCGGCTGGCGCAGATGAAGGTCGATGCCAGTATCGGCCTGCAACGAGGCCGCCAAGCGTGGCCACAGCGCCACCGCTTCACGCGTCCATTGCGCATAGGCACTCATCCCGTACCCCTTGCCCTGCACCCACAGCAAACCGAAGTTGCCACGGGCCGCGCGCAAGGCATCGTCGCCTTCGTCCAGTACGCTGACCTGGCGCCCCATCAAGGCCAGCCCATAAGCAATGGACAGCCCGACCAAACCACCGCCGACGATCATGACATCAGTTTTTTGCATGAGCTTCACTACCGCCCTTTCAACGCCAGGGATTCAGCCCAGGCGCAGGCATTACGCCTGGATAATCTTGATAGGGACGATGCTAAACAGCAGACAAGCGCTTGAAAAATGCTTTATTTTGGCAAGGCCATGTCTTTTTGTTATGGCTTTTCTGAAGGACATCACCATGAATCTTCGCCAGCTGGAAGCCTTCCGCGCGGTCATCCTCGGCCAGACCGTCACCCGCGCTGCCGAGATGCTGCACATTTCGCAACCGGCGGCGACGCGCCTGATTGCCAGCCTCGAGGAGGACATCGGCTTCGATTTGTTTGTCCGCGCCAAGGGCCGACTGCAACCGACCGCCGAGGCCATGACGCTGTATCAGGAAGTGCAACGCTCACTGCTCGGGGTCGAGCGCATTGCCCGAGCGGCACAAGACATCCGCAGCTTGAAACGCGGTTCACTGCACATCGCTTGCGCGCCGGCCATGGGCCTGTCATTCCTGCCGCGAGCCATCGCTGCGTTCATGGCTGAGCATGATCAAGTGCAGATCTCGCTGGTAGTGCATTCATCGCGCGAGATCGTTGATCTGGTGGTCGGTCAGCGCTGCGATCTGGGCATCATCGTACTGCCCAACACCTACCCCAGCCCGCGCGCAGAAAAACTGCTGGCAACCCGGATGCTCTGTGCACTGCCGGCCAATCATCGCTTACAGGACAAGGCCACCATTCGCCCGGAGGATCTGCAAGGCGAGGCGTTTATTTCGTATCCACAATCCATCGGCTCGCGCCAACACATCGACTCTATATTTGCCGCACACGGGGTCGAGCGTGAACTGCGCCTGGAGACCCAGCTGTCGCTACCGATGTGCATGTTTGTCGAACAAGGATTGGGGATAGCGCTGGTCGATGCCATCAGCGCGGTCGAGTACCGGGGCAATGGCATCGTGTTCAGAGCGTTCGAGCCGGCCATCGAGATGGACTTCAACATGCTGTTGCCGGTTCAAGGACCGGCGTCGAAACTGCAAATCAGCTTTCTCGAACACATGCAGCACTTCATCGCTCGGGAGGTGCCGGCGGATTATCGGTTTTAGACGCGAAAGCTGTTGACCCGACTGTCTGCCAGTTTGAACACCACACGCTGCGGGTGGTTGATCGAGACCAGATACTCCACCGGCTGGCCTTGGGTGTCGAAAATCACGCCCCGATACACCAACGCGGCCGTCCCGGGATCGACCTCCAGCAGACGCGCCTCCTGGTCATTCATCGTGGCAATGCTTAACGTCCCCTCGTCGCTTTCTATTTCGATCTGATAGCGCGACAGCAACAACGCATACAACGAGCCGCCCTCGATCAAATCCCCCGCCACCAGCTCGGGTACCCGGGCCGCAGGAATGTAACTGGTCTCGATGCAGAACGGCTTTTGGTCCACGGTGCGCAGACGCCTGATGGTCAGCAACACATCGCCTTCCTGAATCTTCAGCAGTTTGGCGACGCGGACGCTGGCCTGGGTTTGTTCGAAATAGAGCAATTTGCTGCCGGATCGGGCTCCAGCTTGTTCAACCACTTCGGCAATGCCTTTACGCGCCACCGTATTGAGCGGCCGTTCGACGCCCGGTGCGGTCACGAAGGTTCCGCGATTGCCACGGCGCTCCAGGACACCGCGATCGATCAGTGTTTGCAGCGCCTTGCGCAAGGTCATCCGGCTGATCCCCAGGTGTTCGGCCAGGTCCCTTTCTGCCGGGATTCGCTCAGCCGGTCCGAACTCCGGGCGCTCGAGCATTTCAAGCAACGCCTGAACCGCCTGCCAGGCCACCTGTTTGCGCTGGGGCGCGGGAAACGCCATGTCGGAGGGTTTTTCGCTGGTCACTTTCATGGTCTACATCCTGGAATATTTTTCTGGCGATCCACTGCGACTGTAAAAACCGAAAACCGACGCAAACCCGCCAACTGGGCTATGACAAAGAATACCCGGTTCAGCAAAACCTTGAAAACCGCGTATTTGGCCCATTAGACCACGGGCAAAAAGCCTTGTAATGGTATTTTTCGTGGTATAGCTTTTGGTCTAAATGGTGGTCGTGAACAGCAACATGCACCGCCGCAACAAGGCACCCAGGAGTCCACATGGCGATCCAGTTCAACCGGGAAGGCTTCATCAATTCCTTGCAACAATCCGTTCAAATCGTCGACGACGCCCAGCAGTTTGGCCAAGAGCTGGCAACGCGGATTGACCGCATCTATTTCGTCAGCTGCGGCGCTCCCAACCGCATCATGCTCGGCCTGCAGTACTGGCTTGAGCGCTACAGCCATTCACTGGAGGTGCGCCGTTACTTCCCGGCCGATTTCATGGACATCGACCCGCCGCGCCTGGATGAGCGCACCCTGGTCGTGCTCGCATCCAAATCCGGAACGACGCAGGAAACCATCGCCGCTGCACGCTTCCTGCAAGACAAACCCTGCCTCACGGTGGGCGTGACACAGACCGCCGAGTTGCCGCTGGCCCAAGCCGTTCAACATTGCTTCCTGCTGGGCCGCACGGACGAGGCGTACTTCGGCTGCTTCATGATCCTTCAGGCGTTGATCGGCGGTATTTTGGCCAAACGCGAAGGCTGGCCGCTGTTGGATAAGCTCACTCGCTCACTCAAAGCGCTGCCGCAAGCGCTGGCCGATGCGGCGATCAACAACGACCAACGAGCGACCGAAGAGGCGCGGCTCTATAAAGATGATCGCGTCATGTACTTCCTCGCGTCGGGTCCGATGTTCACCACCGCCTATGTATTTGGCGTGTGCGTGGTGATGGAAAGCCAATGGCTGCACTGCCTGCCGGTGGAGGCCGCGGAGTTTTTCCATGGTCCGTTCGAAGCCATCGATGCCTCCACCCCGCTGCTTCTGCTGGTCGGCGAAGACCCGAGCCGAGCGCAGATGGAACGGGTCGTGAACTTCTGCCAGCGCTACACCGAACGAGTCATGGTCTACGACTCCAAAGATTTTCCAATGGAAGGGATCGACCCGGAAATCCGCGCGATGGTCGCGCCCTACATCGTCGGCATCGCCGCTGAACGCATCGCGGCTCATCTGGCGGTCTGGCATCAACAACCGCTGACGACTCGCCGCTACATGTGGAAAACGGAGTATTGAGCATGGCCAGCCTGATCGCGGTCGGCGACAACACGACGGATGTGTACCTGGACCGGAACATCGAATACCCGGGCGGGAATGCGCTCAACGTTGCGGTATTCGCCTCCCGGCTGGGCACTCGTAGCGCCTACCTGGGCTGCGTGGGCGATGACCGCTATGGCCAGCGCCTGCTCGATTGCCTGCAACAAGAAGACGTCGATGCATCCCGTTGCCGAACGCTGCCGGGCGCCAATGGTTGGGCGTGTGTCGACAACATCGACGGCGAGCGCGTGTTTCTCGGCAGCGACCCTGGTGTTTGCCGTCAACTACGACTCAACGCCGAGGATTTGGCCTACATCTCGACGTTCCCGCTGGCGCACAGCAGCCTCTACAGCGGCCTCGAAAACCAACTGGCGCAGATTCGTCACGCCAGCGGCTGCCTGTCCTTCGACTTCTCGGACAACTGGGTCGAATTCGATTGGCCGGCCCTGATCAAGCATGTCGATATCGCCTTTTTCTCGGCGGCGGACCTGTCTTCGCGAGAAGCCTATGAACTGGCGCACTCGATGCGGGCTCTGGGCCCCTCGATTGTGGTCATCACTCGCGGTGCACTAGGCGCCCTCGCGGTCGATGTCCACGGCGTCCATGAACAGCCCAGCCTGCCCTGCACGGTTGTCGACAGCATGGGCGCCGGTGACGGCTTCATTGCCGCATTTCTGCTGGCATGGCAAGCCCGGCACAGCCTCGCCGACTGCCTATTACGCGGCGTCGATTATGCCGGCCAGGTGTGTGGCTGGTCGGGTGGTTTCGGCCATGGGCAAGCCCTGGACGCCGAACGTTCCGAGCATCTGAAACAAGCCTTGAACATTCGAGGCTGATCCGTGCTGCCTCGGCCAATCCCGGGGCGGCTCAACCAACCTGTCGTGGATACCCTGTCGATGAAAAAATATCTGATCGGTTTGATGCTCGTGACCAGCCCGCTGATGAGCTGGGGCGCCAGCGAAGAGTTGCGCTTCGGGGTCGACCCCACCTATCCACCGTTTGAGTCCAAGCGGCCAGACGGCTCGCTGACAGGTTTCGATATCGAGTTGGGTGAAAGCCTGTGCACCGAGTTGAAACGTCGTTGCGTCTGGGTTGAAAACGCCTTCGACGGAATGGTCTCAGCCCTTAAAGGCAAAAAATTCGACGGCATCCTGTCTGCCTTGTCGATCACCGAAGAACGCAAAACCGAAATCGCCTTTTCCAATACGCTGTATGACACCCCGGCTCGTCTGGTGGCACCTGAGGGCAGCGCCTTGCAACCGACCGCCGAATCCTTGCGCGGCAAGCGTATCGGCGTGCAGCAAGGCAGCGTTTTCGAGGTCTATGCCAAGCGGATGTGGGGTTTGAAAGGCGTGGAAGTGGTGCCGTATCAAAGCAGTGATTTGACCTACTCGGACTTGATCAACGGCCGGCTCGATGCGGCATTCGATGACGCCATCGCGGTCTCCGAAGGCCTGCTCAAGAAGCCGATGGGCAAAGGCTTCAGCTATGCCGGCGAGGTGGTTAAATCCCCTGAAATCTTCGGGCCGGGAACCGGGATCGGCTTGCGCAAAAGCGATACCGAGCTGGCTGGGGACATCAATCAGGCGCTCGAGCGAATCCACCAGAACGGCACCTACGAACGCATCGCCAAAAAGTACTTCGACTTCGACATCTCGCCTAAATAAACCACCATCGCGGAGCCTGGAACCATGTTTCTTGAGGGATACGGCCATCTTATTTTTCAGGGCGCGTGGTTGACGGTGCAGGTGGCCACCTGGGCTGCCTGCGTGGCTATCGCGCTTGGCCTGCTCGGGGCCTTGGCGAAACTCTCGCCACTGGCGCCGCTCAGGCTGATCGCAACGGTCTATACCACGCTGGTGCGCAGCGTCCCGGATCTGGTCTTGATGCTGCTCATTTACTACAGCGCACAAATCGGGCTGAACCAGGTGGCGGAAGCGTTCGGCCAGGAATCGTTGCAGTTGAACCCTTACGGCACCGCGATCGGTACGCTGGGATTCATCTACGGCGCCTACTGCACCGAGACCTTTCGCGGGGCCTTCCAGGCCATCCCGTTCGGGCAACTGGAAGCGGCTCGCGCCTACGGCATGAGCCACTGGCAAGTGCTGCGACGTATCCGCTTCCCGCAGATGATGCGATTCGCATTGCCCGGCATCGGCAACATCTGGCAAGTACTGTTGAAAAGTGCCGGCCTGATCTCGCTGCTGGGTCTCAACGACATGGTGCAGGTCGCCAAACAGGCGGGCAACGCGACCTCAAGGCAGATGTTTTTCTACCTGGTGATTGCCGCGATATTTTTCGCCTTTGCGATCCTTTCAAGCCTGGCGCTCAAACAGCTTGAGCGGCGCTACAGCGTCGAGCCGCAGCGGAGAGCGTCATGATCGAGATACTGAAAGAGTTCGGGCCAAATTTCCTGTGGTCCGACGGCTACCGCTGGAGTGGTCTGTCCATCACGTTATGGCTGTTGGTGACGTCAGCCGTCATCGGTCTGTGTGCGGCGATACCGCTGGCACTGATTCGCACCTATGGCAGTCCATGGCTCGCACTGCCCATTCGGCTCTACACCCTGGTGTTTCGCGGCACACCGTTGTTCGTGCAGCTGCTGATCATCTACAGCGGCCTGGCCAGTTTGAGCTTCATCCGAGAGTCATCGAGCCTGTGGTGGTTCTTTCGTGACGGCATGCACTGCGTGATTCTCGCGCTGGCCTTGAATACGTGCGCTTACACCATCGAAATTCTTGCCGGCATACTGCGCACGACCCCACGCGGCGAGATCGAGGCGGCGCTGGCTTTGGGCATGACTCGCAGCCAACTGTTCATCCACGTGCTGATACCAAGCATGCTGCGCCGCGCACTCCCCGCTTACAGCAACGAAGTAATTTTTGTCCTGCACGCCACCGCCATCGCCTTCACCGCAACCGTGCCCGACATCCTGAAAATAGCAGCCGATGTTAATGCGGCGACCTTCAAAACCTTTCAGGCGTATGGGATTGCCGCTCTGCTCTACATGTTGGTGGCGTGTGCGCTGGTGGGCATATTCCGATTGGCTGAGCGCCGTTTGCTGACCTATCAGCGATGAAACAGGCCAGCAGGTTAATGGCGCGGGCGGCGCTGAATAAACCTACGCCATGTCTTCCAGCTCTGCCAAAAGGTCAGGTGCAATCACCAAATCACTCGCCTTCAGATTTTCCTCCAGGTGCTTGACCGAGGAGGTGCCGGGAATCAGCAAGATGTTGGGCGCACGCTGTAGCAACCAGGCCAATGCCACCTGGTTGGGCGAAGTGCCCAGGCGCGTCGCAACACTGGTCAGCGTTTGCGACTGCAGCGGTGTGAAGCCGCCCAGCGGGAAGAACGGCACATAGGCTATTCCTTGAGCGCCAAGCTCGCTGATCAGCAACTCGTCATTGCGGTGGGACAGGTTGTAATGATTCTGCACGCAGACAATATCGGCTATCCCCTGCGCCTGCCTGACTTGCGTGGCGGTGACATTGCTGACGCCGAGGTGGCGGATGAGGCCCTGACGCTGGAGTTCTGCCAGGGCAGTGAACTGTTCTTCAATGGACTCGTCGCCAGGCGAGTGCAAATTGCCCCAGGCACGGTAATTCACCACTTCCATGACATCGAGCCCCAGATTACGCAGGTTGTCATGCACTGCCTGGACCAGTTCAGCCGGGGTTTGCGCCGGGTTCCAGGAGCCATCGGTTCCCCGCTGTGCGCCCATTTTGGTCACGATCACCAAGTCATCTGCGTAGGGATGCAAGGCTTCCCGAATCAGTTTGTTGGTGACGTGCGGGCCGTAGAAGTCGGAGGTATCAATGTGGTTCACCCCCGCCGCGATCGCTGCGCGTAAAACGGAAATCGCCGCCTCGGGGTCTTTGGGAGGTCCGAACACGCCCGGACCGGCTAGCTGCATGGCGCCGTAGCCCATTCGGTTTACGGTCCGGTCGCCCAGTGAAAAAGTACCGGCCTGGATTGCTTGGCTCATTTCGTGTGCGTCCTTCAATGTATGTGGGGGCACTATAGGCATTGACGACTGCACTGATAATCCGCTGCAATCTGCACGGGCCGTACGGGTGAGCGAACAATGGCGACTGATATTCAAGACTTGTTGGCCTTCGTGGCCGTGGTGAAGGCGGGTGGATTTCGCGAGGGTTCACGCTCAAGCGGCCGATCGGCTTCAAGCCTCAGCGATGCCGTGCGGCGGATTGAAGCGGGCCTGGGTGTGCGCCTGCTTAACCGGACGACCCGCAGCGTAGTGCCGACCGAGGCCGGAGCGCGGTTGATGGAGCGTATTGTTCCTGCACTGGGCGAAGTCGAGTCGGCACTGGATGTGGTCAACGACTTCCGCGACCGTCCTTCCGGCACACTGAGGCTCAACGTTCCCGTGAGCGCGGCGCGCCTGGTGTTGCCGAAAATCATCACGCCTTTTTTGCAAACCTATCCTGATATCTGTGTCGAGGTCGTTACCGAAGAGAGCTTCGTCGACATGCTCGCGGCCGGGTGTGATGCCGGCATTCGCTACGACGACCGCCTGGAGCAGGACATGATTGCCGTCCCAATCGGCCCACGATTTCAGCGCTTCGCCACGGCGGCATCACCGTCCTACCTGAATGCCAGAGGGCGCCCCGAGCACCCACGAGACCTGCTCGCTCATGCCTGCCTGCTCGGCAAGTTCCCCAGTGGCGCCGTGCCGCTCTGGGAGTATGAACGTGACGGCGAAGTTGTCCGCATCGACCCGACAGGCCCATTGATCGTGCGGATTGGAGGGGCGATGGACCTGGCCGTACAGTCCGCTATTGATGGCTTGGGAATTGTTCATCTGTTCGAGGACTGGTTGCAACCTCACCTGGAAAGCGGTGTGCTTGAACGGGTGCTCGAGCCCTGGTGGCAGCGCTTTACCGGGCCGTATCTCTATTATCCCGGACGCCGATACCTGCCCTCTCCGCTAAGAGCATTTGTGGACTTTATTCATTCAGAACCTTGGGCTGACTGACACGATAGAAAACAGGCACGCCGCCTGCCAGCGAGCACCAGGCGCTTATCGAGACCTTTGCACATCCCGCAACACAGATTTGTCATCAATCCGATTGATAGCCCCCTAACTAAAGGTGCATGCTAGAGGGCTCGCTCGATGCTTATATCATTCCGAATGATAGTTACCTTTGCCTCATTCGATTCGTGCGATACAGCCCTGCCGAGCATCATCCGTCCATTCTCAATACATTGGCGGATGCATCCATGGAACAGTCACTTAAACATTTGCGCTTCCCGTTGGCCTTGTTGGCCGTTCTGGTGATGAGCGCTTGCGGCAAGGCTCCTGAGACCGCCGCCACCATGCCGGCGGCCAAGGTCAGCGTGGCGAAGGTGTTGGAGCAACCTGTCAACGAGTGGGACGAATTCACCGGGCGCCTCGAAGCGCCAGAAACCGTAGAAATTCGTCCACGGGTCTCCGGTCAGATCGATGAAGTTGCTTTCACTGAAGGCGCATTGGTCAAGAAAGGCGACGTGCTGTTCCAGATTGACCCCCGCCCATTCCAGGCTGAAGTCCGCCGCCTTGAAGCACTGGTCGCCCAGTCCCGCGCCAACGCCACCCGCAGCGAAAACGAAGCCCAGCGCGGTGAACGCCTGCGCACCAGCAACGCGATCTCAGCCGAACTGGCCGATTCGCGCACCAGCGCTTCGCAAGAAGCCCGCGCAGCAGTTGGCGCCCTCCAGGCTCAACTGGACCTGGCCAAACTGAACCTGAGCTTTACCCGCGTCACTTCCCCAATCAGCGGTCGCGTCAGCCGTGCGGAAATCACCGCCGGTAACCTGGTGACCGCCGATACCACCGCACTCACCAGCGTCGTGTCCACCGACAAGGTCTACGCCTACTTCGACGCTGACGAGCGTGTGTTCCTCAAATACACCCAGCTCGCTCGCCAGGGCAAACGCGGCGCCACTACCCCGGTTTATCTCGGTCTGTCCAACGAAGACGGCAACCCGCACCAGGGCGTGATGAACTTCGTCGACAACCAGGTCAACCCGAAGACCGGCACCATCCGCGGTCGCGCTGTGTTTGATAACACCGACGGGCAATACACGCCTGGTCTGTACGCTCGCCTGAAACTGGTCGGCAGCGGCACCTACTCCGCCGTGTTGATCAATGACGAAGCGGTCGGCACCGACCTCGGCAAGAAGTTCGTACTGGTGATGGATGCGGACAACAAGACTGTGTACCGCTCGGTCGAGCTGGGTCCGAAGATCGAAGGCTTGCGCATCGTACGTAGCGGCCTGAACAAGGACGACACCGTGATCGTCAAGGGTCTGCAACGGGTTCGTCCTGGTTCGCCAGTCACGCCTGAAGTGATCCCGATGGCCACCAAGGAAACCCTCGCCGCTCTGGCTCAACAACGACAAGCGCTGGAAGCCAGCAACCTGCCTCAAGTCGCACCTGCCAAGGTCGCGCCGGGTGCGGTTGTGAAACTGGCTGCTACGACCCCACGCGGTTAAGGGATCTCTACGATGAATTTTTCCCAATTCTTCATTTCACGGCCGATCTTTGCAGCGGTACTTTCGCTGCTGATCCTGATCGCCGGTGCCATCTCGCTGTTCCAGTTGCCGATCAGCGAATACCCGGAAGTGGTTCCGCCGACCGTTGTGGTCCGCGCCAACTTCCCGGGTGCCAACCCTAAAGTCATCGGCGAAACCGTGGCCGCTCCACTGGAGCAAGCCATCACCGGCGTCGAGAACATGCTGTACATGTCCTCGCAGTCGACGGCCGACGGCAAGATCACCCTGACCATCACCTTCGCCCTGGGTACCGACCTGGATAACGCGCAGGTACAGGTTCAGAACCGTGTCACCCGGACCGAGCCGAAGCTTCCAGAGGAAGTGACGCGCATTGGTATCACCGTGGACAAGGCTTCTCCGGACCTGACCATGGTGGTCCACTTGACCTCGCCGGACAAACGCTACGACATGCTCTACCTGTCCAACTACGCCTTGCTCAACATCAAGGATGAGCTGGCACGTCTGGGCGGTGTCGGTGATGTGCAGCTGTTCGGTATGGGCGACTACTCCTTGCGGGTATGGCTCGATCCAAACAAGACCGCGTCACGTAACCTGACTGCCACCGATGTGGTCAACGCCATTCGCGAGCAGAACCGTCAGGTCGCTGCCGGTGCCTTGGGCGCGCCTCCTGCGCCGAATGCCACCAGCTTCCAGTTGTCGGTTAACACCCAGGGTCGTCTGGTTTCCGAGGAAGAGTTCGAGAACATCATCATTCGCTCCGGCGACAACGGTGAAATCACTCGCCTCAAAGACATCGCTCGCGTTGAACTGGGTTCCAGCCAATACGCCCTGCGTTCCTTGCTGAACAACCAGCCTGCGGTAGCGATCCCGATCTTCCAGCGTCCTGGCTCCAACGCGATCCAGATCTCCAACGAAGTTCGCGACAAGATGGCTGAACTGAAAAAGAGCTTCCCGGAAGGCATGGACTTCAGCATCGTCTATGACCCGACGATCTTCGTGCGCGGCTCCATCGAGGCGGTGGTTCACACCCTGTTCGAAGCACTGATCCTGGTTGTTTTGGTAGTAATTCTGTTCCTGCAAACCTGGCGCGCCTCGATCATTCCGTTGGTGGCGGTGCCGGTTTCGTTGATCGGTACGTTTGCGGTGATGCACCTGTTCGGCTTCTCGCTGAACGCCCTCTCGCTATTCGGACTGGTACTGGCCATCGGTATCGTGGTGGACGACGCCATCGTGGTGGTGGAGAACGTCGAGCGCAACATCGAGCTTGGGCTAACGCCTGTCGAAGCCACCAAGCGCGCCATGCGTGAAGTAACTGGCCCGATCATCGCCACGGCACTGGTGTTGTGTGCTGTTTTTATCCCGGCAGCCTTTATCTCCGGGTTGACCGGGCAGTTCTATAAGCAGTTCGCCCTGACCATCGCGATTTCGACCGTGATCTCGGCCTTCAACTCGCTGACCCTGTCGCCAGCATTGGCTGCGGTGTTGCTCAAGAGCCACGACGCTCCGAAAGACCGTTTCTCCAAGGTGCTCGACAAGATCTTCGGTGGCTGGTTGTTCCGTCCGTTCAACCGCTTCTTTGAAAAGGCCAGTCATGGCTACGTCGGCACCGTCGGCCGGGTTATCCGCAGCAGCGGTATCGCCCTGCTCTTGTACGCTGGCCTGATGGTGCTGACCTTCTTCGGTTTCGCCAATACCCCGACCGGTTTCGTACCCGGCCAGGACAAGCAATACCTGGTGGCCTTCGCGCAATTGCCGGATGCCTCGAGCCTGGACCGTACCGAAGACGTGATCAAACGCATGTCCGACCTGGCCTTGAAACAGCCTGGCGTGGAAAGTGCGGTGGCCTTCCCTGGCCTGTCGATCAACGGCTTCACCAACAGCCCGAACGCCGGCATCGTGTTCGTGACGCTGAAACCGTTCGACGAGCGTAAAGACCCGAGCATGTCCGCCGGTGCGATTGCCGGTGCATTGAACGGCAAGTTCGCCGGGATCGAAGAAGCCTACATGGCGATCTTCCCGCCGCCGCCAGTACAAGGCTTGGGCACCATCGGTGGTTTCCGCCTGCAGATCGAAGACCGGGGCAACCTGGGCTACGACGAGCTGTACAAAGAAACCATGAACATCATTACCAAGAGCCACAACGTGCCGGAACTGGCCGCCCTGTTCACTAGCTACACCGTGAACGTGCCGCAGGTCGATGCCGCTATCGACCGTGAGAAAGCCAAGACCCACGGCGTGGCCGTCAGCGACATCTTCGACACCCTGCAGATTTACCTGGGCTCGCTGTATGCCAACGACTTCAACCGCTTCGGTCGTACTTACCAGGTCAACGTTCAGGCCGAGCAACAGTTCCGCCTCGAACCGGACCAGATCGGTCAGCTGAAAGTGCGTAACAACAAAGGCGAGATGATCCCGCTGGCGACCTTCATCAAGGTCAGCGACACCTCGGGCCCGGACCGCGTGATGCACTACAACGGCTTCATCACTGCTGAAATCAACGGTGCGGCAGCCCCAGGCTACAGCTCCGGCCAGGCTCAGACGGCCATCGAGAAACTGCTCAAGGATGAACTTCCTAACGGCATGACCTACGAATGGACCGACCTGACCTACCAGCAGATTCTGTCCGGCAACACCGCGCTGTTCGTGTTCCCGCTCTGCGTATTGCTGGCGTTCCTGGTGCTCGCGGCGCAATACGAAAGCTGGAGCCTGCCACTGGCGGTGATCCTGATCGTGCCGATGACCCTGCTGTCGGCCATCACTGGTGTGATTGCTTCGGGAGGCGACAACAACATCTTCACCCAGATCGGCTTGATCGTACTGGTGGGGCTTGCCTGTAAGAACGCGATTCTGATCGTCGAGTTTGCCAAGGATAAACAGCAGGAAGGCCTCGGCCCCCTGGCTGCGGTACTCGAAGCATGCCGTCTGCGTCTGCGGCCGATCCTGATGACCTCTTTCGCGTTCATCATGGGTGTTGTGCCACTGGTTTTCTCCAGCGGTGCCGGTGCCGAAATGCGTCATGCCATGGGTGTGGCGGTGTTCTCCGGGATGCTCGGGGTGACCTTCTTCGGTCTGTTGCTGACGCCAGTGTTCTACGTATTGATTCGTAACTTTGTGGAGCGCGGTGAAGCGCGCAAAGCGGCCAAGGCCCTGAAACTGGAGTCGCAACAATGAGCCTGAAAGCCTTCCTGCCGAGCTTGCTGGTACTGGCCCTGAGTGCCTGCGCCGTCGGCCCGGACTACAAAACCCCAGCCACGGAGCCGGCCAATATCACGGCCGTCACCGATGGCGCCAGCGGTCAGAAGAACTATGACCGCTCGCGTTTCGAAGGCATCTGGTGGCAACAGTTTGAAGACCCGACCCTCAACCAGTTGGTGATGCAATCGCTGCAAGGCAACCGTGATCTGCGCGTCGCCTTCGCCCGCTGGAAAGCCGCGCGAGCGATTCGCGATGACGTCAGCAACGACGCGATGCCGACCATCACCAGCCGGGCCAGCAGTGACCTGGCCAAGGGCCAAATCCCTGGCCAGACCACCAAACGGGTGAATAGCGAACGCTATGACCTGGGTCTGGACATGGCGTGGGAACTGGACCTCTTCGGCCGGATCCAGCGCAACCTGGAATCCAGCGACGCCGAGCAACAAGCGGCTGAAGCCGATCTTTACCAACTGCAAGTCAGCATGATTGCCGAACTGGTGGACGCCTACGGTCAACTGCGCGGTGCGCAACTGCGAGAAAAGATCGCCCTGGCCAACCTGAACAACCAGCAGGAATCGAGCAAGATCACCGTCAGCCTGCGTGATGCCGGCGTCGGCGATCAGCTCGATGTGGTCCGCGCCGATGCACGCCTGGCCTCTGTAGAAGCCAGCGTGCCGCAACTGCAGGCCGAACAGGTTCGGCAGAAAAACCGTATCGCCACCCTGTTGGGTGAACGTCCGGACAAGCTGACCGTCGACCTGAGCCCGAAAGATTTGCCAGCCATCGCCAAGGCGCTGCCGATCGGTGATCCGGGTGAACTGCTGCAACGTCGCCCAGACATCCTCAGCGCGGAACGCAAACTGGCTTCCGCCACCGCCCGTATCGGCGTGGCCAAGGCTGATTTGTTCCCGCGTGT